>CANNLO010000203.1 GCA_947505055.1 Methylococcaceae bacterium | reverse complement strand
GGGTGCTTGCAGGCCTAAAGCCATGCTAAATAAGATTTCACTATTCATGGCTATATTATATAGTGCTACCCACTACGAATCACATAGAGCCAAAAATACTTTCGAGCCTTTGGTAAGATTTTTAATATCACAATTACCGCCGTGTTCACGCGGCGGAACTGTCCGGGCGCCTTCTGCGGCAGCCGCTTTGGCTGCATCACCGGTCAGTTTGCCCATTACCGCAGACTGCGGATTGGGCGGCAGCGCCAAGGCCGGAACCCGTTCGGGATCAGTAGCAATCAGATCGGCTTCACGTTGATTCCATTTTTCAAGGAGCTCCCGTGAAGGCAAACAGCCAATCAGGCCAGGATGCATAATGCCTGCAAATTTAACATTGGGAACATGTCTTGAGGTGGTGTAAATCCCGTGAAAATCCCAGATGGATTTACGCGCCTCAGGATAATGATCAGTCAAGAAGCCGCCGCCATTTTCCTTTGAAAACAATCCATTAAAACCCCATTGCTGATCATCGAAAGTGCCTACGTCAAGAATATCTACCACCATCAGATCGCCAGGTTCAGCGCCCTCAACACCGATCGGTCCGCTAAGATAATGCACTTGCGTTAAATCCACATCACGTACATCATTAGCACTGTCGTTGTTGCCGATTTGGCCACCGGTCCAGTCCATACATTCCACGCGGAATTCATCACCCGGTTTGACCATTGCCACCATAGGCAGATCCGGGTGCCAGCGATTGTGAATCTGGCCGTCCTGTTCCCAGGGTTTTTTATCAAGATCCAATTTAATTAACGTTTTCATGCCGCTACCTGCCTAACTGTGAATTCCAATAAAAACAAATTACTGTTTCGGACAAAATCATTCATTTACAGTCTCCCTCGCTCAAATAACCAAATGTAAAAGTATTCGCAGTAAAGTGTCGCTGCGAAAACTGGCGTGATTAATTATTTGATTTTCGGCCACTCTGCACAATCCGTCATATAACTCATCAGTCATTTGACGTATGGCAAGAAATGGCTGATTTTTATATGATAATTAACAACTTATTTAGGAGGGCGCCATGAACAGGTTTCATATGCAGACAAACTATGCCGTGTTCGGTTTACTGGTTATTAGCGGTTTGATGTGTCCTGTGCTGGCTGCAGAACTAAAGCCTTTAAGTATCGATAAAGCTGAAATTAGCGCAATAGAGTTTAGTCTTGTGGATGGCAATCTTGACCAGTTTGGTTTCGGTTTTTCCACTAAGTTGATAACTGAGCGGGTCAGCAAGAACCTGACTGAATGGCAGTATCCAGTCAAGCTTAACGAAACCCGCTATTCCCATACACTTGAAGCGATACTGGGTAAAATTGTCAACGAGGAAACACCGACCGGCTTTTCTTACAGCACCGGCAATTCAGATCCCCGCTCGCCCCAATTTCAAAAGGCCAATGTATTACCCATAAGTTGTCGCTTAAAAAAAACCGGAAGCAAAGACACTAACACGGATCATAAGATGACTTTCAGTGCCTATCAACTTTCTGGAGGCTTTAGCCAGACTAAGGTCGTTGACAAGTTGGTAGATCAGATCAGTACCGCTTGTCTTGGTTTGTTGGAAGAGTTGAAACTACCCACGGCAGGAAACACAACAGACAGTACCACATTCAAACCGACCTGGATGCCTGAGTTTAGGGTCGAAGTCAAGCAAGTCACGGAACCTGCAGATCCAAAAAATACCAAGCCTTCTGTGACTGAAAGTAACGATAATGGCCGTAAACAGATTATCATCTACAACCAGGGGTCACCGCTGACTATTGATTTTGGTCATGTGCGACGGTAAGGATTGGATTCCTTGAAGCATAAATAATCTGACTAAGCGAGCGTTGTGAAAGCTAAAATCCACCAAAACATCGAAAAGATTCGTCGCGATTATAACGCGCTGGTGGCCAATGAAACCATGGAAGACTATGCCTTACGCTACGCACCGCGCAGTTTCCGAAAATGGTCAGAGTTTGAGGTCGCCAACACCGCGTTTGGCTCTACCTCCTTTCTGGTGCTGGAAGCCATTGGCGGCTTTCTGTCGATTAACTATGGGTTTACCAACGCTTTTTGGGCAATTCTGATTGCTGCTGTGGTGATTTTTATCACCAGTCTGCCGATTAGTTATTACGCCGCCCGCTACCATATTGATATTGATTTGCTAACCCGTAGCGCAGGTTTCGGTTACATTGGTTCTACCGTCACATCCCTGATTTATGCCTCCTACACTTTCACGCTGTTCGCGCTGGAAGCCTCGATTATGTCTCTGGCCATCGAGCTGTATTTCCATATCTCGTTACCGATTGCCTATGTGATCAGTGCTGTACTTGTCATACCTTTGGTAACTTTCGGTATAACCACTATCAGCCGCATGCAGTTATGGACTCAGCCCTTATGGCTGATTATGTTAATTGCACCTTATGTAGCCGTTGCAATGCGCGAACCCGAAGCGATGCCCATTTTACAAACTTATTTTTGGTTTGCAGGTACCGGACAAGGTTTTGACTGGCTGTTATTTGGGGCAGCGTCGACAGTGGCTTTCTCGATGATGGCGCAAATCGGCGAACAGGTGGATTTTTTACGCTTTATGCCGGAGAAAACCCAATCAAACAATTATCGCTGGTGGCTTGCCATGCTGGCGGGTGGACCGGGCTGGATTGTGTTTGGCGCAACCAGACAGTTACTGGGAGCTTTATTGGCACATTTGGCGATACGCAATGGTATCAGCCCGGAGCACGCCCATGAACCCACGCAAATGTATTTGACTGCTTATAACCAGCTTTTCGACAATCCTCAATGGGCCTTGGCCGCTACCACACTGTTTGTCATTCTCAGTCAGATTAAAATCAATGTGACCAATGCTTATGCCGGCTCGTTGGCCTGGTCTAATTTCTTTTCGCGACTGACGCACAGTCATCCGGGACGGGTGGTCTGGTTGTTTTTTAATGTCATGATTGCGTTGTTGCTGATGGAATTTGGCGTTTTTGGTGCCCTGGAAAAAGTGTTGGGTTTGTTTTCCCATTTGTCGATAGCCTGGATCAGCACCATTGCCGCCGAATTAATGATCAACAAACCCTTAGGTTTAAGTCCTAAAATAGTCGAATTCAAGCGTGCCTACCTGCCTGACCTGAATCCGGTCGGCATTTTATCTACCTTTTTCGCGTCTTTATTGTCGATAATGGCTTACTTGGGGCTTTTTGGCGAATTACCCAAAGCCTTTTCGGCGTTTATTTCCCTGGGCCTGGCTTTTATGCTGACACCCGCGATTGCCTGGCTCAGTCGCGGCAAATATTATCTGGCACGCAAACGTGAGGAGAATAACCAGAAATCACACAGCAAATGCACCATTTGTGAAAACGACTTCGAACACGAAGACATGGCCTATTGCCCGGCCTATGCCGATAGCATCTGCTCGCTGTGTTGCACACTGGATGCACGTTGCCTTGATGCCTGCAAGGTTGGTTTTCGTTTCGATGATTATCTGGAGGATATCGCTACACGCTTCCTGCCAGCAAAAATGACCATGACTTCCCGCTTGCGCTTTTTACGTTTTGCCCTGATGTTCACCTTGCTCTCTGCGTTGACCGGGATTTTTGTCAGTATCATTTATTATCAGGATTTATTAAGCGTCGAACATAACTACCACGCTTTTAATTTATTGCTATACAACTTTTTCAAAGTTTATGCGGCTTTACTGGTTTTCATCGGTTTATGTACCTGGTGGCTGGTCTTGAATGACGAAAGCCGACGCGTTGCCCAGGAAGAAATTGCCAAACAAACTCAGCGACTGGTAATGGAAATTGCCGAACATAAAAGAACCGATGCCAAATTACAGCAAGCCATTAAAATGGCAGATCGTGCCAACAGCGCTAAAAGCCGCTTTTTAAGCAGTATGAGCCACGAAATACGAACCCCCTTAAACAGTATTGTCGGTTACGCCTATATTCTGCAAAAAGATCCGACCATCCCGGCACATCGAAAACAAGCCGTCGATATTTTGAAACGGAGCGGCGAACATTTATCCTCATTGATTGAAGATATTCTCGACATTGCACGTATCGAGGCGCGTAAATTTGAGCTGCGGCAAGAGCCAATTGATTTTCCGAATTTTATTGAACATCTGGTCAATATCTTCATGCCGCAAGCGGAAGCAAAAGGCTTATCCTTTTACTGCCAGATTCTCAACACACTGCCTCAGCGGGTTCGAGGAGATGAAAAGCGGGTCGGGCAAATACTCATTAACCTGCTTGGCAATGCAATTAAATTTACTACGACTGGCGAGATCGTTTTTCGTATTGGTTACAGTTGTGGCGTAACGACTTTTCAGGTGGTCGATACCGGTCCCGGCATCCATGAAGATCAACTGCAAAATATTTTTCAGCCTTTCACTCAATTACCCAGCGAGAATTTAGGTTCGGGAAGCGGACTTGGACTTACCATCAGTAAAATCCTGTCCGAAATCATGGGTGGTGAACTGGCTGTGATTAGCGTTCCTGATCAGGGTTCTACGTTTACCGTACGCTTGTTGTTGCCGAACCTTGGGGGCGAGCAACAATACCTTCAGGAAGAGGATATAACCGGCTATGAGGGCCGTCGTCAAAAAATATTGATTGTCGATGATCAACCGGAACATCGGCATTTAGTAATGTCTATTTTGGACTCCCTGGGCTTTATTGTTATTGAGGCCTTTAGCGGCGAAGCGTGTCTGGTTCAAGTACAGCAGCAGTTGCCGGATCTCATTTTGCTGGATTTATCCATGCCTGGACTTGATGGTACTGAAACGGCCCGTCAACTTCGCCAGCAAGGCTATGCAACGCCGATTGTGGTATTGAGCGCAAATGCTTATCCGACTGACCGGCTCAATGCGATCAATGCCGGCTGTAACGATTTTCTGGCCAAACCTATTCAAGTTAATGAATTACTTTCTAAGCTTAAGCTGCATCTGGCGTTGGACTGGCTTTATCAAGATCAGACTGCGCAAAATAAGCCTGAATCTCTGGATAATTCTCAACTGCCACCTGCGCAGATTGTCGAAGATTTGACCGCTTACGTAAGGATAGGCGATATTTTCGGACTTAATCAATCGTTGTCAGAGCTGATCCAACAGCATCCTGAATACACTTGTTTTGCGGAAAAAATCATCACATTGGCCAGGGAATTTCGTCTGGTTGAAATAAAAAAACTGTTACACATTGCCAGTGAAGAGCTTGCTAAAAATGATTAATAAATCTATTCAAAGTAACGGTATCGTGATGATTGTCGATGACACTCCCGGCAATTTGGCGTTGTTGTCTGATACGCTTTCAGAAGCGGGTTACCGCGTCCTGGTTGCAACTGACGGGCAATCGGCTCTGGAGCAAATTTCCTTTTTAAAACCGGATATCATTTTGCTGGACGTTATAATGCCGGGTATTGATGGTTTTGAAACCTGCAATCAACTTAAAACAAATCCTGAAACAGCTCATATCCCGGTATTATTTATGACGGCATTAAACGAGCTGGATAATTTGTTACGTGGCTTTGAAGAGGGCGCTGTAGATTATCTTGTAAAACCGATACGGCCTCCGGAAGTTCTGGCCAGAGTAGAAATGCAACTGACTCAGGCGCGTAATCTGCGACGTGCTGAAAATGCATTAATGAATAGTCCTTTTTCGGCTTTGGCGATTGATTCTTCGGGAAATATTAGCTGGTTGACACCGGGAGGGCTTGATTGGTTGAACGAATTTATGAATAAACATTTGTTAACAGGTAAAAGTGAAGTGGGTTCGTTACTCCCAAAACCGTTATTTGAATGGGTCGCTCAATTCCTTCAACTTTCTGATAATTCTTCGGCCAACTCTTTCGAAAGCCATAAAGCAGGTGTTGATTTTTCAGCAAAAATATCGCCCTGCCAAAATACCGGTGAATATTTGCTGGTCATGGAAAAACATTCGGGAGAATGGGACCTTGAATCGGTCAAAAGCAGCTTGGGGCTTACTTTTCGTGAAGCGGAGATTCTTATGTGGATTTCCCGAGGAAAAACCAATAAAGAAGCGGGCATCATTCTGGGCAGTAGTCCACGCACCATCAACAAACATCTCGAACATATATTTGAAAAACTGGGTGTCGTTACCCGGGCTGCTGCGGTTTCAATGGTATTGCAACGAACTTCAGGTTAAGTCAATATTCTTTATTTAAAGGGTAAGAGCAATTTGTAGCACTACGTTTTTGACGCTGTTACTCCAGGTCAGCTCATGAATATCAAATTCATCAGCACTTTGCTTGTCATCGTCATCTAATTTGATGCCTAATTTGCTCAATTTAAAATGTATTTTTTCAATACTCAACAGCGTTTCGGGTTTTTCAAGATTTGTGATTAATTTATCCAGATAAACGTCTGGGTTAGCCAAGCTTTTTACCCGTAATTCATAAGAATCTTTACTCGGTTTGATAATGGAGTCGGTCATGTGGGACTGCATCTCCTGTTTGATCAAGACTACGACGCAAGTAAAAAGATATTTTCTTAACAACACAATAAGCTCTGCATAAGTGCTGCAAGGTGTATGACTTTTGTGGGAAGAAAAATTAACCGCGAGTTGCGGCACTTCGCGAATAAGCATGTCGCCTTGCAAGCCTATGCCCAGCATGCGCTTTTCACTTTTAATGGCCGTTAACAGCGCATACAGTTTAGGGATCTGATCGTTGCTATGGGAGCGCAAATAGACTTCCACTTCATGATCGTTAGTAAATAACTTGTCAATGTCATTGCGGTTAACGAAAAGAGCGTTAACCAGAGGATCAGTGCCAAAGGTCGTTGGCGTTATATCAACAGGTGGAGGGATTTGATCTGCGATGGCAATAACATGGGCGTGTAAAGCGACTACATGGGCTCTCAGTTTATGTGAGTAATCGTGAACAGCCCGCATTTTATTGTTTGAAGCATCCACGAAATTTTCGACAATCTGCCGGCATTCCTCGGCCTGCTGTTCCCTGTCTTGGTTATGGCTAGCAAAATTGCTTACGAGTTTTTGCAGGTGTTGTAGCTGATCATCGAAAAACGATCTAAGCACCGAGCCTTCGTGTAATCGTCTATCGTCGTTCATGAGCTGTTTGCTGCCCTTTAAGTTCATCACTGTGGTGGCGATTTCTTTCGCCACCACAGCAGAGAATCTTATCGAAATCCAGGATTTAAGTTGCAGACGATTCTTGATATTGGCCAGTGTAATCCGATTTTCCAATTTCCACACCATGATGCCGAAGGATGGCGTAAGTGGTTGTCAAATGAAAGTGAAAATTGGGGATCACAAATTCAAGCAAGTAATCCTGAGCTGAGAAACTAAGGATTCTGGGGCCAAATTTCGGTGTGATGTTGCGCTCTTCGCTGCCATCGATTTGCTCGGCAGTTACGCTTTGCATAAAGGTTTTAGTCTTGGTGATACGCTCTTGCAATTCGTCAAAAGTGCTTTCGTTATCTTCAAATTGGGGCACTTCAATACCAGCCAGGCGGGCCGCGCAAGCTTTAACCATATCGGTCGCAATTTGAACCTGGCGACTCAAAGGAAACATATCCGGGGCTAAACGCGCATTGATAAAGATGGCGGGGTCGATTTTTTTCGCTTCGGCATGAGCGGCTGCCTTTTCCAGTATGGCGGATAAATTGTCTAACATACGTAAAAAAACAGGGGTAGAAGCTTGGTACATGGACAATGACATAAAAAATACTCCGTTAGATGATGTGAATTTTATTGAAAATCGTAGATAGTGCTGATTTACATTTTTTACCTGGTTCTGAGTTTATCATGTAAAGCAGGAAAAATTTCTATTCTGATTATTTCAACTTGGATTGAAATCAAAAAAACGTGGGGAGGGATTATTTTTGAATAGGGGTGTTTTAATGAAATAGCTGGAATTGGAGTGTGAGGAATTTGTCGGCTAGTAATAATACGGAAAATACCGATTTGATTATGTGATTAAATAACCAAAAAAAAGCCACCTCTTAACAGGTGGCTTTACTAAGTTTGATTAAACCAATTTATTACGTCTTCCAAACAAACCGATAAAACCTAAACCGGTCATTAACAGAGGGATCGTAGCTGGTAAAGGAACAGGTGAGACTGACAAGCTGGTAATGAAATTAGATGTGAAAGTTCCACTTGGGACATT
>CANNLO010000202.1 GCA_947505055.1 Methylococcaceae bacterium | reverse complement strand
TATATTTATGGTAAATAGCTGCTTTTGCAAGCCAAAAAATATGGAATTTATGGAACTGTAACTTTCTTGGTACAACAGTATATTTACTAACTACACCAAAGAAAATCCAATAATATAATTAATTATTGTTTTTCAATTACTTGTAGAAATAAATTAAAGTAGATTCACCTTAAAAAGCGTGCGAGGGTCTTTTAAAAAATAAAATAAATGAAAAATATCACATTGGAAAAATAGATGACTGTCAGGCCATATGACAGAAATGGCATATCAAGGTGGGTTTGGTAGCGGATAACCAGCAGGGGGAGCGCTTTTAGATAATCAAAATCGGATCATTGGTGTAACACTTTAAACAATAGTTATTGAAGCGTCCAAGTAAGCTCTCATAGCAGTTTATTTTTGCGTTTATCTTGATTGGTGTGGGTTTTTCTTTGTTAAGATAATCAGGAACAAAAATATAGCTTCAGTGAACCAAGTCATCAGGCGTGAAGTTTTTGTTAAAGACATAGATTCGTTAGAAGCAACGCTCACAATATTGACAGGCGGGTCTAAATTTGCTGTTTGATTGGATGGCAACCTATTGCACTAGTTGTTGCAAAGCACGATAGGATTTCAAATCCTAAATATTGTTACCGCCGGTATCTTTAGATATACACTTCTGGTTTTTTAGCTGCGTAAGATGTACTACAGATAAAATGGACACATTCCTTAGTTATATTGCCTATCTACTTTTTTAAGTTAGTTTTTATTAACGTGACCATAGATTGTCTTTTGGCATAAGTAAAAAAGCATCATCTAATAAATACAGAAACCACCCTATTATTATGATATAGTCATATCAAATGAGAATGATTATTGAAAGCTCTGAGAGTGCTTGGTTTTGACGAACTTTATTACACTGCTTAAATTATGATAATAAGCTTAAAAAATCTGGCTGCAGGTGATTCAGGAAAAATAGTTGGCTTTGAACAATCCGGTAAGGCTTATCGTAAACGATTGTTAGCAATGGGATTAACGCCAGGAACTGAGTTTCGTGTGACTCGTTTCGCTCCGATGGGTGATCCCGTTGAAATTAAGTTACGCGGATTTTCGTTAACCTTGCGCAAGGATGAAGCGGCAATATTGATGATAGAGAAATTATAATGAAAACTGATTTTACAGTTGGTGTTGTCGGCAATCCGAATTGTGGCAAAACTACATTATTTAATGCGCTGACTGGTGCCAGGCAGCATGTCGGCAACTGGCCGGGTGTTACCGTCGAAAAAAAAACCGGCGAATACAGTTTTGAAAACAAGCTTATTGAATTGGTTGACCTTCCCGGCACTTATTCTTTGGAAGCCGCTGATGACCAGGTTTCACTGGATGAAAAAGTGGCCCGCGATTATGTCGCTTCCAAACAGGCTGATTTAATCATTAATATTGTTGATGCGTCTAATGTTGAGCGGAACCTTTATTTAAGTTCACAACTCATTGAAATGCGGGTGCCGATGATTTTGGTGCTTAATATGATGGATGCTGTTAAACAGCGGGGCATTAAAATTGATGTTGAATATATTGAACGTTTTTTGGGTTGTCCGGTTATTCCGATTAGCGCCTCAACCAAAAGTGGCATCAATTTCTTAAAGACTGCCATCAATAAAGCCGCTCTCACCAAACCGACCCCGTCTTTGACAATTAATTATATTGCGCCTTTGGAGCAGGCCATTGCTGATATTTCACCGTTGCTGGTTGAAGTGGCACAGCAACATCAATGTGACCTTCGTTGGTTGGCCATTCGTTTACTCGAAGATGATACGCTGGCTAGGCAACTAGCCGGAGCTGCGTTATTGCCTGCCATCGCCAAGTTACAGCGTCAGGTTGAAACTGAAACGGATGATGAAATAGACATACTGGCTGCGGATGCACGCTATGGTTTTGTTAATCAACTTACCCAAGGCGCAGTTTGTAAGTTAAGCGAAATTAATCGACACACTACCGATAAAATTGACAGCATTGTGTTGAATCGTTTTCTAGGCATACCGGTTTTTCTGTTAGTCATGTACGCCATGTTTATGTTTACCATCAACATTGGCAGCGCTTTTGTTGATTTTTTTGATCAGACTACAGGCGCTTTATTGATTGATGGTTTGGGTTTGTTGCTGAGTGCGCTTAATTTGCCGCAATGGCTGGTGGTCCTGATTACTAAAGGTTTTGGCGGTGGCATACAGGTGGTCGCTACCTTTATTCCTATCGTTGGTTTTTTGTTTATGTTTTTGTCGGCCTTGGAAGATTCCGGTTATATGGCTAGGGCAGCGTTCGTTATGGATCGATTCATGCGCATGATCGGCTTGCCGGGCAAGTCTTTCGTGCCGATGATCGTCGGTTTTGGTTGTAATGTACCTGCGATTATGGCGACACGAACCTTGGAAAATAAGCGCGACAGGATTTTAACCAATCTGATGAATCCTTTTATGTCCTGTGGTGCAAGGTTGCCGGTTTATGCCTTATTTGCAGCGGCATTTTTTCCTGTTGGCGGTCAAAATCTGGTGTTTGGTTTGTATTTGCTGGGTATCGCGGTTGCTGTTTTGACCGGATTAATCATGCGTCATACCTTGTTTAAGGGAGAATCAGCGCCTTTCATCATGGAGTTGCCGGCTTATCACCTACCGACATTTAGAGGGGTTTTTATAAGAACCTGGGATAGGCTCAAGTCTTTTTTGATCAACGCCGGTAAGGTCATCATACCGATGGTGTTAGTGTTAAACTTTTTGAATGCCTGGGGTACAGATGGCAGTTTTGGTCAGGAAAACAGTAATAAATCGGTATTGAGTGAAATCGGTCGGAGTTTGACGCCTGTTTTTAAACCCATGGGCATCGTAAAAGACAATTGGCCGGCAACCGTAGGTATTTTTACCGGCGTTTTAGCCAAAGAAGCGGTGGTAGGAACGCTGGATGCCTTATACAGTCAGTTTTCAGCAACCAACACAAGCGCTGCTAATAAACCCAAGTTTGATCTTGAGCAGGCTTTGATTGCCGCGTGTCTAACAGTACCTAAAAATATCAAAGCGGTTGCTGATAACTTTTTGGACCCTTTGGGTTTGAATATTGGTAGCGTAAGCGATTTAGCCGAAGCGGCTGCTGAACAGGAAGTTAATGCAGGTACTTTTGCCGCCATGCAGCAAAGTTTCGATGGACAGGCTGGCGCTTTTGCCTATTTGTTGTTTATTTTACTTTACGCACCTTGTGTTGCGGCAACGGCGGCAATATTTCGTGAGACTAACTTGAACTGGACTGTTTTTGTAGTGTGCTGGACGACGGGTATTGCCTACATGACCGCAACTGTCTTTTATCAAGCGATGACTTATAGCCAGCATCCGGACTATTCCTTTGTTTGTATAACCGGCTTGCTTAGTGCATTTTTATTGGTATTACTTGGTTTATGGTTACTTGGTAAAAATGCCGATTTAGTCGGTGTAAAACAAAATTCGGAGACTTTAAGTGATCCTGTCTGATTTACGAACCTATTTGAAAACCCAGCATCGCGTTGCTCTGGCCGACTTGATCGTGCATTTTAATATGGATGCCGATGCATTAAGAGGCATGCTGGGAAAGTGGATCAGTAAAGGCAAGGTACGCAAACTGCCAATGACGGCATCCTGCGGCACAAGCTGCTGCCAATGTGATGCGACCTTGACTGAGCTTTACGAATGGATTTCTGAATAAAATTCAAGCAAATGTGATCGGCGTGTCTGATTTAATTATTTCTGGCGAAGTTCAATAAGGCTGTACAAAGCCATTCCTACGCACATGGCTACAACAAATAACCAGGCTTTGGGTTCTCCGGCAGCCGCACTCACAATCGCAGGTCCAGGGCAAAAGCCTGCAATTCCCCAGCCGACGCCAAAAGCCAGGCTACCCAGCACAAGTCGTTTATCCAGTCGGGTTGTAGACGGAATTTTTATGGCTGCGCCCAAAAAGCTGCGTTTACGTTTTTTGGCAAGCGCAAAGCTCCCTGAACCTATCAGGATAGCGCCGCCCATCACGAATGCCAGCGATGGATCCCAGGCACCGGCCAAATCCAGAAAGCCGAGCACTTTAGCTGGATTGGTCATGCCTGAAATAATCAGGCCCAAGCCGAAGATCAGGCCAACAAAAAAAGCATTAAGATTTAACATGTTTAAAGTCCAAGCAGATGACGAGTCAGATAGACGGTAATAAAACCGGCGGTCATGAAGGTCAGCGTGGCGACAATCGAGCGAAACGAACCACGCGAAATACCACAAACACCATGGCCGCTGGTGCAGCCGGAAGCATAGCGAGTTCCGATTCCCACGAGAAGCCCTGCAATGATCAACGTGATATTTTCAGCTTCGATAGTCACTGTGGGCAGTCCAAAACTGATGCGGTATACAAAAGGTGCGGCAACCAAACCAAGCAAAAAGAGGACTCGCCAACTTTTGTCGCCTTTTTTGGCCTGGGTTAAGCCGCCTAAAATGCCGCTGATACCTGCTATTCGTCCATTAAGCAATACCAGCATTGCTGCGGCCAAACCGATTAGCAAGCCACCTGAGAGGCTGGCAAGGTAGGTGTTTTGGGTGAAATCGGATAGATTCATTTTTTCTTGTACAATTGTTGGTTTAGAAAGGTTTTACAACCGCGAGAATGATGATGCCGACCAGAAATAAAACCGGAACTTCATTCATCCAACGATAATAAACATGGCTGCGCTGATTACGATCATGCTTAAATTCCAGTAGCCAAACATAGCAAAAATAATGATAAATTAGCGACAATGCCAATAGTGCCAGTTTTGCATGCAGCCAACCGGCAGTTGCATAAATTGCCCAATCATAAGCAACCAGCATCCAGATACCGAAGATAAAAGTCACAATCATGCCCGGTGTCATAATACCGTAGAACAGTTTACGTTCCATCACTTTAAAACGCTCATTGCTGATCTCATCATCGCTCATGGCATGATAAACATAAAGGCGTGGCAGATAAAAAAGCCCGGCAAACCAGGTGACCATAAAAATCAGATGTAACGCTTTTAGCCAGAGCATGGGTCAGCCTTTTAGTAGTGAGTTGATAAGAGTGTTCATTTTGTCTAAATCAAAAAGTCCGATTTGTTTTTTAACAACAGAACCATCCGGGGCAATTATAAAGGTGCTGGGTGTAAACATTACTCCACCAAAAGCCTGTGCAACATCGGATGTTAAGTCCAGCGCCACATTGTAGGGCAGTTGCTTGTCTTTAGTCATGTCAATGACGTGGTTGGGCGGATCGTACGACATAGCTACGGCAATGATTTCAAGTCCTGACTGATGGTATTGCTTATAAAGATTGATTAAGGCGGGGATTTCTTCAATACAGGAAGCACAGTCGGTTGCCCAAAAAGTGACGATAACCGGTTTGCCACGAAATTCATTTAGTGCGATTTTCTGACCGGTGATTGTGTCAAAAGTAATGTTGGGCGCGGTAGTGATGGTTTTGTTACAGCCGGTTAGGGCAAGTATTATCAGTAATAAACTGAGCAGTGGCTGTTTTTTTAACATTGTTTTGGAGATATTGTTCTTGGCAAGGGTAACAAAATAACATACTTGATTTTAAAAGCCACGAAAGTCGGAATTAGCAATGGCTTATAAGTTAAATTAAATATGTCTGACTGTGTTCGCACAACGCAACTTGTTCAAAGCTGGCTTTGGTTAATTTGTAGAAACACCCTACTACAGCTTAAAATAGCGCACTGTCAGCTTACACGCGTAAACCTACGCTTAACAATAAACGAAGAATATCACGTTGCAAAAAAAATACATTTTTTCCCTCCTAATCTTATCTATCCTGTCGGGGCGTTCTGTGAGTGCACAAGAAATAGAAAATAAAGTCCAAAAACTGCTGTCCCAAATGACGCTTGAAGAAAAAGTGGGGCAGATGACGCAGGTTGATTTCACGGTGATTGGCGTTCCCAAAGATCAAAATGCCGAGGATCAAATTGATCCGGTTAAACTCGAGGATGCGGTCGCAAAGCATCATGTAGGTTCAATTTTAAATACGCCGTTTACGCCGGATAACAAGGCGCAATCGATTGAAATATGGCGTAAAATGACCCGTACCATTCAGGATGCGGGAGCAAAAACACGTTTAAAAATCCCGGTGATTTACGGGATAGACGCGATTCATGGTGCGACTTATACACAAAATTCGGTGTTGTTTCCGCAAGCTATTAACATGGCGGCAACCTTTAACGCTGATCTGGCGTTTAAAGAAGGTGAAATCACTGCCAGAGAAGTGCGCGCTTCCGGCTTGCAATGGAATTTTTCTACGGTGATGGATATCGGTCGTCAGCCGTTGTGGCCGCGTTTGTGGGAAACGTTTGGCGAAGACGTCCATTTGGCAACGGTTATGGGCACGGCTTATATTAAAGGTCATCAAGGTGATGATTTTTCAGCAGCCAATAAAGCACCGACTTGTTTAAAACATTATGTCGGTTACAGTTACCCGCTTAACGGTAAGGATCGGACACCGGCCTGGATAGGCGAAAGAGCGTTGCGCGAATATTTTCTGCCAACTTTCGCGGCAGGTATCAACGCAGGATCGCCGACCGTGATGGTTAATTCTGCAGAAGTTGATGGCATTCCGGGGCATGCCAATCATCATTATCTAACCACGATTTTACGGGGTGAACTGGGTTTTAAAGGTTTTACCGTGTCTGATTGGGAAGACATTAAACGCCTTTACACCCGCGATAAAATGGCGGCGTCAGAAAAAGAAGCGTTAAAAATTGCGGTTATGGCCGGTATTGACATGAGCATGGTGCCGTTCGATTTTTCTTTTTATGACTTGTTGATTGAACTGGTTAAATCAGGTGAAGTGCCGTTAACGCGGATTGATGAAGCCGTTTCCAGAATATTAACCGTCAAATATCAAGCCGGTTTATTCGATCCGAAACCGTTACTGGACATTGCCGGAAATTTTGCCACCGCTGAAGCGATAGCAACAAATCGGCAGGCGGCTCGTGAGTCAATAGTGCTAGCCAAAAATGATCGCAACATCCTGCCGTTAAAAAAAGACGCCAATATTTTGGTGGCGGGCCCAACCGCTAATTTGTTGAGCGTGATGAATGGTGGCTGGACAATTACCTGGCAGGGTGCGGCTGAACATTTATATCCCCAAGAAAAACTGACGGTTTTGAAAGCGATACAAAACAAAGCCACCGGGAAAGTGACTTATTTGGGTGGTGAATCTTTTGATGCCAAAATTGATCATCAAAAGTTAGTCGAAGCAGCCAAAAAGCATGATGTTATTTTACTCAGTTTGGGTGAACAAACCTACACCGAAACCCCTGGCAATATTGAATCATTAAATCTTGAGCAGACGCAAATCGAGCTTGCTCAAGCTGCGTTTGCAACCGGAAAACCGGTTATTTTGTTAACCTTGGGTGGTCGTCCCCGTATTATCACGCAGATTGTGGAACAGGCTTCAGGTGTTATTTTAGGTTTTTTGCCGGGCATGGAAGGCGGCGAAGCGATTGCCGATATTTTGTTTGGCGATTACAACCCTAATGGCAAGTTGCCGATTTCGTATCCGCGCAACACCAATGGCTATACCTCTTATGATTTCAAACCCATTGAATCGTTTGAAGGCAACACTTATAACCCTCTGTATCCGTTTGGCCATGGCTTAAGTTATACAACTTTTGAAACCAGCGGTTTAAAGCTGGACAAAGATAAAATCAAGCTTGGTGAAAATGTTACTTTGTCCGTTAATGTCAAAAATACCGGCACGTTAACTGGCAAGGAAGCGGTATTGGTTTATATCAATGATGTTGCTGCGTCGGTAACGCGGCCTAATAAACAGTTAAAAGCGTTTAAAAAAGTCGAGTTAAATCCGGGTCAAACTCAAGCGTTAAGCTTTACCTTAACGTCAAATGATTTGTCTTTTATTGGTATTGATATGAAACGGGTTGTGGAACCTGGCGATTTTAAAGTGCTGGTGGGCAATGAAATTGTTGGCTTCACCGTAATAAAATAATCTGATGACGATAAACCTATGACCTCTGTAAACAAACTGGCAAGCAGCGTCGATAAACCCCAATATCCAGGTTCGCTGACTTTGTTGACCTCATTGTTCTTTATCTGGGGGTTTATCACCAGTTTAAATGATATTTTGATTCCTCATTTAAAATCGGTGTTTACCCTGAATTACACC
>CANNLO010000201.1 GCA_947505055.1 Methylococcaceae bacterium | reverse complement strand
CGGACGGATTCGCTGATTTCGATGTTGGTAGTCATAGGTGTTTCCTCTGGCTTTTCAAATTAAAGATGGCAGCTGATCATAATGCTTTGCATGATGATAACGAATTAGTCGTTAAGATCAGAAGAAACCTTACATATATTTTCATGCCATTAAAAAACGCATGCAGGATCTAAAGCGTCAGCTGGACTGATTAAATAAGACAGGCCAGGTCCGCTTACTTATTAGCAAACTTAGATGAGATTATAAAACAGACTACAGCTAATCCTGTTTCACAAAAATAAGCTGGTCAGTAGCAAAACCCAGCGTCTTAGCTTGCTCAATCAGCGCTTGTAAAGTCGCCTGAGGCAATTGTTTGGTTCTGGATAAGATCCAGAAATAGGAACGGTCCGGCCCGGTTATCATCGAATACGCATAAGCCTTCTTATCCAGCGCAATAACATTGTAACCTCCATAAAATGGCCCGAAAAAAGACACTTTCAGCCTGCCTTGGTCGGCCTGGTCGACAAAAAAAGCCTTACCTTGTGCCTGATGCCATTCGCCAGCTTTTGTGTCCCAGCCTTTATTAAGCACATCGACACCGCCATCTTCTCGTAAGGTATAGGTCGCCGAAATATTCTCCAAGCCTCTTTCAAAGCGATGATCAAGTCGGGCTACTTCGTACCAGGTACCCAAGTAGCGATTTATTTCAAAACCCTCCACGGCCGTAAGTCCCTCGGGAATGCCGGTACAGCCGACCAATAAGATAACAACCAATATAAATACTGCTTTCATGTTAGATTCCTTTTAGAATTAGTTTATACATTAGCTTAAGGTAAGCATTCATACTCCTATGCAGATTATGGACAGAAAGTTCGAACATGGGAATACTGCTTTCCTGTTGGCTTCCTTTTAGAATTAGTTTATACATCAGCCGACCAACGATAGTCACTCACGATATGCCAAGCATCGCTAGGGATTATTTAGAAACCTTATTTTCGAATCCACACAATAAGCTAGTTTATCAAAACCGACTTTACTGTCACTATCGGTTTAATATTATTTGAGCATGGCGGATGCTCTTTCAAATCAACCAATGATTATGAGGATATGATTATGAACATATTTATTACTGGCGGCACGGGTTTTATTGGCAGCGCTTTAACTAAACGCTTGGTTGAACAAGGCCATGCCGTTACGGTACTCAGCCGAAGTCCCGAGAAAGTTGCCCAACTATGCGGACCCAACGTTAAGTCGCTGGGCAGTCTCTCGCAACTGAAAGCAGAAGACAACTATCAGGTCATATTCAATCTTGCCGGCGCGCCAATTGTTGACGCTCGCTGGAGCGAGGATCGTAAACAGCTAATCCGGGATAGTCGTATCGGCCTAACAGAACAATTGATTAGCTGTATCGCTCGCTTGAATATTAAACCCGAGTTGTTAATCAGCGGCTCTGCTATCGGCTATTACGGTGGCCATGGCGACGCGGTGTTAAGCGAACAATCGGTTCCCGCTGGAGATTTCTCCGCACAGCTTTGCATTGATTGGGAAGCTACCGCCAAACAAGCAGAACAATTTGGTGTAAGAGTTTGCCTGATACGAACCGGCCTGGTCATTGCCAACGGCGGCGGTTTTTTACAACGCCTGTTACTGCCGTTTCGCTTAGGCTTGGGCGGACGCATCGGTGACGGCCGGCAATGGATGTCCTGGATTCATCGTCAGGATTGGATCAATATCGCAATGGCGATAATGACCGATACAACAATGCAGGGAGCTTATAATGCGACAGCTCCGAACCCTGTTACCAATGCCGAATTTACCCGGATACTGGCGAAATGCCTAAAGCGCCCGGCCTTGCTGCCGGTTCCAGCGTGGGTGTTAAAAATGCTGCTCGGAGAAATGTCTGAGCTGGTCCTGGGCAGTCAGCGAGTATTGCCGGAACGGTTGTTAAAGCAGGACTTCAAGTTTCAATACGACGATCTTGCAGCTGCGCTAAACGAGGCCTTAGCGCCCATAAAATAGCATCAATCCAAACGAACCATAGCTTCCTTAAACCATGCCTTGGTGAGCTGACTTTCAAGGCCATGCTCAATAATCGGCTCTGGATAACTGCAAGCACAGTGCTTTTTAGCCCATTGATGTAGGATTTTTGGGGGAAAGGCTTGCAGTTCGGGCAGCCAGTGATGAATGTACCGGCAGTCCTGATCAAATTTAAGCTGCTGTAGCCAGGGATTAAAAATCCTGAAATAAGGCTGCGCATCACAACCGGTCGAGGCTGCCCATTGCCAGTTGCCGTTATTAACACAGGGATCATAATCAAGCAGATGCTGGGCAAAATAACGCTCACCCCAGCGCCAATCGATATGCAGGTCCTTGACCAGAAAAGACGCAACAATCATGCGCACCCGGTTATGCATAAAACCAGTCGCGTTGAGTTCACGCATTCCGGCATCCACGATTGGAAAGCCGGTTTTTCCGTCGCACCAGGCTTGAAAATAAGCGGGGTTATTGTCCCAGCTCAGGTTAGCAAATTTATCCAGAAAAGCGCGCCCGAAAACCTGCGGAAAATGATAAGCAATATGAGTAAAAAAATCCCGCCAGTACAATTGACGAAGCAAGGGATGTTCACTGCCGAGCCGTTCGGTAACCGCATAATAAACTTCGCGTACCGAACAAGTGCCAAACTTTAAATGGGCGGAAAGCTTGCTGGTCGCGTCCAGCGCAGGAAAGTCGCGGGTATTTTGGTAATCGGCGCAGTCGCCAAGCTGCTCCAGTATCGCCAAAGCCGGCTCACGGCCGCCGTTGATTGCTGTATTTACAGGAGACGGGCCCAGATAATCGCTGGCAAATTCTGAGTCCACAGACAAAAAATTCCGCTGAACCAGGGCCTGTGGCAGAGCAACCGGAAATTGTCTGGCATTATTATAAAAGGCTGTAAATACTTTATAGGGTGTTTTATCGCTTTTTACGGCCTGCTCCGGCTCATTAAGCAGGCTGTCGGGAAGACTGTGCAAGGCAACGCCCAGCTGTTTACAGACAACGGCCAACTCAGTATCGCGCCGCCGACTGAACGGCGTGTAATCGCGATTGATAAACACGGCCTGTATCTGCTGCTGTTCGACCAACTGCTTGATGACCTGTTCCGGCAGCGCTTCATACAGCGCTAATTTTCCGCCAGCGGCGTTTAACTGCCGCTGAAGATCCTTCAGCGATTGCAACATAAACTGCAGACCTGGCTTGCTCTGATAGGGATGCGGCTTAATTTGCCTTGGATCGAAAATAAAGCAGGGGATGACCCGCTCAGAAAGCCGCAAGGCTTCATTCAAAGCGGTATTATCATGAATACGGAGGTCACGGCGGAACAGGAATAGTGAAGTTGAATAACAGGTCATCGGAACTAATTAATTAGAAGACAGTGGCGTCGGGGGTAAGCATTCATATCTCTTATCCAGAGTGTGCTGGTTTCCAAACTCCAGTTTGGGAACCAGCGAAATTTTTTAAAGAGATACCAAGCAAAAATACGCTATTTTGATTTACTTCGTACTTTCCACAGAAAAAACGGCCTATTTCAAATCATTATCTATGATTTTTCTGTTTATCTCCTGAGTTACCAAGGCAACGGGCTGAATAATTATTTTATTTCTTGTAGGTATCATCATCTTATTAAATTGACGATTTTTCAACCAGACGGCAATACGAAAACTTAATAATAAAGCGATTAAGATTAAATAAAAAAAAGGTTCCGCCAGATTGCCTTTAAGTTGCCAGTAATAATGAATAATGGCTGCAATAGCTGCAATATAAATATAGCGGTGGAGTTTTTTCCAGGTTTTACCCATGCGCTTTTTAGCCCATTTTGGCGAGGTAAGCGCTAAAAGAAAAACGATACTATATGCCACAACTCCAAACCAGATATAAGAACTTTCAATTATATCGATACCAATAATACGCCACTGGAGATAATGGTCTACCACCAAATAAACCAGTAAATGTAAAGTCGCATAAAAGAAAGCATATAACCCCAACATTTGCCGATAATCGGTCATGCCCCGCCATTTGGTAATGGTTTGTAGCGGCGTAATGGCCAGGGTCAGCCATAAAAAACGCAAAGACCAATCGCCTAAACGAATATGCAGCGCCTGAATCGGATTTGCTCCCAAATTGTCCAGAGCAATATCGATCAACAACCAGAACAGCGGTATTAAGCCCGCGACAAAAATCAAAGACCACATGTTGTTAAATCTAATAAACATCAGAAAAAATGCCGTAGATCCATGCCGCTATACAATGACGCGACTTGCTCGCCATAGCCGTTAAAAATTTCAGTTTGTCGACGTCCGGTAAAAAAGCGGCTGCCTAGTTGGCGTTCACTATTTTGACTCCAGCGAGGATGAGCAACAGCAGGATTTACATTAGAATAAAAGCCATAATCATTGGGTGAAAATTTAGTCCAGGTGGTAATCGGAGCTCTTTTTAACAACTCAATCTTTACTATCGCTTTAATACTTTTAAAGCCGTATTTCCAGGGTACGACCAAACGCAAGGGCGCACCATTTTGCTTAGGCAGACTGTCCCCATACATGCCAACAGCCAATATGGTCAAAGGATGCATTGCTTCATCGATGCGTAAACCTTCGACATAAGGCCATTCCAGCATCACATTATCCTGTTGTTTGGGCATTACGTCCGGCTGATAAATAGCGGTGAATTTAACGAATTTGGCCGTCGATAAGGGTTTAACAGTTTTCAATAAACTAGCCAACGAAAAACCGACCCAGGGTACAACCATAGACCAGGCTTCGACACAGCGAAAACGATAGGTATATTCTTGTAGCATCTGCTGCCGCAAGATATCTTCCAAATAAAATATACCGGGGTTTTCAACCTCACCACTAATTTCTACAGACCAGGGATCAGTACTCAGATTTTGCGCAAGAGTGCTTGCATCTTTTTTATTAAAAGAAAACTCATAATAATTAGTATTATTTTTAATCAGTTCAAAAGACGTGGGTACTAAAGAACCGGCTGAAATATCGGCTTTTGCCAAATCCGCCCAAGCCGATTTATCGTTATTAGCTAATACTTGGCTTATACCCGTACCAGCAAGCATAGTCGCGAACAGGGATTTAATTATTTGACGTCGCTGCTTAAAAACCAAAGGATCGGTAATCTCAGAAGCAGGAATATCTTTTATTGTTTTAATTATCATCGCTAGTATACCTACTGGTTAAGCAATGAGAGCAAACCGGCCATATAGCCATTATTTTCTTCCTTTGGGAATCCAGCTGAATAACTTTCTGAATTTCAGTTCAGTAATAAAGGCCAGGGAAAATAGTTGGATAAAATTTTCAGCCTCAATTAAATCCAGGCCGATATGTTCAGGAACCAGTTCTTTTCGGGTGCCAAAAAACTGGTCCCAAATTGAAAAAACAATACCATAGTTACTATCGTGCTCAATACGTAATGTCGAATGATGGGTACGGTGTAATGAGGGTGTTATAAAAATTTTAGAAATAAGTTCTTCTTTCGGAACACGAATATTGGCATGATGGAATAATATGAAAAACAGCTCGACAATCTCGATTGAAAGTACCAGGTACGCATTGACGCCAATAACGACAACAAAGACACACTTATAAATAATTTCCAGCAATAAATCAAAAACATGAAAGCGAAACCCGGTAGAGACATTAAAACCTTTATCACTATGATGGACTTTATGAAAGCGCCACAAGCACTCGTATTTGTGGCTGGCAACATGCCAAAGATAAATGGCCAGATCAAAAAATGCGAACGCCAGCAACCATTTTACCGGGCCATTGTCCAATCCGCTCAATAGGCCAAAGAATGCAAATTGTTGCGCGACAAGAAATAATGATGATGCACGCAATACCGTCAAAATCACATTATTGATCAAAAATGCCGTGGTATTGGTAACAAATGACTCTTTGAAAATCTTCTGAGGAAATTGACGGAAAGGATGACGTTTCTCGATCGCTATTAAGACGATAAAAGCCAGTATCGCAAGACCGAATAAGACTTCATTAAAAAAAAGACCACCATTATTCGCATTTTCTGTCGCATTCATAAACCCACCTTCGTGTAATTATTATTATAAAATTCTGGTTTATTTTGGCATGGCATTGATTATTGCATTTAATTCTTTAATTTCATTTGTAGCATTAACCTGAGTGGTTATATCGTACTGCACACCCAGGTAATAAATAACCCGTTTTTTTCTGTCAAACAAGGGCGTTATTTTTAAACGGTTATTAAATAATGTGCCATCTTTTTTATAATTGCGTAACGTGACTTCAATGGATTCATGTTTTTTCATGGCTTCGGCAATTTGATAACGTCCTGGTTGATCTCTATCCTCACCTTGAAGAAAACGGCAATTATGGCCGATTATTTCTTCCTGGCTATAACCCGTTAAACGTTCAAAGGCTTTATTTGCGTAAACAATAGGTGCATCTTCAAAATCTGGATCGGCTAACGTTACTCCATTAACACATTCATCTAAAATAGCGGACAGCACTTGCGGAATAAGGCCACTATCTTTTTCAACAATAAAAGGCATAATTAAACTCCAATATTTATAATAATTATTAATCTACTCAATATTAATTAGAATCAGCAACGATTAAATTTTTAATATTTTCCACGGTATTTTCTGCGCCATCTTCAATCGCAGATCGTATCAGTTTTTGAAAGGGCCGCATAAACACTTCAATTTGTGATAGTTCAAAACGAAACGTCAAGCGCGTGAAGTTATTTATCTCACTACTTTCCAATAAATAACTGTGTATATAGGGCTCGGTGAGCCCCTTAAAAATAAGCTTCATCGAAGGCTGATAATCCGTAATCTCAAAAATAGATTCGACTATTGAGCCGTTGTCTTCACGAATTTGTTTTGCTTTAGAACCGACTTTAGCTTCTTTACCGTCCAGCGGTTCAAATTCAATGACTTCTACAGCCCATTTAGGGTAGTTATCATAAAAATGCTCGCCAATATAAGAAAAAACATCGTGTATGGATTTATTGATCTCAATGCTCGCTTCACCCGCAATCGGCTTTGATGAATCAAACGAAAATTTAATTTGCACTGCAATACCTCTTCCAGTTTAAATAACAGCTAAACATAATTATTATTGTTTTTCTAAAGCCTCTCTGAAAAATAAATTTTATTACTCTCAATGAATTATAACTACAAAACGTTAAATCATGCTAGGACTACATGACAGATGCAATCCTAGCATGATATTGTGCCGAACGGCAGCGTAACTCGCCCGACGAAGTCTGTAGCAGCTTACATTTTCTTGTTCAAACCCACTTTTCCACTTATTTGGCAATCCAAAATCGCGGTATTCCAATTATCGCCAGCATCTATCTTTGTTTTGAAGCAGGAAATTCTTTCATCAGAGTTATCCGTTCCTGAACACAGGCTGACAGCATTCTTCCAGTCCCATTTATCATCACTACCCCATTTAACCTGACCTTGCATGATCTTGTTGAAACATTCTCCGGGTTCCTTTGGCTTAGTCGTCCCTTTACATAACTTTTCAATATTAGCCGTCTCCCATTGTTTACGTCCATCATAGTCCCAGGAAATTTTATTTTGTACATGGTTCATGCACTCAGCTTCCTGTTCACTGGCTATTGCATTTGGACTGGCATAAAGGCTAACGACAAAGCTGACAGCGGCTAGTACTCTTACTAATGATTTAGATCTGACAAGTTGCATTTTTAACTCCGGATTTAGGTGACTTAAATAATGGAATAAAATCTGCCCGTAAGCCGGCGGCCAGTTCCAACTAAAATAACCAACTCGCGTTGACAGACTTGATTTATTTAATATCCGAGCGCAGATTTTCATTGAAACTATAAAAGCCGCCATAAGCTAAATTAGACGCCCCCAAGTAAAAGAATAACCGACTATAATCTTCATCTATGGCGATCTCGTTAACCATACCGTAGAACTCGATTGCCCCAATCAATACTAACCAAAATAGACCTGCCGGTATTAATAGTCGAAAGTTTTGACAGTAGCTGCAAAAACAGTATATGCCAAACTGGCTTAGCGTTAAATAAATCAGCATTAAGCGCAGGTTGCTGGCTAATGGCCCATAAAGATCGGTATTGTTGTCGAAAAAATAGGTACTGCCGGTTGCGGACATTAAGCTGGCAAGCATTAGAAAAATAACGGCTGCATTAAAATTGAGTGCCGGCAACAGCTT
>CANNLO010000200.1 GCA_947505055.1 Methylococcaceae bacterium | reverse complement strand
CTTAATAATGGCCGATTGATTACCGCTTGGGTTTATCTCTACAATCATGCTACCGAAGGTCTTAAGTTAATTCAGTCGGCAAATTTAAATAACTAATCTCAATGTATGATTACTATTATCCAGCGGGTAACCAGCGCTAACGTTATCGTCAACAATCAGGAAATCGGTAAAATCGATGCCGGTATTATGGCGCTGGTGGCAGTGGAGAAAGCGGACACAGAAAAAGAGGCGCAGCGCTTGCTGGAGCGTATTCTTAATTATCGGATTTTTGCCGATAGCGATGACCGTATGAACTTAAGTTTGCTCGATATTAACGGCGGCTTATTATTGATCCCGCAATTTACGCTGGCGGCAGACACCCAAAAAGGCAATCGGCCCAGTTTTATTGCTGCTGCGGCTCCTGAAAAAGGCAAAGAGGTGTTTGAATATTTGCAACAGTTAGCAAAAAAAACTTATCAGAAAGTTGAATTTGGTGAGTTTGGCGAGGATATGCAGGTTGCTTTGGTTAACAACGGACCGGTTACGTTTATCTTGAGGACAGGTAAAACTTGATTGTTTGCCACTAAGAAACGCTGTAAGTGGGTTTAATCGGCAAGGTGGTAGGGTCGCTAGGCAATCCATCTTGCCGATATTGTAAAAACTAACAAAACATCAATGTTAACTGCTTTTTAACACAATATCTTTTTACGTTACATAGAAACGATTTAGCAATCTGTGGCCAATCTTCGTCTATATCTTGAAAAAGCCTTGGGTGCCAATGAAAGTAGACGGGTCTTACGGTTCGTGTGTCCTGAAGTGCAATTTAAGTGAACACTAATCACGTAATAAAGCTCATAGGCTTGCTGAGATAATCTTTTAGAATCCATAATTAATCCTCAAAATATAAATTAAGTATGGACGAATTATACAGGTATTTTGTAAAAATAATGACCTTTTTGTAATTTTAAAACTACATATATGAAGTTGGATCTGCAATTAAGCCCCGTTTTACTTTCGTAAGGGCCATCAGTTTGGTAGGCATTGCTATTTTTTGGAATAATTGATGGCGGGACGGTGCCCTACTTTGTACTAAAATCAGTTGGTTCAAAGCTGCTTACGTTAGTCGCGAAGCCAGCTTCGCATAAATAAAAACTCATCAAACGCAATTAACATTGCGCGCTTCTCGGTGTTGGCAGTATTCTCGTCAGGCGACCTTACTAAGGTACAATTCTTAATAACAGGGGCGCGCAAGGTTATTAAATTAATTTTATCTGTCCATAACTGTCTTGCAGCTATTGGATCAAGATATAGCGATTGACTTATTCATCGTCATCCTCATAGGGCTGCGCTTTTACACTATCAGGAATTCTCGGCATCTTGGCTGAGCGTAAAAGCATTAACGCACTGCCTAAAACAAATAATACGGCAACTAAAAATATTACTACCCACATAGATTAACCCTCAATTTTGGCATGAAATAACCGGTTGCGATAGAATAGCCCATCCCGATCATTTACACACTTGAACATGAAACAAGTCGAATTACTTTCTCCTGCCGGAACCCTTAAAAATATGCGCTATGCTTTTGCCTATGGTGCTGATGCCGTTTACGCTGGTCTGCCGCGTTATAGTTTGCGAGTGCGCAATAATGATTTTCTGGAAGATAATCTGGCCAAAGGCATAGCTGAAGCGCATCAACAAAACAAAAAGTTTTTTCTGGCGACAAATGTCATTCCGCATAATACCAAGGTTAAAACTTTTATTAAGGACTTGACGCCGATTATCGCAATGCAGCCTGATGCGCTGATTATGGCCGATCCGGGTTTGATTATGATGACTCGTGAAGCCTGGCCCGATATGCCGATTCATTTATCGGTGCAGGCCAATACCGTCAACTATGCGACGGTGAATTTCTGGAAAAGTATGGGCGTTGAGCGGGTTATTTTATCGCGCGAACTGTCGCTGGATGAAATTGAAGAGATTCGCCAGCGTTGCCCAGATACTGAGCTTGAAGTATTTGTCCATGGCGCTTTGTGCATCGCTTACTCTGGTCGCTGCTTGCTGTCCGGCTATTTTAATCATCGTGATCCTAATCAGGGAACCTGTACCAATTCGTGTCGCTGGAAGTATGACACGCTGCCGGCCCATGAAAATGCCGAAGGCGATTACTTGTTGGACGGTGGTGCGTTGTCGATGTCTGACATTAGCAATGCCAGTTGCGGAGGCGCGGAACGGCATCCTTTGGCGGATAAGGTGTATTTTCTGGAAGAAGAAGGTCGAAAAGGCGAGTTGCTGCCGGTGATGGAAGATGAAAATGGCACTTACATCATGAATTCAAAAGATTTAAGAGCCATTGAACATGTGCAGCGTTTGGTGGAAATTGGCGTGGACAGTCTTAAAATTGAGGGTCGTACAAAATCGCATTATTATGTAGCTCGTACTGCACAAACTTATCGTCAGGCCATTGATGATGCCTTGGCGGGTCGGGCCTTTCAGCCGGAACTGATCGGTATTTTGGAGAATTTGGCCAATCGCGGTTATACCGACGGTTTTTATCAGCGTCATCATACTCACGAACAACAAAATTATCTTACCGGCTATTCAAAAAGCCATCAGCAGCAGTTTTGTGGCGAAATCAGAAGCTATGATCAGGAAACAGGTCTCGCAACGATTGACGTTAAAAACAAGTTTTCGGTTGGCGATAAACTTGAATTGATCTTACCCGAAGGTAATCAGGATATTGTCGTTGAGCGTATGGAAGGCATGTATGGACAAGCGATGGAAGAAGCTTCCGGTGGCGGCTATGAAGTGAAAATACCGTTGTCGACAATAGCTTCTGATAAGGGATTATTGGCGCGTTATTTTTAACTGAGACGAAAGGCGAAAGAATAATGGCTGAAATTTCTTTAGCTTGATTTTTTGCCTTCAGCTTTCCTCTTTTTTAATCCATTTGAGATTTGAATTATGACTTTTACAACAGCTAATCTTTGCGACGCTCATTCGGAGGAAGTTAATTTTCAAATTGCCGAGCCGCTATTAAAGCCTTATGGCGGACGCTCAAGTTTTTGTGGGCAAATTACTACAGTCAAGGCCTTTGAGGGTAATGATTTAATCAGAACGGTTCTGGAAGAGAAAGTCAAAAACAGGGTGTTGGTTATAGACGGTGGCGGCTCCTATCGTTGTGCTCTTATTGATGCTGATCTGGCGGATCTCGCTATCACCAATGGTTGGCAGGGCATTGTTGTTCATGGTTGCATTCGTGATTCCGAAAGGATTAATCTGCTTCCGCTTGGCATAAAGGCACTACATACCCATCCGTTAAAAAGCCATAAAAAAGACCAAGGTGACAGGGAGTTGCTAGTCACTTTCGCGGGCGTCAATTTTAAGCAAAATCATTTTTTATATGCTGATGCTGATGGAATTATCGTTTCAGAATCAATGTTGAGTTAAAATATCCCAACCTTCTAACTCAAGAAATTAAAAACATGCAAATTGTACTCGCTAACCCCCGTGGATTTTGTGCCGGTGTTGACCGCGCCATCGAAATTGTTGATCAGGCCATTGAAGCATTCGGTGCCCCTATTTATGTCCGTCATGAAGTTGTTCACAATCGTACAGTGGTCGATGGACTGAAAGAAAAAGGCGCTATTTTCATTGAAGATTTGACTGATGTGCCCGTCGGTTCTTATTTGATTTTTAGTGCTCACGGAGTTTCCAAACAAGTACAAAAGGAAGCTAAAGAGCGTAATTTAACGGTTTTTGATGCTACTTGCCCTTTGGTGACCAAGGTGCATTTACAGGTTGCCAAACACGCCAAAGAAGATCGCGAAGTCATCCTCATTGGTCATGCCGGACACCCCGAAGTTGAGGGTACGATGGGGCAATATGAGCGTTGCACCGACAATGGCGGCATTTATTTGGTGGAAACACCCGATGACGTTAAAAATATGGTGGTAAAAAATCCTGATGATTTGGCTTATGTCACTCAAACCACTCTGTCGATGACCGATACCAAAGTAATGGTTGACGCTTTAAGAACGCGTTTTAAAGGTATTAAGGAACAAAAGAAAGACGACATTTGTTATGCCACACAAAATCGTCAGGATGCGGTTTATGAGTTGGCTAAAACCGCTGACATTATTCTCGTTGTTGGCTCACCGAATAGTTCCAACTCTAATCGTTTGCGCGAAATTGCCGAACAACTTGGGAAACAGTCTTATTTGATCGATACTGCAAAAGATATGCAGCGTAATTGGTTCGATAACATTGCCGTCGTTGGCGTGACTGCAGGAGCCTCCGCACCGGAAGTGCTGGTTCAGGAAGTGATTGATCAATTAAAACAATGGGGTGGTCAATCCGCTGTTGAAATTCAAGGCATAGAAGAGAAGGTAGTCTTTTCTCTGCCCCGAGAATTGAAAAAACATATCAACTAAGCTTTAACATCAAAATAGCGAGCCACAGATTGACTGATTAATGAGTTCAATCTGTGGCAGCTAGCCCCCAGTAAACATTATTTTTTACCCTAAAAATGACTATTATATTTACCGCATTGGATTTTGTGGCGCAAGCCAAACAAAATATTGTTGAAATTGGTTTTGATGCAGCCAAAAAATCATTAGATACAAGCCTTGTTCTGGATGTCAGGGAACCTTCGGAATATGCAACTGGTCATTTGCCGGGTGCATTCAATATACCTCGCGGGGTATTGGAATTCAGGATAGGCGTTCATCCGGATTTTCAGGATAAACAGGAGGCTCATATTCTTGTCTATTGTCAGTCTGGTGGACGATCGGCTTTAGCGACAGAGGCCTTGAATAAAATGGGCTATATCAATGCGATCAGTATGGCGGGTGGTTTTAAGGTCTGGGCTGAAAGCGGGTATGAAGTTGTCTAGTGTCTGAACTAGAAGCTATCCGGCTGGATAAATGGTTGTGGACTGCGCGTTTTTTTAAAACCCGAAGTTTGGCGGCTGAAGCAATATCCGGTGGTAAAGTTCATGTTAACGACCAGCGCACTAAACCGGGTAAAGAAGTAAAAATCGGAACTGAGCTTTCTATCAGTAAAGATAATTGTCGATGGGAAATTACTATTATTGCTATCAACAGTCAGCGCCGTAGCGCTAAAGAAGCGGTTCTGCTCTATGAGGAAAGCGCAGAGAGTCTTGCCAAACGCGAGCAACAAATCCTTAAAAACCGTGAGCAACGCGAACTATTTGATTTTAGCCCAAGAGATCATAAGCCTAACAAAAAAGAAAGGCGGCTCATTCATCAGTTTAAGCAAGGATAAGTTATAAACAGGTGGGTGGTTTAGGTAAGCCGGCTATTTTGCAGGCATATTTTAAAGGACCATCGGGAAACAATTTATGTAAGTAACGGCTATTGCCTTTTGCTTCGCCTAATTCTTTGGCGATTGCCTTTGTAAATACCCGTGCATTAGGTAAGTGTTTAAATTGCTGGTAATAATGGCGAATAAAAAAAATAATTTCCCAGTGATCTTCGCCGAGTTTGATATTGTTTAATGCCGCTATTTGTTCCGCGACTGTTTCATTCCAGTCTGTTTGAGTGACCAAAAAGCCTTGGTCAGTAGTTTCAATGCATAATTTTTTTTCTGTCATGTCCACGATTGAATAACCGGGTTGTTAACAGTTAGATCAACCAAGCCCGCATAATCTATAACTTCAAGGCCTTTAACCAGATCGCCCGGCGCAATTCCACGTATGACCATGTCTGTAGACAAAAGATAAAGCCGGTTGCTGTTAAGTTGTTGCGTTAACCGGGCACTAAAAGCGCTGCCCTGCAAGGTATGTAAAACGGCATTTTCAAGAAGTACAACCTCATCACCCGGATCAATTCTGTCAAAAATTGCCGTTTGAAGAGGTGATTGAAAGATTAGATGTAGCACTTTTAATGGCTATTAGTGAGCTTAAGGCCAATAATTCCAGCAATAACCAGTGAAATTGACAACAGCCGATACCAGTCAGCAGATTCTTTAAATAAAATGATGCCTAAAATTGCTACACCAACTGCGCCCATTCCCGTCCACACTGCGTAGGCAGTTCCCAGTGGCAGGGTTTTAATCGCCAGTACCAATAAATAAAAACTGACACCACCGGAGATCATGGTGATTATACTGGGCCACAATTTGGTAAAGCCTTCGTTATATTTGAGACTGAGTGCAAATGCAATTTCTGCAATTCCTGCAGAAAATAAAAGAAACCACGCCATGAAACCCCCTTTTCTTTGTACTTAGATGAGGGATATTCTACAATACTTTAAATTATTCAGCATTTAAACACATTCAGTTGTTACCAATGAGCGAAATAGCCTCTTTTTCAATTCAAAACCCGAAAGAAATAACTCGTCATTTAGTCTTGTTATTAAAGAAAAAGTGTTTTATTGACGCCCATTTTGGTGATAGCAAAGACTCTTATATCACCACATTACTGGCTATCAACGAGATAGACAATACTTTGGTTTTGGATTGCAGTCCCAAGGAAGAAATAAATCAACGGATGCTGACTTCTAGTAAAATTAACTTTGATACTGAATATACGGGTATCAAGGTTTCTTTTGCTGGTGCGAACTTGAAGAAAATTTTTCATAAAGGCGATCCAGCGTTTGTTATGCCAGCGCCTAAGTCGCTTTATTGGATGCAGCGCAGGGAATACTACAGGGTTAAATCGCCTTTATCGAAACCCAGTTATTGCCAATTAATCCTGGAAGACAGGGCACCTGTGGACCTGACCCTGTACGACATTAGCCTCACCGGTTTTTCAATGCTTAATGTCTCTAAAGAACTTTCCGATTTATTGATACCCGGCACATCAATTTTAAGCTCTAATCTGTTACTTTCAGGCATAGGTGACAGCCCGATTTTATTTGAAATTTGTAACAAGTACGTCATTAATCCTGAAAAAATACAAAAAATTCAGAAAATTGGTTGCAAGTTTATCACGCTGTCGCGCCTTGCTGAAGAGTTCGTTCAGCGTTATATGCAACAGGTTCAGCGAGACAATTTACAGAAGGAATAATTTGTAGAATTATCACCTTTTACCTCAGACTCGCTTCGCATAATGCAATGACTATTATTTCACCATCTGGAACAACTCAACGCAATATCATTACAGTTACCCAACTCAATCGCGCGACCAGTCAATTATTGGCTGAACATTTTTATTCGGTTCTGGTTGAAGGAGAAATATCCAACTTAAGCATGCCGGCATCGGGACATATTTATTTTTCGTTGAAAGATGCTAATGCCCAGGTACGTTGTGCGATGTTTCGTACCCGTCAGTCAAGGTTGATGTTTAAACCGGAAAACGGCAAACAGGTCATCATTAAGGCGCAAGTCAGTTTGTATGAGCCCAGAGGTGACTACCAGCTTATCGTCGATGACATTGAAGAAGCCGGTGACGGTGCGTTACGCCGTGCGTTTGATGCCCTAAAGCTTAAACTGTCTGAACAGGGATTATTCGATGCCTCGCACAAACAAAGTCTGCCTAAGTTGCCCGGAGCCATTGGTGTTATTACCTCGCCGACGGGTGCAGCTATCCGGGACATTTTGACGGTATTAAAAAGACGTTTTGCCGCGATACCAGTGATTGTTTATCCGGTCGCAGTCCAAGGCGATAACGCAAAACACGAAATTGCCCAAGCGATAGTCACTGCCAATCAAGACCGGCAATGTGATGTCATTATTCTTGGGCGTGGCGGCGGTTCACTGGAAGATCTGTGGGCCTTTAATGAAGAGCTGGTTGCCAGAGCTATTTTTGCCAGCAAAATTCCGATTATTTCTGCGGTTGGCCATGAAACGGATTTTACTATTGCCGATTTTGTCGCCGATCTTCGGGCAGCGACGCCTTCCGTAGCTGCCGAACACGCCTGTCCCGATCAACAGCACTGGTTAGCGCAATTTGTCTCTTTGGAGATTCGGCTTCAGCAACAATTGCAACACAAATTAAATCAGAAGCAGCAGACCCTGGATTGGCTTAATCAGCGCTTACAACAGCAAAGTCCTGGCCAAAAATTGTCGCGAAATCTGAATCGAATTGAAGAACTTGAGGCCAGACTGAAGCTGACCCTGCAGAACAGATTACGTCATCTGACTAGCATGATGGAGGAAAAATCCGCAAAGCTATGGCAGCATAATCCGCTTGTCAGTATTAACAGCCATGAGCAGCGGCAAGCGTATTTGAGTCAACGTCTGAATTCCGCAACCACCTACAAAATTGAGCAAGCCAGGCAGCGCTTGTTAAATTCAAGTCAGACCTTGCACGCG
>CANNLO010000199.1 GCA_947505055.1 Methylococcaceae bacterium | reverse complement strand
CTGGATCAACTTGGCGTTCTTGCTATGCGTGCGCGGGTCTTCCCAACAAAACAGGCCTTTTTAGCGTGTCTTTCACCCCGATACGAATTATTTAGCTTCTGCATAATTTTCTTTGTTTACAAAATACTGTTCGGATTATCGATCAGTTTTTTGCTCTTGCGTTTTCCAAATAATACGTAGAATCCCAAACAAAACGAGCATCTTAAATTCTCGAAGCAGAACCATGTCAGCCATCCCAAACCAACCAGCAGAAAGCATAAGCTTAGGCCGCCTAAAATCATTAGGCGTTCTGGCGCCTGAGTTTGTGCCGTTTTTGCTACCGACAAGGTACCTTGATTTGAACCACGACCAGCTAACCACCGGTTTTGCCGACTTGCGTGATGGCGACAAAGTGATTCTGTATGGGACACTGGTTGAATGCTCGGTGCATCGTAATTCCGTCCCATCAAGAACAGTTGCCAAGCTGGTTGATGAATACGGCCATGAGATAACGGCTACATTCTTTGGAGATCCCAGAATTTATGCAACCGATCTTGATGGCAAGCTTCATTGCAAGGTGTGTTTTGCCGGTCAGATTGGCTATTACATGCAGTTTACTCAACTCCGTAACCCTGCCTTTATCGACACCGCTTTGATTGGCCGGGTCGTTCCTGTTTATCCTGGAAAGGCAAAGGTAATTGCTCCGGAGACGGTATTCGAACACTTACAGCATTCTCTTCTGTCGGTGACTATTCCGATGGCAGTCAACTGGTTACGGCAAAAGCTGAAATGGTCTTCAGCCGAAGAGGCTCAGCGATTATCTGTGATGAAGGAGCTTTCCACCTATCCAACGATTGAAACTCTTTTGAATGTGATTCATTTCCCGCCTAGTGTACGCCACGGACTACTTGCGTGCCGATTATTGAAGCTGATTGCTACCTACGATGTATTGACCGGCGCCAGGGCTGAAACTTATCGAGAACGCACTATTCATTCTGCCATTTATATTCCTACCGAGACACTGGATTGCTTGATGTCTGAAACGGACTTGAAGCCCACTGAAGAACAGCGTGATGTTATTAGGGAAATTTGTACTGACATTGCTTCCGATCAACCCATGCTTAGATTGCTTTCGGCTGATGTAGGCTTCGGTAAAACCTATGTGGCTGCGGCCGCTGGCGCCGCTGTTGTCAGAAATGGAGGTACCGTTGTCTGGCTTTGCCCAAATATTATATTCTCTATTAACAACCAATTAAATCAATACCTTGCAATGCTTGCCATAACCAAAAACAGCCTCAAACAGGATTAAACAAACTGTTAGCCTGCATGCGTAGCTACGATTCAGCTACGGCGCTTAAACCTACTTTTGATGAAGGCAATATGATCATTATTTGTTTGCTCTGATCTTTCCTTTCTATTAAATTCAATGCACCCAATTATCTCATGAACTCTTTGAGAGCTTATGGGTGTAGATGTAGACTGATTGATATAGGATTTTAATTCATTTAGTTTCAGTACATATTTTGGCCTAGCGGCTTTAAATTCCATCCCAGGATTTGTAAAAACAACAATATTTTTTATGGTATTGCTTTCAATATTTGCTATACGTTCAATATGTTTAATATGATTTGAATTTTGCACGATTGGACTATGAAAAGTATATTTTTTTCCACCTTTTATTACTTGTGTCCATATGCCATCATTTTCTTTTCCGAATATCCAACCTTTATGACTTTTTGTTTCAATAACAAAAATACCATGTTCCGATATCACGATGTGATCTATCTGTGTTGTTCCATTACCAATCGGCAATGTAATATCATGCATAATGCAGTAAAGGCTTTTGTCTAAAGACTTGAGTTCTGTTTTGACCATTTTCTCTGCTTGATCTTGGATATAATCCTCGCTTCTTTTACTTTTCTGGTAACCTAAAAAGTATCCAAAAATCAAAGTAACCACGAAATAAGAAAATGAATTATGATTATCATCACTTCTATTGACTTGGAAGCTACTTATTTGATTTTCACTGTTAGCTAGTGATTTTTGTATAGGCTTGCTTGTTACTGGCATCGTTATGACTTTTTGATCTTCTGCGGCTATAAATTCAGGTTTTGTTATTAGTGCCAGAGGGTGCGGTTGTGGGTTGTATTGCGTTGATGACTGGATAGGTGATTGAATGCTTTCTGTGGCAACAGGTAAATGCTCACATTTTTTTATTAATTGTCCTGATTTAGACTGGTACGAGCATGTTTCATTATTTATGGTGATTTTATTCCAAGTATCGTTACCACTAGCTATTCCCGGCATGAAATTTATACATATTACTAATGCGCCAAATATCAATACTTTTATTTTTTTATTGTTCATTTTTTTCATCCAATGAATTAAGGCTAATCGAATATCATTTTTATATCATCTATCTGAATTTTATACACATAGTAATTACATAAATATAGGCGCACTAAGTTTATAATTAAGTGATCATTTAGATTGAGCGAACGAAGAACTCAAGCACACATGATTGAAGCAGAATTAAACATTCGTGGCGTTGCTTGTCACTTAGCGGCCTAAAATAGATATAACGAAACCGCTTTTTTACTTCACAAAAATACTCATTACACACAAAATGATGAAAATTCGTTTACTGTTAGCCGCTTTTGATTTAAATATTATAGCTCGTGGTCTTGATAGGCTTGCACATAATATATCTTTTGATCGATTGAAAGTTAATCTATCATAGCTTTACTTCTAAAGTATGCCTGTCAGCCTACTATTAGGAGAACCACCTGGTCGATGCTGACTAACCACAATGATTAAAAGCCTAGCTGATAAGCACTTTGACGCTCAGAAAACAAAACAACACTTTTTATGGAAAAATCAATTATCAGGCCTGATTTGGAGCAGGTCATCATGTTCTACGGCTTTCTTCTTCCGGATTATATCTACATGCTTAGAACATTTGGTGCTAATCGTGGCTGGATTCGTTTTTCCCCAAGGTTTCATGAATTGACAACCCGACTTAATTGTCGTAATTATCCTGAACTTTATCAAAACGAAACGAGAATCCAAGCAGCATTATTTCGCGCATTTTTTGATGATGACGAAAAGGTTTTTCAATTTCTAACTAATCTTTCATCTTGTACCATTGTTGAGCAATCGATATATATCAATGAATGTATTAAGGATGCGCACGAATTTGCGGCCTGTCAGGCCGATAACATTCCGCACCTTGATGACCTTGACTGGTCTCCTGCAGGGCAAGCCAAAGCACGTCTTGAATGGGAAGGACTTACTATTGAAGAACAGCAACAATCGATAAGGTTCTTTACGTATTCCCTGAGTTTTAGTATTGCTAGTTTCTTTAATTTTGTTGCATTAATGGTTCATGGACGGAAATTAACTCAACTTGTTAATGAAGCAATATCAGGAAACAATGAATCATTTTTCTTGGCTATTCATATCGATAAAAATATTCTTGAATACATTCCCTATTTCAAGGAGCGTTACCAACGCGCACTACAAGAATGTGATCAAGACTTTTTAGAAGCCGTTAGTAAACGGCTACAGTCACCACAATTCAGGGGGAAAATTCGGCATCGATTACTTTATGTGCTCTTTGCCATACTTGAAGGTACTCATTGGCTTGATCAGCTAAAACACCGTGAAATACTTGATGTTTGTGATCGACTAAACCTTGATCGTTACGAAAATCGTATTGAAACTGAGAAAGCTATCGGGGATAGGTTAAGGGATTATCGTAAATTTCAGAATGCAAACAAAATGTCAACACCGTGAGATAATTTTTCGCGGTGTCGTTCTTCGTTGTTTTCTTGCATAAATTACTCAACCGTTGCGGAGTGATTCCATTCCGCCGAAAACAAACGGTGATTTATGCAATCCAAATTTCAACCCGCAATGACTGCTGGTGGACAACGTTCGTTAGAAACAAATGACTATTTCATAGGCATCCGCCGCCCTGCGCTGGAATGCGACGGTGCGGAGCAACCGGCGCAGGGCGGCGGGTGCCTTGATGTGTCAGCGTGTCCCATAGAAGAGCCCCCCTGTCTAGTAATACGGGGGGAAAGTATACCTCCCCTACCTACAACCAACCCAAAATCTGCCCTTATTGACTGGTTAAATTTTACCTTTCCATTTACTTATAATCCTTCAAACTTTATTGAATTGGATAATAAATTAGCTATCGCCCTCGGCTTCGGCGTTAGCACCTCTCGAAACAAAGGCTATCTGGGTTATTCAGAATCCTGGGATTTAGGTCTTAAATACGCTAAGAGTTACGGAGTTCTGGCAACTGGCGGACAGACTCAAGGCAACACCTGTCTGATTAGCCTTAGCGGATCAGGTTGTACGCCGGTGGCAAACTGGAAAGCGGTTTATGATCTGCTAGTGTCATTGAATGCTAAGATTACTCGCGTCGATTTGGCCCATGATGATTTTGATGGTGTCTATAACATTACGGCTGCGCTCGAAATGTGGGCGCTTGGTCAATTCACCACCAGTGGACGACCACCTAATGCACAGTATGTTGATGATTTCGATTCCGGCAAAGGAAAAACTTTGTATATCGGCAATCGTACCAATGGAAAGCTACTTAGAGTTTACGAGAAGGGCAAACAACTGGGCGATCCGCTCAATCCTTGGGTACGTTGGGAGCTGGAACTACATAATAAAGACCGGCTTATTCCGCTGGATGTGTTGCTTCGTCCCGGCGACTATTTGGCTGGTGGCTATCCGTGTTTGTTCTGGATTTGTGAATCTCAAGACCGAATTAAAACGACTCGTAAGCAACTTATGATCAGTTTTGAGCATCTGAAAAAATATTGCCGTCTAAGTTATGGCAAGCTGATTCATGTCATGCATGAAGGCTTAGGCTTGGAACCTTTGGACATTGTGCAAGACTTGTCTGTCGTAGGTATTCCCCCTCGCCTGGATTTGCCCATTCCTGGAGATAATCAAGAGGAATCAGCGAATGGTCAGGCAACGCCCGATCTTGTGTCAACAGCCATAAACTCACTTTCGCCGGTTTGTTAATGAACACCCTCAACCTGCAACAAGCCGCCGAATTATTAAGGATTCATCCTGTTACCTTACAAACAAAAGCCAAGGCCGGAGAGATTCCCGGTGCCAAGATCGGCAAGTGTTGGGTATTTGTGGACGTTGACTTGATCGACCATATCCGCGCACAATATCCACGGCGAACATTGCAGGGTGAACAGGAGATAAACCTATGTCACTCTTTAAACGAAAAGACTCGTCTGTTTGGTGGATTAAAATCACCCTCAACGGACGCATTGTACAAAAAAGCACTGGAACGCCCGACAAAAACAAAGCTCAAGAATTCCACGACAAGCTAAAGGCCCAACTTTGGGAGCAAACCAAACTTGGAACCAAGCGACGTTATTCGTGGAATGAAGCGGGATTGCGTTGGTTGAATGAAACCCAGCACAAAGCGTCACGGGGTGATGATCAGGGCCATTTACGCTGGCTGGATCAATACCTAAACGGCGCTGGCTTGGATGAAATCAACCGTGATGCGTTGGATAAGCTGATACAAGCCAAGCTGGCTACTCAAGTCAGCAACAGCACCGTTAACCGGATGTTGGCTTTAATCCGCGCTATTCTTCGCAAAGCGGCGCTGGAATGGGAATGGCTGGATAAGGTGCCGAAAATTCGGTTATTACCTGAACCCAGTCGGCGCATTCGCTGGATAACGCGCGGGGAAGTTGATCGTCTGTTACTGGAGTTACCGGATCATTTAAAAGCCATGGTGCGGTTTAGTCTGGAAACCGGATTAAGGCAAGCTAATGTCACCGGCTTGCAATGGTCACAGATTGATCTAACCCGGCGTTGTGCTTGGATACATCCTGACCAAGCCAAAGCAAGGCGTGCTATCGCTGTGCCGTTGTCAAAAGCGGCAGTAGTGATCATTCGTGAGCAAATGGGCAAGCATTTAACCCATGTCTTCACTTATCACGGTAATCCTGTGATCCAAGTGAATACCAAGGCATGGCGGCAGGCATTAGAACGGGCAGAGATTAAAAACTTCCGTTGGCATGATCTGCGCCATACTTGGGCCAGTTGGCATGTGCAAGCGGGTACGCCGTTAAATGTGTTGCAAGAGTTGGGCGGGTGGGAATCGGTGGAGATGGTGCGGCGTTATGCGCATCTATCCAGTGATCATTTAGCCGAGTATGTTGATCGGTTGTCGGCGCTTCATGTGGTGGGGGGTGAATCCGATAGCTACGATTTAGCTACGGGCAATAAAAAAGGCCTAGGTGAAAAACACCTAAGCCCTTGATAATATTGGAGCTGGCGATGGGAATCGAACCCGCGACCGGCTGATTACAAATTAGCACACCTGTACTTTTATCTACTCTTAACGACTTTTAATAAGCACTACCAAGCCTTGTATTAACTGGGTTTGTTGTTATAATAAATCAGACGGTCTTTGAATTACTTTTAAACAGACTGCTTATTATATGCTTATTAATTTTTTTGGGGTGTTCTGATGAAGCTAATAAAATCAGTGGTTGATAAATTCGATTTCGTGGAAAAGGGACAGGTGTTTTATTGGGACGATGAACTTCCCGGTTTTGGCATGTACATCGGCACCAAGTCTAAAACGTGGTGTGTGCAACAGCGTATCGGCAATAAGACTAAACGTGTCGTGCTGGGTAAATATCCGACCATGACAGCAGAACAAGCCCGGAACGCAGCCAAGAAAGGTATAGGCGAGCTTGCAGCAGGGATTGATACCGTTCAGGAAAAGCGCGAACAGAATATTAAAGCGGTCACTCTGGGCGAGGTGTTCACGGCGTTTCTGGATTCACGGCAGCTAAAGCCCAAGACGGTAAGAGATTACACCGGCGTTATGAATAACATTTATCCAGACTGGCAAAAACTTCCCATTACCGATATTACCCGCGATGCAGTAGAACGCCGCCATAAGAAAGTAGGTGCTGAACGCGGCGAGGCTTACGCTAATTTAGGCGGTCGTACCTTACGCAGCGTATTGAACTATGCCAGCGCAAAATATGAGACAGGTAAGGGTTTGTCGATACTGCCAGAAAACCCGGTCAAACGGATTAGTCAAACCCGAAGCTGGTACAAGGTAGATCGTCGTACAGGACACCTCAAGCCACATCAATTACAAGCGTGGTTCGAGGCCGTGTTAAGCATCGACAATGACACCATCAAAGATTATTTACTTTTCGTATTGCTGACCGGAACCCGTAAGGATGAATCGGCACGACTCCAATGGACTGATATTGATTTGACTGATTCCAGCTACATCATTCGAGACCCTAAAAACAAAAGACCTATTCAACTCCCGTTATCGGATTATCTAGCGGCGATGTTGACTTCACGCAAGATAAACAGCAATAGCGTATTTGTGTTTCCTGGCGATGGTGTTCGTGGCTATCTGGTCGAACCTAAGAGGCAGTTAGCCAAGATTATTGAAAAAACAGGGATGCCGTTTGTTATGCACGACTTACGCCGAACCTTTGTGACCATAGCCGAATCGTTAGATATTTCGTCGTTTGCAGTCAAGGCGCTAGTGAATCACAAATCAGGTGATGATGTGACCAGTGGCTATATTCAGTTGAACGTGGAACGACTACGGCAACCGATGCAGACCATTACTAATTTTATACTGAAGTCGGCGGCGCTAAAACAGTCCGCCGATGTTGTCCCACTCAAACAAGCAAGAGGTTGACCCTATGAGTATTATCGCTGAAAAAGTCTTTGAGGCTGTCAAAACCCTACCCGTACAGCAAGCGGCGGAAGTTTTGGATTTTGTTGAGTTTTTGAAGTCCAAGACCCAAAAAGAGCGGGGCGGGCGTAGAGAAATAGCGCTGGCAACCTTGGATAAGCATAGTGGGCTTTATGATGGCTCACCGTTCAATAGGGAGGAGCTGCATGAGCGTCCTTGAATTTGCCGATACAAACATTGTTGTTTATGCCGTCGGGCAGGATTCGGACAAGCGTACCAAGGCGCGACAGCTACTTACGGAAGGTGTGACGGTAAGTTCCCAGGTCATAAACGAAACAGTGAATGTATTGACCCGAAAACAGGGCGTAAATATAGTCGTGGCCCATGAAGTTGCTGAAAGTTTATTAGACCTCTGCGAAGTAACCCCGGTGGATGAAAGCACAATTCGGGAAGCCATTCGCCTAGTCCGCCGCTATAAACTTTCGCATTGGGATTCGCTGATCGTGGCAGCAGCCTTACTGGCTGGATGCGAAAAGCTTTACTCCCAAGACATGCAACATGGACAAGTATTTGATGAGCAGCTTAAAATTG
>CANNLO010000198.1 GCA_947505055.1 Methylococcaceae bacterium | reverse complement strand
TGATGGTGAGCCTATCCATCCAACTGTAAAAACCGGACTGCCACGACTAGCAGTCTGTGGCAGATAACGCGTCGTGTCGACTACTGTAGGCAAATAATTTATATTGGCGTTGTGCTGCCTAGCATAATTAGCTAGCACATGATTACCAGCCGTCACGGCTGAGGCACCCGCCATAGCGATGTCAAACTTTTCACCAAGTAACGTACTTGCCAGTGGCATTCGGTGACTGCGGTACTTTAAATAAAAGGCATCGTCAAAATCATAAATATAAGGTTTACGAATCAGAGTACACTCAAGCCAACCTGGCATTAAAGGAATTAACTCGCATTGCAACATAACGGCGTCATAGTCATTTTGGTGCCATAAATCTTCAAAACGCGCTAAGCCCATTTTCAACATAGCTGTAATTGGTAACTTACTGCCACTGAATCGTGCACGTAAGTAGTCGTCGCCTAGCAAATGACGAATCTGTAAATCAATCCCCAAGCGAGCTAAGCCTGGCACATACTGACCAAGCCGATAGCGATGGCTCGCTGCTAACGGGCCATAAAGTGCTAATCCAAGGACTTTAATCATAATTTTTATAACTTTTGCAGGGAATTAAAGCTTTAGTCATTTAGCTTAGCGTCTGGTAAATTTCGTCATACAAGCGCACACCTTCATCTAAAGAAAAGTGTCGCTGGGCAGAAGCAGCACAACGTGCTGAAATTTTAGGGTCATCTGCAAACTTTATAAGCTGTTTCAATGCCGTTATCATAGATACGTCATCAAACGATTTTATTGCCACACCCACTTGGTCAGCTTCAAGCACTTCAGCCATATCACCTACACCTGCATTGCTTAGGCAAGGAATACCACAACCCAGAAATTCAGCTAACTTGGTGGGGGCAGACGCCTGCTTGGAAAAAACCGGCTTGATAAAAAAAATACCCGCATTCATGCGTGACATCTGACGTGGCACTTCTTTATGATTCGCAGCAGTTAGCTCCACTGCCGAATCGGGAATCCCCGCCACACCTAATCGTTCACGAATGTAAGCATGCTCACTACGATTCACGATCAAGAGTCGCGAATCTGGGCGTATACTTAATAATTGTGCAAAACATTTAGCCACCTCATCAAACAAATACCAAGTGCCAACTGTTCCCACATAACCCAGCACAAAACCTTTGCCAGCATGATTGCGCGGCAAGGGCTTGAAACTCGCTAAATCTGCACAGGTAGGAATCACTGTTATTGATGGCATGCGTCCCATCAAATAGTCAAAACCCTGCATCTCCCTTACCGCCGCGTGCGTAAGTGACACCACATGGTCGGCCGCTAACAAAAATCGTCGCTCAAAGCTCTTAGCGACACAAAACATTCTGCCACTACGCGACCACAAGCCCCCATCCACACGTTCATCTGCCCAAAAGCCACGCATGTCAAAAACATACTTAACACCAGTAAGCCGCTTAAGTACCAACGCCATAACCGATGGTACATAACTACGTGCATGCACAACACGCAGGCGGTACCGTAACACGAACCATAAACCCAGTGTAATGCCGCAAGCAATATCCCAAGCCGTCGCTGCAGCCGAAGGCCATTTATGATAGCGGAGCGGGTGCCAAACAATGCCAGCCTTGGCAATATCATGCGCAAGTCGCTCACGCTCGGCAACGTTCATCCAATCTTCAGGCTTCTCAAAGCTAATAAGGTAAAATCGCCGATTAAACGCTAAGGGCTTGAGGTAAGCCAGCACTTGAGATTGTCCCAAGGGTTCGAGCATGCCATCATAAGAAATGTAGAGAATTCTCATTGAACTGAAGTGGCCTGTGCGGCAATACTAGATGTTCCAGGCAAGGTAAAGACACCACGAAACCGATTGCCGAACGTCATACCAAACAACTTCTTGCCACCGACACGAACTGCAACACCAGCAATGGCACGCTTAACTACCCCGCCCTCAGCATATGGCCAACCAGTTTCATTGATTTTCCAATATTTCAAAACTAGGCGGGGTTCAACACGAAAAAAGAAAGCTAACTGCTGCCTGGCTCCAGTACGAAAAAGATGGTTAGGCGGGTGCTGGCCGACGAACGTTGGGCGCACTAACCGCCTGAACGCACCAAACAGACGACTAGCCCAATAGACTAGACTAGGATTAATCTCTAGCGGACCTTCCACATACAAAATGCCGCTCGGCTTTAGATAGGCCAATAATTCCTTGAAAGTTTTAGCAGGATCCGGTAAGTGTTCAAGTACATCACCAAAATGAATTGCGTCAAACATTGGCTTAACTGTTTGTGCTTGGAAGTCGTCAACAGAAATCACGTCACAGCCAGCACTTTGACTCGCGGAATTTGCGGCATCCTTGTCAAACTCAACGCCGTATGGAACAAAGCCCTCTTTTTTTAATTCTTTCAAGAATTCACCTATACCGCAACCATAGTCAAGAACAGATGCGCCCTCAGGCAGGTATTGCTTGAGTAATTTTGTTGACGCCAAGTACTCTCCGCTCTCTTTATCTTGATAATAACAATCATGATAGTCAGCCTTAGCATACATTTTTGTAAAAGTTTCTTTGTCTGGTATAGGATCAACAAATACAACTCCACAACCATCACATTTAATATAGCTAAAACAAACCTTGTTATATGTCGTGGCATAAGGATATTCTAATTTAGGAGTTGAAGAAGATTTGCACAATGGACACGTGTGATTTCGCATTAATTTCATCTAGACAAATCCAATTTAGGAAAAAAATAAGCAAGGTATTCATCAGAGATTTTTCGCACTGAAAAATTTTTAGCGTGTCGCATTAGCGCCTCACTATCATGAGATTCTTTTAAGCTCTCTTCTATAGCCCTAGCTAAGGCTTGTGGGTCTTTTATTGGAACTAACTTTCCATAATGACCATCCTCAAGTATTTCAGATGGGCCGCTCGGACAATCGGTGCTAATTACTGGCAATCCACACTCCAAAGCTTCAACAATGACGTTGCCAAAGCCTTCCCAAAGTGAGGCCAACACAAAGACATCTGCACTACGAAACCAAGGATATGGATCAAGTACAAATCCCGGTAGCGAAACACAATCTTCTATTTTGAGCTGATTAACCAAAGCCTCCAACTTAAGTCGAAGGGGTCCTTCGCCAAGAATAACAAGCTTTGCATTGAGTTCTTTAGGTAACAGCTTAAATGCCCTGATCAGAGTTTCGTGATCCTTTTGAGGTGTTAACCGCCCAACAGTAAGAATGCGGCGGTCAAAATCTGCCCCCCATAGTTGGACCTGTTCATTGGGGGTTTCTCGGTCTAACGATACCCCAGTTGCGGCCGGATTATATATAACTCTCACAAGGCTATCTGGCAGGTTACCGAGTTCACATAAATCCTTCTTTACACCCAGTGAAACGCTAATGACCCCGCTAGCCAGTGGATAACAGAATCGAATAAGTGCTTGCAAAAAAAAAGGCTTTTCACGCCCTTGCACAATATAGGATGCAGTTAAATTTTCGTGGTCGCTTAAAAATAATTTACCTTTGCGCCTAGAAAGTATCCAAGCGAACACAACTGCGGAAGTTAACGGCCACATAGCTGCAAGCAATACCTGAGGAGGGTCTTTTCGTAATCGTGCGGCAAGCGGGAAAATCACACGCCTAATACGATCGACATTTAAGGTTGTCACAGCAATCTGAGGCGCTAATAATGATATCAACTCTCCTTCCTTGCGGAGCAGGATAAATTCAACATCAAATCCTTGCGCCACCCAATCATTTGCAAGATTGACATGTAGGCGCTCAGCACCACCCCCACACAGGTTAGGCAATACAATTACAATTCGAAAATTATTTATTAATGACATATTTGTCTAGCAGCTCTAATCCATTCAATTATTTGAATCTTAATAAGAAGAAATCTAGTGTATTCAATTACCATAAATTTTATTGCATTTATATATAATTTATTTTTTAATAAAATGAAAATTGTTTCACCTAATGACCCTTGAGAACTTAAACCTCCAGGCCCATAGCATGCCAAGATAGTTTCATAGTTAACAATCTTAATATTGTTAATAATTGCTCTTATTATTAAATCCTGATCTGATGCTATAAGAAATCTTTCATCAAAACCTAGCAATTTTCGGATTTCATTTAGTGGGAAAAATACGCCCTGATGACATAATTTATTGCCTTTTAATATGCTCACTTCGTTAATTGGTTTTAATGGGTACACTATTCCAGATTCACCCATAATTACCTTGAAATTTACAATTGATTTTTTATTCAGATGTTCAATCAAGTAATTTGAAACTTCAGTTAAAACAGTAGCGTTGATTAAATAATCATCCGATCCTAAGAAATATATGTATTCCCCTTTTGCAAGTTTTATTGCCTTATTCATCGCATCATAAGGACCAGTGTCACTCTCAGACACCCAAACTATATTGCTGCTCAGTTTAAGAAACCCCAATGTGCCGTCAGTCGAATTACCATCAATAACAATTAATTCGTAATTTTTATATGTTTGATTTTGCACACTACTAATTGCAACTTTTAGATCCTTAAGTTCATTTCTAGTAACTATAACTATTGATATTAATGGAATTTTCATAAACCTTTATACATTATGATTTGAATGTGAACCGACTTTGCTTGTTAACGTTTGAACTAAGCTAATGTTTTTTATTTGCAAACTTGCAATTATTAGCACCCCTTAAATTGCATGCGCCAACTATAGCAATCAGATTCATACATGATCAGTTGGTATGGGTTATTGATTTAGTTTATTTCATATAACTCAAGCTACCACTTCATTTGACCTAAATTAAATTCAGCTAAAAAATAAGATAAAAATAACCGCAAAGCAAATCTTAGCGGCCTCATTGGCTTTGCCTGTTCAATGTATTTAAAATCAATCTGACTAAGCTTCTTGGTTGCCATCTTTAAATCAATAAGATATGGCTGATAAACCCCTTTAATGAGAGGCTTAGGCAAATAATAGCTTCCAATATTTATTTTTTTATTATTGACTATCCTAAGTCCATGAAAATGGTAAAAAACAGATGCCCCGTATGGAAAGCGTTTTGCGTTCCATGGCGCCAAAGCAAGTTCCTTCTCATTTAAAACATGAACAAGATCGGTGAACCTTTCAGGCCAATCATCTAAATACTTTTGGTCGCCGAACTTACCCTCTTCAAATCGTGCATAACACCACTCTATACAACGCTCCTCCCACCACTTTCTTACCACCTCACCGCTTTGGCGAGTGAACGTCATAAACTGAACACAATACTGGCCAGATGTTGCCGATTGGTCATATTCTGGAGCATAGGCATGATCTGTAATTAACACCTGCTTGCCTGATAAATCAAACTCGCGGAATATTGGTGCAGGATTCTTGTGAAACCAAATATCAGCGTCTATATAAGTCACTCTCTGCACCGCCGAATCTGCTTGAAAGACAAATTGTGGAGCAAAAGGGGTTAATGTCCAACAATACTCGCCCTTAGATCTATTTGGTTTAACACTGAGTAATTCAGTGGTTTCTAATTTACTGAGTTGCAACAATCGAACATTGGGTAAATTTAGTTTAGCTAAAACTTCATACGCTTTGTCATCCACACAAAGCACCCATAAGATGTAAGATTTAATATGTCGCTCCATTGACATGTGGAGCGCTATACCTTGTGGCAAAAAAAGGCTATCAAACAGGGTAACGTAATGTTCCATCAGGCGCACTTAAATGTATTGACTGCAGCAATCACGGTAGCAACATCTTGATCAGACATCTGTGGGTGGCAGGGCAATGATAAACATGTTGCAGCATGATTTTCACTGGACTTTAGACCATGAGGATCTCGGATAATATCAAGGCAAGGTTGTTGCTCATGAATGCAGATGGGGTAATGAATCAGCGCTTGCACTCCGCAGGTTTTCAAATGATTTTGTAACGCATCACGTTGGTCACACTTAATTACAAATAAATGGTACACATGTGCAACATTTTCTTCAGGTGCAGCAAGTAACTGCACCGAAGTATTGCTTATACCTACTCGATAGGCATGGGCAATCTGCTGACGGCGCGCAGTAAATTCAGGCAACCACTTTAGCCGTTCGGCTAACATAGCCGCATGAATCTCATCCAAACGGCTGTTCATCCCCAGCTCAGGATGTTGATAGCGAACACTCTGGCCATAATTGCGCAACCTAGCGGCCCGCTCAGATATAGTTTGACTACTCGTCACCAGCATACCAGCGTCACCCGGAGCACCAAGGTTTTTCGTTGGATAAAAACTATATGCCCCAGCAACACCAAAACGTCCCGCCACTTTACCATGCCATGTTGCAAGGTGTGCCTGCGCGCAATCTTCAATCAGTGCAATCCCATACTCACCACAAAAAGCTGTCCAAGCATCCATCTGCCTGACCTGACCGTAAAGGTGAACAAGTAATATCGCCTTGGTTCTAGGTGAAATACATCGCCCAACACTTTCAATAGAAAGTAATGCAGTATCAGACTCTATATCCGCCAACACAGGCGTAGCGCCGGCACGCAAAATAGCAAGCACCGATGCAAAGGCTGTCATTGGCGTAGTGATGACTTCATCACCAGGACCGATATCCAATGTACGCAGTGCAATCTCAATCGCATCCATGCCATTGCCAACCCCCACAGCATAATCTACTCCACAAGTCGTTGCCCATTGCTTTTCAAATGCGACAACTTCATTGCCCAATACATACCAACCCGATTCCAACACACGATTCACAGCGCCTAGCATGGCCTCACGCATTTCCGCTGGCTCTGCTTTAAAATCATTCATTAAAATCATTTTTGCTCATCCCAGTAATTTCGGTAGTTTTTTTGATAGAAATCGATAGACCGAATTAACCCTTCTTTCAAGCTAACTTTAGGTTGCCATCCCAACTCTTTGGTAATCATTGAAAAATCACTGTAATAATCACCAATGTCTATAGCTTTGCGTTCTGGCGGAAAGGCTATTAACTCAAAATCACCCCCATACCCTAAATTAACTATCATCTCAGCTAAGGCCTTGAGACCAATGACTTCAGTACTACCTAAATTAAACACCTTACCATCTGCCGCATCACTTGCTCCAGCAAGCAACAACGCCTCAACACAGTCATCTACATAATTAAAGTCGCGCAATTGTAATCCGTCACCAAACACTTTGATCGACTTACCCTCAATCAGCAATCGCACCCAAATCCCCAAAAATGTTTGCCGAGCATCTTTTACCCGCATCCCAGGGCCATAAGTATTAGTGAGCCTTAAAGCACAAGCGCGAATGCCATAGACATTATTGTAAAGCAAGTGATACCACTCGCCAGCCAACTTGTTAATCCCATTCACATCCACAGGCCGTATTGGATGCTTCTCATCAACGGGCAAATAATCTGGCTTGCCATAAAGCTGACGCGTACTGGCAAAAACAATCTTAATTTCAGGATTTACTTTTCGACAGGCTTCAAGAATAGAAAGCTGTGCATTGGCATTAATATCTAAATCTGTTTGTGGGTCAGACATTGAATCCATGTGACTCGTTTGCCCAGCCAGATTAAACAAAAAATCCTTATCTTTAAGTAAATAAGCCATTGCAAAAGGGTCGCGCACATCGCACACATTTACCTTAACCTTATCGCAGATATCGTTAATATTGAATACATTGCCACCATATTGTGGAATTAAGCTATCTACTAGCGTAACTTCTGCCCCTTGGTTGACTAAAGCACGTGCCAAATTTGAACCAATAAAACCGAGACCCCCAGTAATCAATATTTTCTTATTTTTGTAATGTTTCAAGCGACTTTCTCCGCAAGCACAACATGATCCAGAAACAAATCTGGATTACTAGGTAACAACTTGGCAGCCAAAATGCCAAGCAGATTAAAGAATGCTATCACTGTAGCAGTAAATACCAATTTAATTCGGATCGGCAAGTGTTGCGTAATCTTGTATAAATAAGCATTCGTGAGCTGGAAAATAATCGATGCATCCGCCGCTAATTTTTTATGTTGAATAATTTTAAAACCCTGCTTCTCAAGAAGAGCACGCAAACCAAAACTTGAGTATCTGGCGTAGTCATAAGGCTGCTCATGCTCATCCCACACGAAGGGAACTGTAAGCAACAGCTTACCCCCCGGTTTAAGAACACGTCCGATTTCACTCAGAAACTCATCCGGGTTAAATACGTGTTCTAATACTTGATTACAAAGTGCCGAATCGAAAAAATCATTAGGGAACGGAAATTCGCCGCCATCATAAAGTTGATCAGCAACGCCTCTCTTCCTCGAGTTTTCACTGTCAATATCTAAGCCAATG
>CANNLO010000197.1 GCA_947505055.1 Methylococcaceae bacterium | reverse complement strand
GTAATACCGACCAGATAAATGTCATCCTTCAAGTCGGTTCTGTATATACCGGCATTCCAATCCCAGTCTTTAAATACCTTGCCTCGCAAGCCGAACTCGTAAGAATCGGCAAAAATTTGCGGCAGGAAAGGATCGCCGGACAACGATGTCGGCAACGTGCAGGAGCCGCCAATCGTCGCCAAACTTTTTGGTGCCGTCTGTGAATCAGGATCGCCAGGATTTAGCGGAACCGGGCTGCCATCATAGGCACAGCCTAATTCCACGCTCGAAGGCGTACGAGTACCTTGGCTCCAGTTGAAGAACGGATTCAGGTCTTTGTAGGCAACTTTTTGATTCTTGAACGGCAAGTAACTAAAGCCCAGCGAGGGATTGAAGGAGTTATAATCGAACGCTTCCGCAGTGGGTGTTGCCGTATGTTGCCCCAAGCCATAGTAAGGATCCTGAGACAGATAAATATCCTTCATCCAGTTGTCGCCATGGTAGTTCGGTGTATCCGGACAGGAGGCCAGATCCCCCCCTTTGCAAAGAATAATGGTGGGTCGGTAACGATTGAGATCCAGGATAGAACTTAAGCTTTCAAAACCTGCTCTGGTGCGCGCCTGCATGTTGTTTTTAACATGGGTATGATTCAATCGACCGGAAACGCTCAGATGCAGATTATCCAAGGGCGAATAGGTCTCGCTAAAATAGCCGCTCAAGGTATTGGATTTGCCGGTAAACGAATTATTTTGAATGTCTTCTTGCCCGGCAATAAAAATAGGGTCGATATTTGCGGGATCGCTGTATACCCGATGAGCGGCATCGATTAAAGCAAGGCGTTGTCGGGTAACAAAATCAGTACCTGCTGAATCGATAGAACTCCCCAACATAAACTTATGCTGCGTATGATTCCAGTTTAACTGCAGCGAAGCACCATCGGTCAATTGACCGACGGCGGTCTTGCTGAGTACGCCAATTGGCGTGCCTTCTATGGAGCCTTTGGGTGAATAAATAGGATCTGTGGATATATTGCCGGTATTATCGCCGGCAGCACCATTGCGCGGCCCGGTGCTAAATTGGTAATTGATCTGGTTACAGGAATCACCTAGATACGGTATATAGATGTAATTACTATCATCTGTCGATAAATTTTTCATATTCAGCGTGCCCGCATCAATAACACCATCGCCATCCCGGTCCAATCCATAGTCGGGCACACCGTCTTGATTAACATCCGGGACTTGGCAAATCGGATCTCCCGTGCTGGTGCCCACCATGGGGTTGCTTTTGTCACCCGTATCCATGTTCGAGAAGTTTTCATAAATATCACCCGCAACAGTATTCCGGTTGCTTTCGCGGCGATAAATCTGCCCGGTCAGACTCCACTCGTCATTCAGAAACAGCTCACCGCCCAAGGTATATTGCTGTAAATCATTGCTGGTGCTGTCCGGCGAAGTGAATACCGATTCCGGATTTTTTCGGTATAGACCAGTAGGAATCAACCCATTGCCCAGCAGATTATTACCGACCATCAATGTGCTAAATTTGAGTGCATAATTGTCCCCGCGATAGTCGACACGCGCGAAACCCTGATTGACTTGAGACGGTGAGTTCTCCCGCCAGCCTTGCTCATCAAAGCCGGTAAAGGACAAAAAACCGCCCAACTTACCGTTGTTCCAACCTGCTGACAGCTCGCCCTTTTTACGCTCCCAGGAGCCGCCCAAAAAGCTTATATTTACCCCAGTATCGTCGAAACCATTTTTGGTGCGTAGCGATAACGCCCCACCCAGAGTATTCAAACCGAATAGCGGATTGGAACCGGGAAAAACATCCATGCTGGACAAGGCATTCATCGGGATTAAATCCCAATTCACAACATCGCCGAATGGCTCATTAACTCGCACCCCATCCAAAAATACCGAAAGCCCCTGAGGTGTACCAATTTGTGGTGAAGCGGAAAAGCCGCGATAGCTAATGTCCATCTGAAACGGGTTGCCCTGATAGTCGTTGACGTTGATCGACTGTAACTTGCTGTTCATCAAATCCCCAAGACTGGTGGCCATGGATTCTTTGATGTCTTTACTGCTGATGCTTTGCACGTTACCGGGAATTTGTTCCTTTTCCAGATGCAGACCTTCCAAAGGCCCGAGTTTAGTCGTTGCTTGACCTTCGACAATAATTGTTTCCAACTGGATATTGTCGCTATCGGCATCCTCCGCCAAACAAGACAATGAGCGCACTAATAGTGCCGGAATAAATATAAGTAAAATTGCGTTGCCCCGACGCAACTCGCCAAATGGGAGAAAACCAGCTTTAGGAGGTAAAAACATGATTATTAACTATAGACATTAAAATATATTGGCGATTTTATATCGTCCAGACACGAGAGTTCGGCAGTATAAACGAGCATGAGTAAGGAAAAATTCCTTTTATTTTCAATGCTATTTCAGGATTTTTTCACATATCATTGCAACTCGAAAATCTGTAGCATTTAGCTATATCCGGTGGGTTAATGGCTTTGCCAAGTCATGTAGCAGGCACCCTAACTAAAGCAGATTTAAATATCCGAACTCACTTATGAAAACCCTGAAGATAGCTCCAGTCACATTATTATTGGTAGGAATAGTTGGCATAACTATGCAGTTTGGCCGGAATGATCAAACAAAGTTATATATTAGTGACAAGCCGCAACCGTCCAAACAATCAAAAATTCCTGCTATTGCTCAATTTGCCGGAACATTTCAATCGTCAAACGATAACATGCTTGATATGCCGAATTTTGTCGCGGAGGAAAGAGACTTAGCTAAGCCAATTACATCCTCTCCAGGAAATATGCCCGGAATTTTCCGTGGCGACTGGGGCGAAACGCCTATTTATGCCAAAAATGACCGGGTCAATTACCAACGAGCCGCTTATGTGAGTCTGGAGAATGACAACCAAAGCCAACCACCTTCTGACAGTTCGGCTTTCTGGAGATTAATTAAAAAATTCAAGGCTCTGAACGAAGAAGCTTGCTACTCACCAAAGCAAGGTGCCGATTTGGCTGAATGCGACTTTACTGAGATCGGAAGCTTAAAGGACATGATTCTAACAGGTGCAGTGCTGAGCAAAGCCAGATTATCCGGAGCACTGGGCAGCGCTGATCTAAGTAACGCCAATTTGAGTGGAGCCACCGTGATCGGTTCATTGGTGATCAGTCCAGAAACACGGCTTGATCACGCCAACCTCTCGAAACTGCAATCCGATGGCAATAATCCATTGATTGCTGAATCGGCTAATCTGAACAACACCAATTTGTCCGAAGCAAATCTTTATGGCGCCAAAATGAACGGGGCCAATTTGGAAGGTGCCAGGTTAACTGGTGCTACTTTGACCGGCGCGGAGCTGTCTTCAACCCATCTCGAAGGTGCCGAATTGACTAAAACCGATTTGACTTATGCCAATTTGACTGAGGCCGAATTGTCTAATGCGGCATTGAGCGAAGCTAATTTATCGGAAGCCAATTTAACCGATGCTGACTTCACCCGAGCCAATCTGCAACAAGCGAATTTGGCAGGGAGTGAACTTTCAGGCGCCGATTTTTCTGGTACTAACCTGCAGGGCACGAATTTAAAGGCGGCCAAAAACACCGATCGCGCCATTATCGATAGTCAGACCGATTTTACCTCAGCGATCTGTCCCGATGGTGTGAGCGTTGATGGAACTCAGGTAACAACCTGTGTAGGGCATGGCTTTTAAAGTCATCGTTCTTGCTTCAAGGAAGAGCTTTTTTGATGCCTGTCTACAAGTCAATTGGCTGGTAAGCAGGCGAATATTAATTCTAAACGTAGGAAAAATTATGAATAAAACTGCATCGCTAAGCGCCATACTCGGCGCTATGGCTATCGCCTCCACTTCCGCCTCGGCAACAGGTTTTATTACCTTACCTGCAACGGGTGTCGCCGTACCAGGAGGAACCTCTGCCTATGTGACGGCTAACCTCACAGGCAACTTTGGTTCGCTTGATTCGGTTCCGCCGACTTTTTCACCCAACGGAGGCTTGAACAACACGGGGGCTGTGCCAAGTAATAATCCTCCCATAGCTGGCTATGCACAAGTGGCAAATACCGTACGTAATATTGTTATTAATGCCCGCACTATTGGCACAGTTACTGATCGAGTGTGGCGTAGCGGTACCAACTGCGTTTACGGCGGTAAAATTCGTCTGAATAATATGGATTACAATCCAGCTATCGCAGGGGTTCAATACTTCGAAATTAATGATTTTTTGCGTGCAGGTTTTAGAAACAAGGGACCTATAGCCATTGCTTACAACTTCGTCAGCCGAGGCATATCGGGTTCTGATGAGGTACTTTACCGTGCAGGTTTGACTTATACCTCAGTAGTACATCTTCCCGGTGATGTCGCGCAACCATTAACCAGTATCGCGCCTATCAGCACTAACTGGGTTGATTTTACCACTGACGTGAATTTCCTCGATCCGGATGGTACCTCTACCCGTGACTCATCATGGTTCTTTGTAAAGAGCACATGTACAACCGCTGCTCCATCAGCAGTCAGCGGTGCTTTGAAACTTCGTCAAAAAGGCCAGGAGGGTCAGCCCGACATTGAAACCAGTCTGCCTGGGTATGCACCAGCGGGAGCCAATATAACTCGTTAAACGCAAAGACGGTAAACAAAAACGGGGCTAGGTCTTGCAAGATCGTAATTGGATGTATAATTGTAAGCTCCCCGTTCTCTTCGGATCAAATCTCACTTCCCGACCAAACCACCACGCGGATATTCTTTTCCGAATTGTCAGGCAATACCTTTGAAAGGCTAAATCCTTAGGCCGGATTAACCTATCAAATCAGGGATAATCTGAATGTGTATGCTAGTTATAGCGAGTCGGCACATACACCCACGCCGATGGAATTAAGTTACGCAGATCCGGAGGCTCCCTGTAAATTGCCAAATTCCTTTGTATCCGATCCACCGCTGCAACAACAAGTAGTCGCCAAAACTTGGGAGCGTGGTTTCAGGGGTGACTTTAATAAGCTATTAGGCAAGGGAGATTTGAAATGGAATCTGGGTTATTTCAATACCGGTAATTATAACGATATTATTTTTCGCCATGATGCAGCCAGCGGCATTATAAGTCAGGGCCCTTTCAGTAATGTTGGAAAAACTCGACGTCACGGTTTAGAGGTCGGAACCACCATGAATTATCCGCAGTTATTCAGTTCGATTGACGACTGGCATTTTTCAACCAACTACACCTATTTAAATGCCCGGTTTCTGAATAGTTTTGATATTCCCAACCCCCTGGATGCCGCCCAAGCGCTAACCGTTGCCAACGACAGTAGAATCCCCGGCATTCCTGAACATATTTATAAGGTCACGGTGGGCGTCGACTTATGGCAGCGTGTGTCGCTAGGTTTTAATAGCTTAGCACGCTGACTTCACCCACTGCAGTCATTAATATTGCTTTCAAGATGAATTCCTTTGTTAGTAAGGTTGGCGTTGTTTTGCAATGCCTACCCTAATAATGGTTGTTAATCAGTCAACCATTATTGACGATAATTTAATGCCGGGAACGGGGTAATGCTGTTTGTTCACTGCCTCTCCTGCTTATGAACAACGACCGGAGATCTTAGTTTACGCAGCTTGCCTGTCAAGCGGGGTAATTGTCGGCCGTGGTTGTTGTTCCACCTGCCATAAATCCCAATGTGTCTGCATTTCCAGCCAAACATCAGGCGACGTGTTAAGCCATATCGAAAGCCGCAGTGCCATTCCGGCTGTTATACCGGAATTACCGTTTAACACTTTGGATAGCGTGACACGAGAGACTTGCAATGCCTTGGCGGCTTCAGTCACTGTCATCGCCTCAGGTAACCATTCCCTTAATATTTCACCGGGGTGTGCCGGATTGTGCATTCTACTCATGTTAATTGCTCTTAGTGATAATCCAAATAATCAACCAACTCAGCATCTTCGTCATCAAAGGTAAAAGTTAATCGCCAGTTCCGTTTGCAGTTACGGAATAATGCCTATCAAGATCGCCCGACAGTGAATGCAATTTCCAGTTTGGTGCGTTCATATCGTCACTACGTTTTGCGCTATCCAGAGTGGTATAATCCGGCTTAGGCAAAATCCCTTTACGCTGAATAATAATTTCCCGGCTTCCTATTATTACATTAACCTCATGATATTCTATCACTCCGGCTCGGCCAAAATTATTCGAATTGTTTCTATCGTCATGATTAAGGTCATCGGCTGCAAAGGCGATGCTATGAAGCCGCGTGACAGATAGAACTGTTTGGCTTGGTCAGAAAGAGCATGAACCAGTATGGCAAACACACCAGCATCACCCGAGACGTTGACTGCCCGCATCATTGCATCGCGCAGCAGTGCCCGTCCTATTCCCTGATTGTGGTAGTGCTTATCGACGGCTAGCCGACCGAGCAGTAGGACTGGTAACGGGTTGGGCATATTGCGCCGCATTCCTTTGGGAGCAGCCTCATGGCTGATCGCACCAGCCGAAAGACTGTAGTAACCAATCACATCCATACCGACACACAAGACGAAGCAGCGTGAAGCACCAGCTGCATGATTCTTTAGCGCACGCTTCTTGAGCCATTCGTTAAGGGACAACTCACTGCTGTCAAAATTTGTCAGTTTTTGATCAGCTGTGATAGGTGATGGCGGAGTGATATCGAGCACAATCATTTTTCCCAAGGCGCTTTCGTCTTGAGCAACCGGCGTAGTTTATCAGTTGGCGGTAATGGCTGATCAAGCAGTGCCTGAAATTTAGCAAAGGTGCCTTCGTCAACAGTAAAGAATGCCTGATCTAGCAAAACATCTTCTGCTTCACGACAAGCGGCTTCAAGCATAAAATCTGACCGACTGCGGCCTAGACGCTCTGCGGCCTGGTCGATCAAGTCGCGTTGCCTGGCTTTGGCTCGTATGTTAATGGAAACTGATTCTCTAGTTTGTGTCTGTAGCATGGTCATACTCCTTATATATAGCTTGAACATACATTATTGTGTAGAACATTACAACACAAAAAATGAAGTATTACGGGTAAGTTTAAACAAACGACAGCAAAGTCTCATAGAATTTTGAGCGGTGACAAGGCCTAAAATTTCAGTGTATCCGGTATGGTCCAGCAGATTGTGTTGTTGAACAGGGATGAATTGGATAAATATTGGGGGTTTTAGACGGACCTTAATTGACGCGAGGGAGTTACGGATAGGAAATTCAACCGCCTCAACCGAAGTATCCCACCTTAAATCCATTATCACCAGCGCCATTTTTCACTCTTTCGGCACTCACCGAACGTTTGCTAGGCTCACCCGATCCAATTGTGAACCAAAAATCAGCCCTTTGTGGCCCGATTCATAACCTAAAAATCCATCGGCACAAACCTACCCAAACCCTGATGAACTTCTAAGCCGAAACTATACAACTTTTCAGCAATAAACTGAGCTGTCTGGGTTTCCTCAAAACATCATGCCAAATGTGATGTACTAGCGATTATAAGTTAGCGACCACTAATTGATTTTACTAGCCGGGGTTATCAGCGAAATATTCCAGGAATAAGTATTTTTTTCTCAAGCGCTCTCGCGATAAATACAATAATCGAAACTAAACATAGATAAACCAGTGCTGCAAAAAAATAAGCCTTAAAGAATTGGAAGTTGGTAGAGGCCAATTCTTGAACACGGGCAAAAAATTCAGTGTATTGGATCAAGAAAGCGATCGAGCTGTCTTTAAGATTATTTATGATCTGGTTGGTAAGAGCCGGTATCGATAAGCGTAATACTTGCGGCAAGGTAATCAGGCTAAATATTTGGCGATGATTAAAACCTTGCGCCTTGGCTGCTTCAAGTTCACTTCGATCAAGTCCATTAAAAGCCGAGGTCAGATAAGCGGCATTATAAGCGCCGACATTTAGCGTAAAGCCAATAACAGCGACAGTAAACGGAGTCAACTTGATGCCCCATTGTGGCAGGCCATAATACATAAGAAAGAGCAAAACAATAAGCGGCATCCCAATAAAAAATGAGATATAGCCATTAATTAATCGCCTAATAAGGACCCTCTGGCTAAGGGTAAGATAGAAGACAACAACCCCCATTAAAAAACCGGTAAAACTAATAAGACTGGCCAATTGCAATGTCTTGCCAAGACCGGTCAGAATTAACGGCATTTGTTCAAACAAATCGCTTATAAATCTAGCCCATTCGCTCACGAAGTTGACGCCTCACGTTCAAAGAAGGAGCGGATTTGTGGGTCAGAATGATTGTTACAAAGATTCTCAAAAGTATCTTCTGCCTTGATAATGCCCTGATCCAAGAAAGCAACGCGTTCGGATAGATAACGTCCCAGTAACAAATCATGGGTCACGCACATAATCGTTACGTTATCGCGATGGAGGTTTTTAATCAGCAT
>CANNLO010000196.1 GCA_947505055.1 Methylococcaceae bacterium | reverse complement strand
CGGGTAGTGAAGATTAAAAGTACAGTTACAGGAAGCTGAGGCAGTTGCAGTGTGTCGAATTGCTTGGGCAGAAGCTTATGCTGCATTGTCTAGACGCGCTAGGGAAGTGCCTGAAGATGCTTTTGTCATTGGGAGTATTGGGGTCTTGGGGTCTGTCCCCTTTTTTTTTGTGACCCCTTTTTTTTGGAGAACTTTTAAGAATGACGCTAAAAAAGAATATTCTTGCTAACTACCTTGGCGCGGGAACAACTGCCCTGGCACCAATGCTCGCTTTACCTTGGTATTTGGCGGCACTTGGCCCAAAACAGTTCGGTTTGATTGGTTTTATAGTCATGTTGCAAGCAATGCTTGGCTTGTTGGATGCGGGCATGAGCCAATCCCTCCTTCGTGAATTTACCCTGCGTTTGAACGACACATATATCGAGCGTCGACGTGCAGCAACAATATTGCTCAGCTTCGAAAAAATATATTGGTTGCTTGCTTTGCTTGCCTTGTGCGTAATGTTAATACTTGCCGACACCTTATCTCGAAACTGGCTAAAACTTGACAGTTTGCCACTAGAAACTGGACGACTGGCTGTCTATGGAGCTGCTGCAATTTTTGCCGCCCAATTTCCGGGCTCACTTTATCGAAGTGCATTATTCGGTGCGCAAGCGCAAGTAACGTTGAATGTGATCATGGTCGTGAGCGTATTGCTAAAACATGTCGGCGGCGTGGTAATTGTATCTATATGGCCATCATTATTGGCATACCTAGAGTGGATTACCGCTGTAACGTTGCTGGAAACTTTATTGCGTGCCGTGATGGCTTGGCGATCCTTTGGCGTAGGTCGTGCTGAGGTTACTTGGAGTAAAAAAGATATTTGTCAAATGTTACCCTTGGTGCTTGGCATGTCCGGTGCGACCCTACTTGGGGCACTTACCATTCAAATGGACAAGATTATTCTTAGTAAAATGGTAAATGTGGATATTTTTGGTTATTATACAGTTGCATGGTCTGTCGCCATAGGAGTACTTCAGCTCATTTATCCAATTATGAATGCCGCTTTACCACAAATTATCAATCTGCATAATAATCCTCGAGCGTTGAGATTGTTTTCTGCGAAACTAACGGGAATAGTAGTCTTAATAATGATAGGAGTAAGTGCTATTTTTTTTATATTCGGACGCTGGCTATTGGGAGTATGGTTAAATAACTCAGAGGCAGTTTCGTTCATTTATTTACCCTTATCTGTATTATTAGCAGGAACTACTATGCATGCAATCTGGAATGTTGGCTATTTGATCTGGCTGGCTAACGGAAAGGCTAATAAAGCAATATTCTCAAACGCACTTGCTCTTATTTTATCAGTAATATTCACCCCGATCTTAGTTTCCCAATACGGCTTGGTTGGTGCTGCATTCGGTTGGTTTATAATGAACGTAGGTGGTATGTTACTTAGTTTTGGCTGGTTAAAATGTGAGGAGGGGGCGTGCAAAGTAATTTGAAATTGAGCTTCTTTATTTATATATACCCCCAATGAAAAACGGTTTATTAAATGTAGCGAAAAGAATTAAACGAGCCTTATGGTGGCTAACTATTCGTTTGTTACCATCTAATATTTATACTTTGGCAAGATTTTTCGTTTTTAGACGGTTCTTTTTCACCAGTTGCTTTGGAGTCGGCTTCCAGTGTCACGGTTACCGAAGGGTAGAACTTGGCAAAAATGTGCTTATTGGCAATTATGTAAGATTCCAAGCCATTGATATTCTCATAGGAGAACATTCGCACATAGGCCACAATAATTATTTCTATGGTGATATTCATATAGGACGTTTCTTTATGTCTGGCCCCAATGTTTGTATTATGGCAGGTAATCATGGAATGGAAGTAAATGGCATTCCAATGGTAAATCAAAATGCAAAATCAAAAGGAATACGTATCGGTGATGATGTTTGGCTCGGCTGCAACACCACTATTCTGGACGGGGTAAATATTGGTGATGGATCCATTGTTGGAGCTGGTTCTGTCGTGCTTCGGGATGTCGAGCCATATTCCGTCTATGCAGGAAATCCGGCGAAAAAAATAAGAGATCGGAGTGACTTCCGGCAAGGAGAATAAAATGCAAAAAATAAAAACAATAATTAAACAATTAATCAAGATCAATATCAACGAAGAGCAACGAGGAGTGTGGCTGGCAAAAACTTTGGCTGCCGTTCCCTCCGGTCTTCGCATACTTGATGCCGGAGCAGGCGAACTCCGCAACAAGCCATTGTGCGCTCATCTGGATTATGTATCGCAAGACGCTTGTCAGTATGAAGGAACTGGCGATGACCAAGGTCTGCAAACGGGTACCTGGGATACGAGCTTGATTGATCTCGTCTCAGATATTGTGGATATCCCTGAGCCGGCCACTTCATTTGATGTGATTTTGTGTAGTGAAGTATTAGAGCATTTACCTGATGCCATCAGAGTACTGGATGAATTTAGGCGCCTCCTTAAACCTGGTGGGCAATTGATACTCACAGCACCTTTTGCTTCATTCGTCCACTTTTCTCCTTATCATTACGCAACAGGTTTTAGTCGCTACTGGTACGAGTATCACCTACCGATACGCAATTTCGAAATACAGGAACTAACGCCCAACGGTGATTGGTTTTCCTATGTTAAGCAGGAAATGTTACGACTACCAGGCATGGCTCGCCGCTATGGTGATTGGTGCTGGCCGCTAGCCTATCTGGCAGCTGGAATTGCCCTTATTTATTTTTCAATACGTGGAAAATCCAAGGTAGCTGATGATGTGGCTTGTTTTGGCTGGCATTGTATAGCAATTAAAAATTAAAAATTAAAAATTATTTATGCGTTCACTGAAAAATATATTTCAATTGAAGCCAGAAACAAGCTACCGTAAAGGTTACCTGCAGTTATGTCCAGAAAGACATCTTACTCGCAGTGTGGAGAGGACTTACTGGTCGCGTTAGTGTTGCAATTAATACGTGAGTCACGTTCTAAAAAATATTTGGATATTGGCGCTAATCATCCATTCAACCTTTCCAATACTGCGTTGTTATATGCGGATGGAGTGCAAGGAATTTTGATCGAACCAGATCCGTATTTCGTCAATCTTCTAAGTAATAAACGACCAAGAGATAAGGTGCTGTAATATGGGGTGCATTTTTCAGGTGAAGAAACTGCCGATTTTTTATATTGGACTCACCTATTTTGAACACCTTTTCACGTTATGAGATGGAGCGTTACACCTCTATAGCGCATCAATTGATCAATACATTACCGGTTGCACTGAAGATTACCTACCATTTTAGAAATGGCAGGTAATTTTGATTTTATGAATTTGGACATATAAGGACTGGACAAAGCTATTCTGGAGATGATTGACTGGAAAAAGTATCGCCCAACTTGCATTTGTGTTGAGACAATCACTTATGAAACTCAGCAGGAGCCAAAGAAGCTTAACGATATCATAGAACTAATGAATGCAGGGGACTATATACTTTATGCCGATACTTTCATAAATTCGATTTTCGTTGATGGTCAGCAATGGCCTGCTCGCTGGAATAAGCGTTAATTCATACATAAGGAATTACATTGATTATTAGTGAAATAATTGGTGGCTTAGGCAACCAGATGTTCCAATACGCCGCAGGGCGAGCTTTGTCCTTGGAGCGTAATGAATCGTTACATTTAGACGTTTCGGGGTTTGTTGGATATGGTTTACACCAAGGTTTTGAGCTTGAAAGAGTTTTTTCGTGTCCGACAAAAATCGTTAATAAAATGGAGATCTGCGATATTTTAAGATGGCAGTCTCTAGCTGTTATCAAGCGAATTCTGACGCGTCCAAACATGATAATGCTGCGCCGCAAAGAGTTTGTCGTTGAACCACACTTTCATTACTGGCCGGAAATAAATCAGACTCCACAAAATTGTTACTTAGCTGGCTATTGGCAATCAGAGAAATATTTTCAAGTATACGCTTCTAAAATACGTGCTGAATTTACGTTTAAGCTTGCGATGACGGATATAAATGCTAAGCTTGCCGAACAAATTTCTAATGTAAATGCTGTGAGCTTGCATGTGAGACGAGGTGATTATGTTAATAATCCAAAAACTACGGCAACACATGGTGTTTGCTCATTGGATTATTATCGAACTGCGATTAAATTGATAGCTCAGCGTGTGCAACAACCGTATTTCTATATTTTTTCTGATGATATTGCTTGGGTAAAAGACAATTTGAAGATTGACTTTCCTCATCAGATTGTTGACCATAACTCTGGCTCAGAAAGTTATAATGATATGTATCTGATGAGTCTTTGTCAGCATCATATTATCGCTAATAGCTCTTTTAGTTGGTGGGGGGCTTGGCTTAACCCGAGTGTAGATAAAATTATTACTGCCCCGAAGCATTGGTTTACGAAAGAAGTGAATACTCATGATTTAATCCCGCAAAGTTGGTTCAGGTTGTGACGCGATGTTTAATTAAAACCCTTGTAATTGGTGGTGCAGGTTATATTGGCTCTCACCTCGTACCTTTACTTATATCAGCTGATCGATGCGTGACTGTCTTGGGCAGAAGCCAAATTCCTCGATATAACTTACCTGCTGAAGCGGTGTATGTGCAGGGTGATTTTACAGAACCTGAATTGATAGTTCGTTTGTTAGAGACTCATCAGGAGGTCATTCATCTGGCATATGCTACGGTGCCAAATACATCATTTGATAATCCACTTTCTGATCTGCTACAAAATTTACCCTTTGCGGTGGCATTATTTTCTGAAGCCGCGGCTAGAGGTGTGAAACTGGTGTTGGTATCGTCTGGTGGAACGGTATATGGAGAGGCTGTTGAGTTGCCCATACGTGAGTCACATCCGACCAATCCCATTTCTCCTTATGGAGTCACCAAGCTCACCTTGGAAAATTACGCCTATCTGTATGCCGTCACGCATGGACTGCAGTTTGTATGCGTTCGTCCAGCCAACGCATATGGTGCAGGTCAACAGCCTTTTGTCGGTCAGGGTTTTATTGCCACAGCGATGGCATCTGCTATGAAAGGTATGCCTATCAAGATTTTCGGACAACAAGGAACTATCCGTGATTACATTTACGTAAGCGACCTTGCTTTCGGAATAGTCAGGACATTAGAGCATGGTCGATTATCTGAGACGTATAACTTGGGGTCGGGTGTTGGCCATACTAATTTGGATGTTATTGAGATATGTAAATCTTTGATACCAGGATTCGGCTATGATTTCCATGTGGAAAATTTGCCCGAACGTGCGTTTGATGTCAAGGTTAGTGTGCTTGATTCGAGTAAGTTACGAGATCATACGGGCTGGAAACCACAAATTAGTTTTGAAGAAGGACTGACGCGTACCTATGAGTGGTTAAGGAATACATAAACAGTGAAAAAAATTATTTTTGAAGAGGAAGTGAGTGAAAAAACAGCACCCATTATTTCAGTTGCCCTGCCTGTTTATAACGGTGAGCGATATTTAGCCCAGGCTATTGATTCGATTTTGGCGCAAACCCATGTCGATTTTGAGTTAATTATTATCGACGATGGTTCCACCGATGCTTCGCTTGATATCTTAAGAAATTATGAAAAACGCGATGCTCGGATCCGTTTAATATATCGTGAAAATAAAGGTCTAGTTGTGACCCTAAATGAAATTATCGATTTAGCCAGAGGCATATGGATTGCCCGCATGGATCAGGATGATATTGCCTTACCACAACGATTTGAAAAACAGTTGCAATGGCTAGAGCAAACTGGGGCAGACATCTGTGGTAGTTGGATGCAGTTTTTTGGCACATCAGATCAGAGAATTCTTAAGCATCCTTGCAGTGATGCGGCTATTAAAATAACTTTGTTATTTGGTTCACCTTTAGCTCATCCAACCGTATTTATGAAAACTGAATTAATAAAAAAGTTACGCTATGATGCTGTTTGGGAAAAGGCGGAAGATTATGATTTGTGGGAGAGAGCAGATCACGTAGGTTGGAAAATGACTAACATACCTGAGATATTGTTATTATATCGTCAGCATGATACGCAAATGTCAACGGCAACCTCTATTAAGCAACAAGAGCTTGCTCAAAAGATCCGTTTTAGAAGATGGTTATTTGTTTTTGAATCTTTGAGTCTCAATAAAGCATGGATAGATGAAGTCTTGAAGTTACGCGAGCCATCAGCAATGAGGTCTAATATGGATGATGTCGATGCAGCATTTACAGCGCTTTTGCAACAGTCACATGGAGAGGCTAGAGCAGTTGTTTTAGATCATATGACGCGGCTTTATTTTAGAGCGGCGGCAGATTGTCCAGATATTGCTATAAGATGGCATCAATTAAATAGAACTTTTGGAGCTAAACTTGCCTTAGCTACTATCTTGAAGCTTTGGTTATTATCTTTGTTAAAATTTAACTCGAATGGCAAAGCGTTTAGTATTCTTAAACATATCTATTTTCGTAAACGATGATCAGGCCTTTAAGGCAGTGGATAACGCCGAATGAAAAATAATGTTGTGCCGGTAACGGTCATTATTCCTTGTTACCGTTGTGTTACGATAGTTTCAAAAGGTTGTAACGCACTATTTGTAAGCAATTGATTTTACAAAATACTGAAAATTATACAAGCATTATCCTAACAAGTTTGTAACAATAGATATGAGAAAGTTAGGCATCTGTGGAGCAAGGAGCTATTCCCGCTCAATAGTAACGTTATTAAAATAGTGTTTAATATCAATAGCTTGAATCAATTTTAATTGTATTGTGTAAGTTTTGTGTTAGTTTATTTGCTACTTTTATGCTTATACAGTTGCCAAATTCTTTTTCAATTTCAACAGTCTACTCGTTCTGCTGTTACATGTCGCGCAGACAATAAATTGCTCTTAAAGTTATAAGTGTTATATCATTAACGATTCGGCAAGTAGCTTTTTTACTATTTTTAACATTTTGGGTTCAAAGCCTAAAATGTTAAAAAAAATCGCACCCTACATTCCAACTCAAAAAAGTGAGAACAACTATGGCAACGAGAGAGAGAGAAGCAAAAAGTAAGACTATCTCCATTGTCGTTGTGTGAAGAGGTTCGCAACGATGAATAAAAATATTAAAATATTCATACGTAATAGTTCCCCTTATCGGTTGCTTACATTACTACTAGGGTATAAGAATTGGGCAAAATTAAATTTTCAAGCTCCAAGCCCCCATTATATTAAGCAAGCTTGTTTAATACGGAACAGTTTTCCAAACGCAACTTGGATTGAAACAGGTACATATTTGGGACAGACTACACAGGTTCTTTCGAAAAATGGCTTGAAAGTCTACAGCATTGAACCGGAGCCAACCCTCTTCGCAAATGCTTATAATTATTTCAAAAAATTTAATAATGTTGAAATACTAAATGGAACAAGTGAACAAATTTTTCCAAACTTACTACCTAAAATAAATGGAGACGTAAATTTTTGGCTTGATGGACATTATTCAGCGGGCATTACATTCAAAGGAACTCAAGATACACCCGTTCTTGAAGAACTCAAACACATTACTGACAACTTGAACCACTTCAAAAAAGTTTGCATTCTAATTGACGATATTCGTTGTTTTAACCCACAAATAACAGAATACTCTACATATCCATCAGTAAATATTCTTGTTGCTTGGGCAAACGACAATCATTTACATTGGCACATTGAACACGACATTTTTGTCGCAAAAAACTAAACTAACTCAACTGCCGCACGTATAAGACTTGGACGCATATCAATGTAACGCTGTTTAGTTGACATATTTAAGTGTCCCTCAATTGCCATAAGTGTGCGCACCCCAACTCCACGTTCACTTAAATTCGTAAGTCCTGTGTGTCTACCACTGTGCGACGTTGCGCCACTAATGCCCGCGTTTTTGTAAATGCCGTTGACTATGTGTGTCAGCGTATTTGCTCTGAAGCCGTCTCTACGTTGCGTGTAAAAAAGAGGCTGTGTTGGACTTTTTGGTTTGTTCGTTGCTATATACGCCGCCAATTCAACACGTGCTTTTTCCGCAAACCAAATAGTCCTCACTTTGTTGCCCTTAGTTTGTGCCACACTTAGCGTTGTTTCCGCACGTATTTCTCCGTCTTCGCTAACTACGTCGCGACGCAACTTCCCCAATTCTCAGCATGTCGCCGCTTGTGTCATTACGTAGCCCTCTTGCTTTCGTGCTGTTTTGTTACGTATAGTGATAATGGAGCATAGAAAACCATCTGAACTAGGTAATTAAAATGGCGTGGAAAAACTTACAACAAACGACATTGGTTGATGCGATGCTGATTGAGCATGAAGCATTAAAAGAGTTAGATGATGTTCATGAACTTATTGACTGGTCAAGAATTGAAAGTTTACTTACTGGGCTTCATTCCAGACCTCTCGGCGAAAAGCATGGCCACCTTTAATGATGT
>CANNLO010000195.1 GCA_947505055.1 Methylococcaceae bacterium | reverse complement strand
GGTTAGTAAGCAAATGGTTTTTTCGCCACATTTCTTTTGTGGAGAAGTCGGAACAGTTAGCAACAAAACATTGGAAAAAGTGATGCGCTTGGCCATAAGCCATCAAGTCGAACAATTTCAAATATCAGTTAATCAACCGCAAAGCTTCATACCCGGCCAAAGCGTCATTCCCCCCTCTGGCAAGGTCATCGGCGTAGAAGAGCGACAACTGATGGTCGAAGCCTCTTTAGATGGCTGGTTAACCACCGGTCGCTTTAATGCAGAATTTGAAGAAAAACTGGCCGCTTTTATTGGCATTAAACACCTTATCACCGTTAACTCCGGTTCGTCAGCCAACTTGGTCGCTTTTAGCACCTTAACCTCACCCAAGTTAGGCGACCGTGCCATTAAGCCGGGTGATGAAGTGATTGGTGTCGCTGCGGGCTTTCCCACCACAGTTAACCCAATTCTGCAATTTGGCGCCGTGCCGGTGTTTGTCGATGTTGATCCCAAAACCCACAACATTGATGCCAGCAAAATAGAAGCCGCCATTGGCCCCAAAACCAAAGCCATTATGTTGGCGCATTCGTTGGGCAACCCGTTTAACCTAGATGTAGTGACCGACTTATGTAAAAAGCACAACCTCTGGTTAATAGAAGATTGCTGCGATGCGTTAGGCACCACGTATCGCGGTCAGATGGTTGGTACCTTTGGCGACATTGGCACCTTGAGCTTTTATCCCGCGCATCACATCACCATGGGTGAAGGCGGCGCCGTATTTACCAACAGCAAAAAACTAAAAACCATCGCCGAAAGCTTTCGCGACTGGGGCCGTGATTGCTTTTGTGCACCCGGTAAAGACAACACCTGCGGCAAACGCTTTTGCTTTAAACTGGGTCAACTGCCTAAAGGCTATGACCATAAATACACCTACAGTCACTTGGGTTATAATTTAAAAATTACTGATATGCAGGCCGCTTGTGGTGTTGCACAATTGGAAAAAGCCCCGCAGTTTATTCAAGCTCGTAAAGACAACTTTGCTTTTCTTAAAAACCGCCTACAAAGCTGCGCTGCCTTTTTAGAGTTACCCGAAGCTACTGAGCACTCAGACCCTTCGTGGTTTGGTTTCCCCATTACGGTCAAAGAAAATAGTCCTGTTACCCGTCTTGAATTGCTAACCTATTTGGATCAACATAAAATAGGCTCACGCTTATTATTTGCAGGCAATCTAACCCGCCAGCCTTATATGATCGGCGCCAATTTCCGTATCAGTGGTGACCTGACCAACACCGACAACGTGATGAACAACACTTTCTGGATAGGCGTACAACCGGCATTGACAACAGAGATGCTGGAGTTTGCAGCGAGTACAATTGAAAACTATCTGGGCGTAAAAGCTTAAGCCATGACCATTGCTGCACCTGATATCAATAAGCAACTGCAGGAAGTGTTGACGCGGTTTCCTCATCTGTTGCTGGCGTTGGTGTTTGGCTCGGTCGCCGAGGGGCGACAGCGCCCAGACAGTGATTTGGATATTGCTGTCGCCGCCAAACAAGTACCTGTGGCACAAGGTGAAAAATTTATTACCGCTATGCCTAACTGGCAACTCCCACTTGATTGCTTTCCAGCCCGCGCCGACTTTTATCAGAATGAGACGTGCCTGTGATTAACCGCTTTCCAGATATTATTGCTGCGGGCGAATCGCAAACCCTAGAGTTCAAAACATCGTTTGACAAAGCGGCAATTCAGTCACTCGTTGCCTTCGCCAATACGCAAGGTGGCCGAGTGCTTGTGGGTATGTCTGACCACGGAAAAGTAACCGGTGTGTCACTGGGCAAAGAAACCCTTAATGAATGGCTGGGGCAGATCAAATCGACTACGAGTCCGGCACTTATTCCCGACATCATCACACACAACATTGATGGCAAAACCATCGTTGAAATCGACATCTGTGAATTCCCGGTCAAACCCGTCAACACCCAAGGGCGATATTACAGGCGGGTAGCCAGTTCTAATCATATCTTGAGTTCAAGCGAAATCGCCAATCTCTACATGCAGTCCCTGCAACTCTCGTGGGATGCATATCAAGCACCGGGTTATACAGTCAACCAACTTTCCCAAACAAAAATTCAACGCTTTATTCGTCTTGTGAATCAGCATGGTCGCTTTGCGCTGGACGAGTCTGATCCGCTGGCTGCACTGCAAAAACTTAACTATCTGAAAAACGGTCACCCCAGTTGGGCGGCACTATTACTTTTTGCTGAAGAGCCGATACGCCACAACGTTCATATCGGGCGCTTTAAAACACCCAGCACCATTATTGATGATCGGCAATTTACCGACACGCTGTTTGAGGTCGTCGATCAGTCGATGAAATTCATCGTCTCTCATATTAGCGTCGCCTTTGAATTTGATGGCAGCATCGAGCGTAAAGAACGCTTTGCCTATCCACTGCCTGCCATCAAAGAGGCTTTGCTCAACGCTGTCGTGCACCGCAGCTATACCGATCCCAATGACGTACAAATCAAGATATTTGACGACAAAATTACCATTTTTAGCCCGGGAACATTCTACGGTGGGCTTACCGTGGCAGAAATACAGATCGATAACTACCGATCCAGCTTACGCAATAAACTAATTGCAGAAGGTTTTTACCTGATCAATGTCATTGAAAAATACGGCAGCGGTTTCATTCGCATCCGTAATACACTGAAAGATTACCCGGAAGTCGAATTTGATATTAAAGAATTTCAGGGGGGCGTAATGGCTACATTTACCCTAAAGCAGCCAGAGCGTGTTACCCCACAAGTAACCCCACAAGTAACCCCACAAGTAACCCCACAAGTTAATGCCCTGTTGGTTGTGCTTCAAGGTGAAATGACACGTCATGAATTGATGGAGCGCCTAGGTCTGAAAGACAGGAAAAACTTTTCAGAAAACTACCTCCAGCCTGCGCTAAAGCACGGAATGATCAAAATGACTATTCCTGAAAAACCCAATAGCCGTGTTCAGAAATACCGTTTAACCACAGCTCTACCAGCGCCAGACCTTCTGGAAACGCGTCTATGAATAAGCGAGTCATCTGTACCAACACCCCCGCTCTAATTAATGGCGATGTTGATACCAGTCAGAACTTTTGTTACATTGACAAGCAACTGCAGGAAGTGTTGACGCGCTTTCCTCAGCTGGTACTGGCTCTGGTGTTTGGCTCGGTCGCCGAGGGGCGACAGCGCCCAGACAGTGATTTGGATATTGCTGTCGCCGCCAAACAGGCGCTGACATTGGTTGAGAAAATGGACATTATTGCCGCCTTGGCAGAGCAAACAGGTCGGCCGGTTGACTTGATAGATTTAAAAGTGATTGGCGAACCTTTATTGGGGCAAATCGTGCGACATGGTCGTCGCCTGCTCGGCAGCGATGGTGAGTACGGACGCTTAATTAGCCGACATGTGTTTGAACAGGCCGATTTTATGCCCTATCGAAACCGGACATTAGCAGAAAGGCGGGGAGCATGGATCGGGAAGTAGTCGAGCAAAAACTGGAATCACTGCGGCGCTGCTTGCAACGCCTTGAAACCAAGTGTCCTGCTGAAGCTGATACACTACTCACAGACTATGATCTGCAAGACATCGTCTCGCTTAACTTGAGTCGAGCCGTGCAGTTATGTGTAGACATTGGCGCACATCTGATTTCAGGTATGGATGTACCGCCGCCCGATACGATGGGCCAAACATTTGATAGACTTGAGCAGGCGGGCATGTTGACTACAACACTGGCACTTAACCTAAAAAAAGCTGTTGGCTTTCGCAATATTGCTGTACATAACTACGATGACATCAACTGGCATATTGTTCACAGCATTGTAAAAAACCACTTGGCAGATTTTTCGGTCTATGCAAAAGTAGTGGTGATGAAACTGGATGAGTAATACATGAAATCAGCCTCTAGCCTCCAGCAAGAGTTAAACGTACTGGGATTTATTTTTTAATTTTTTTAATCATCCAAAACACCGCTATGCGCCTGACCCACGACCAAATTCAAGCCATCAAACAAACTGCCCATGCCGTGCTGGGCAATGACTCGCGGGTCATCCTTTTTGGTTCGCGTACTGACGATACCAAAAAAGGCGGCGACATTGACCTTTTATTTGAAACCGATCACGCCGTCGGCAAACGCGCCACCACGATCAGCGAGCAACTGCGTTACAGTCAAATATCGCCATGCGGTTGAGCTCAACCGAACTCCATGCACTGCGCTCTATCCTGGGTGCGTTGGATCCGGCTGGGCGCATTTATCTTTATGGATCGCGTACTGATGACCAGCGCCGTGGTGGAGACATTGATGTGTACCTGCAGGCCAGCAGCCCCATTGACCTGAAAACACAGCTAAGCACCCAGTACCGCCTGGAGGTTGCTTGCGACACCCATGTTGATCTGTTGGTCAAAAATCCTGGGCAGCCAGTCCAGCCGATTCACAAAATAGCCATTGAACAAGGGATTTTGTTATGACAAAAGAGCAACTTATCTTGCAGTCCAGCCTTGAAGCTTGTCGGCAACGAACAGAAAAATTGCGCTATTCAATAGAAAAAAATACCTACCTGTTCCCTATAACGCTGGCACAATTAGCGGCATTCAATCAGAGCCAGGAAGAATCTGTTGATGCGTTGATTCTGCGTTATTCGCAATGCGTGACGATGATTCAAGAACAGTTATTCAGGAGTATTGCCTTTCTTGAGCAAGAAGATATCAGCGATAAATCCAATCGGGACAAGACGCTGTTAATGGAAAAGCTCGGTGCAATTCATTCCGCAGAAGCTTTTGGAACTGCGGCCATGCTGCGCAACAAGTTTTCTCATCACTACCCCGAAGAGAGCTCTGCCCGCATCGAGAAACTGAATTTGATTATGGAAGAAGCCCGTTTCGTTTTGGCAAGTTTTGAAGAAATTTCCGCGTATCTGACACGCAAGGGGTTTATTGCCTGAATCGCCCCCAACCTCGACCAGTATAAATAAACAACTGCTGAAACAATAGAGTATAGTAAACATGAATCTGGCGCTGTAAAGCCTCCGCCAAGTTTTGGACTTATCGGGATTTAATTTTTTAAAAGAAACGGTTTTATTATGAATAGCTTAAAAACGACTGCCAATTTCCTTATCAGTGGTGACCTGACCAACACCGACAACGTGATGAACAACACTTTCTGGATAGGCGTACAACCGGCATTGACAACAGAAATGCTGGAGTTTGCGGCAAGTACGATTGAAAGTTACCTTGGAATTAAATCTTAATCTGCACCCATAATGAATTTATAAAGTAAATAATATCTCCTATTAAGAGCCTTTACTCACTAAAAATAGAATTTTAATCTAAAGGATAATCATGAATAAATTAGAAAAAGAAATGTTCGACATTCTTAAAAAAGGAAAGAATGAATTTGGCTATGTTGCTGTTAAAGCAGAGTTCGAGGCTGAGGGGACTCGTATTGATGAATTTCTAAGGTTACTAGAGCTCGCAAGGCGCGCTGACCTTAAAGTAGGACTTAAAGTAGGTGGATGCGAGGCAATCCGTGACTTACTTGAGGCAAGACAGATTGGCGTTGATTACATCATAGCTCCTATGATTGAAACACCCTATGCGCTTTCGAAATATATTGATGCCAAGAACAAAGTCTTTAATGAAGAAGAGAAACAAGACACCAAATTCTTATTTAATTTAGAAACTATAACAGCATATCAACAACTTGAAGACATTGCAACTAATGCAGCTAAGCCGAATGGTGCTACCGGCATTGTATTTGGTAGAGTTGATTTCTCGATGTCGGATGGTTTGAGTCGTGACGAAATTAATTCTGAAATCATTACTGATTATTGTTGCAAAGCAGCGCAAGTATGTAATGACAAAAATCTTGAGTTTGTGGTTGGCGGCGGTGTATCCATGGATTCTTTACCTGCCCTAAGAAAAATTAAAAAGATTCGTCTTGACCGTTTTGAAACACGAAAAATTATATTTAATGGTGATGCACTGGATCAGCCAAATATGGAGCAAGGTCTATTAAATGCTGTGCATTTTGAATTGCTGTGGTTACTTAATAAACGGGAATACTATAAAACTATTGAACGTGAAGATGATAAACGTATTGCCATGCTAGAGCAACGATGGGGAAAAATCGAAATCAAGTAAGAATAAATCACTTATCAATCTTAATAGAAGTATGAATAAACCTAACGTATTAGTGTTTGGCGCAACGGGGGCAATTGGTAGTGCTATTGTTGACTGGTTTAGCGGACAGCATTATGAGGTGATAGCGATTAGCCGAAATCCTCCAGAAAGTGGCCTAGCAAATAATATTACTTGGCTTAAATGGGATGGCAGTCAGAACGTTAATAGTTTCTCTCATCTAAAAAAAGGCTCAATTAACGCTGTTGTTTGGGCACAGGGCGCCAATTTTAATGATGACATTAATACTTTTGAAGCAAGCGCACATCAGACTATGTATGAAGCCAATGTTATTTATATATTGCTTAGTTTACAGGTATTGATCAAACAAAATATATTGACTAATGCTGCTCGCCTTTGTGTGATTAGCTCTATTTGGCAAAATTTGGCGAGACAGAATAAATTGTCATATTGTATTACCAAGTCGGCTTTACAAGGCTTAGTACAATCACTTGCTATAGATTTAGGGCGTTCAGGGCATATGGTGAATGCTGTACTCCCTGGCGCCCTAGACACACCAATGACACGTGCAAATTTAGATGAAAATCAGTTGCGTCGTTTAGAAAAGTTAACGCCTTTAGGATCTCTATCAACGTTGGATGATGTGTGTAATCTTGTCGGTTTTTTGTGCTCACAAAACAACACAGGTATCACCGGACAATTTATTGCAGCTGATGGCGGATTTTCGTATGCAAGAATCATTTAAAATTTTATCTTCTACAGGAAATTACTCAGTAGTCGCCGGTACAGATTTATTAGCACACCTTATCGTTCAACATCCTGACGCAATTTATATGGTTGATGAGCGACTTGAAGGTGTTTTGCCCGCAATCATTACTAATCGTATCCTTATTAAAGCGAATGAGAATACTAAGTCGCTAGAAAGCATGCCAGAAGTGATTCTAAAAATGCGCGAGTCAGGGGCTAATCGTAATAGTCACTTGATAGCTATTGGGGGAGGAGTTGTACAAGATATTGCTACTTTTGTCGCATCAACGTATATGCGCGGCATTCAATGGACCTATATGCCCACGACACTTTTAGGTATGGCAGACTCTTGTATTGGAGGTAAATCATCAATCAATGTGCTGGGTTATAAAAATTTAATCGGTAATTTTTACCCACCTGTCGCTATCTTAATTGATATGACTTTTATTAATACATTGAATGAAGAGCAGGTTATCGGCGGACTATTTGAAGCAGCAAAAATTTGTTACGCGCGCGGCTATCAATCATTTTTGGAATACTTGAACGAATCACCTTCGTACCCGTTGAGCGCAGACAATGCTCAACGCGTTGTTGTACATGCATTAAAAACCAAGAAATGGTTTATCGAAACCGATGAGTTTGATCAGAATGAACGATTGTTACTCAATTTTGGACATACCTTTGGCCATGCACTAGAAGCGGGTACTAACTTTGGTATAACGCATGGTATTGCCGTCGGTATAGGCATGGTTGTAGCTGTTGAGTATGCAAAAATATCAGTGTTTTTATCGGCAACGGGTATAAGTCGAGCGGAGCACTTAATTCAGCATGTTAAATCAATGTTAGGTGAGGCTCTTAAAAACGTCATTGCAAATCCACCCGAAATAGATTTAGCCTTAGTTTTAGAAAAATTTAACAACGATAAAAAGCATCGCACTGACTTCTATCGTATGGTTGTGCCCGAAGATGAAGGTGATCTGGCACTAATATCGGAACCTAAAAATGATGCTGTACGCAATCGTATTCGATTAGCCTATCGACATGGATTGGCTGAAATTGGCTATTTAAACTATCAGCATATTGATTAAACCATGCCAAACAAAACGACTGATTGGTCTTTTGAACAAGACCTGGAATTTATTCTATCTCAGACTGAAGAAGTATTCAAAAGCTTAGAAGGCAGGCATGTTTTTTTGACCGGCGGCACTGGTTTTATTGGTTGCTGGCTACTTGAAAGTTTACGTCATGCCAACAAACGCTTGTCTTTAGATATTAAGGTTACAGCTTTAACGCGTAATCCACTGGCATTTTCAAAAAAAGCACCCCACTTAGCCACCGACACAAATTTTAAATTTATATCAGGTGATGTGTGTGATTTCGAATACCCTAGTGGTGAGTTTAGTCATGTTATTCATGCAGCTACTGATGCAAGTGCGCAGTTAAATGAAGAAAATCCTATCCAAATGTTTAATACAGTTGTGCAAGGAACCAGGCATGTATTTGACTTTGCCGCCGACAAGAAACCAGAAAAGTTTTTATTTTTAAGCTCAGGTGCTATTTACGGGCAACAACCTTGGGAGCTTGAAAAAGTACCAGAGACTTTTCTAGGCGCCCCAAATTGTTTAGATGCAAAAGC
>CANNLO010000194.1 GCA_947505055.1 Methylococcaceae bacterium | reverse complement strand
TGATGTGCGCAATCGTTACATGATTCAGGATTAATAACATAGAATCATCAGTCATAACAAAGGCTTGATTCGGGCACTCCAGCACACAGACGCCACATCGGGAACATTTGAATTCATCAATAAATCTGGTCATATTTGCTTGTAAATTTTTAATACCTAAATTACCAGCCTTCAAGTTATTACTACTGTATAAAGCTTATTGTCATATAAGACAAACGATATTTATTGGACTTTAATATCGGGATATCCGATACTAAATTAATGGACATAGATCAGATTAGAACTTTTTTGGGCGTGGTCGCCAATGGCAGCTTTCTGGAAGCAGCCACTAGGCTGCATGTAACCCAATCGACGGTGAGCTCGCGCATACAAAAACTTGAATCCTATCTTGGCGTCACCCTGTTTGTGCGCAATCGCTCCGGTGCCACGTTAACGCTCCCAGGGCAGCGTTTTTTACGTCATGCCAAAGCCGTGCTATCAACACTGGAACAGGCACAACATGATATTGGATTGCCCAGTCGTTTTCGTGCCAGCGTAACAGTGGGGGGACGGATAGCATTATGGGAAGAATTGTTGCCACGATGGGTGGGTGCAATGCGAAAGCAGTATCCGGATATTTCCATTCGCGGTGAAATTGGCTTTGAAGAAGATTTAATGCGTGGACTCATCGAAGGCAGGATAGATGTGGGTATGATGTACACGCCACAACATAGCCCCAGCCTTCAAATTGAATATTTATTTGATGAAACACTGGTACTAGTGACCACCCATCCAGATAAACCCTGGCCGAATGAGGATTACGTTTATGTGGACTGGGGGCCTGCGTTTTACGCACTGCACAGTAACAGCTACCCTGACCTGGAAAGCCCACCTCAGGTAGTCAATATCGGCTGGCTGGGGATACAGTTAATCATCACCAATGGCGGCTCATGTTTTCTGCCTATCCGCATTGCTGAGCCTTTAATCCAGGCCAAAAAATTATTTTATGTATCGGGTAGTCCACAATTTAGATTACCTGCATATATGGTCTTCCCTCGCGATAGCGTATCCATTGAATTGCAACAAGTGCTGGATAGCTTGCGGTCACTTCTGACAACCAATATAACTGGGCAGATCTGAATCCCCACAAGGAAACATTTTTTTGATACGAACGACATTTACGACCTTGATTCACGCCATAGGCTTGCTGCGCTACCGATATCGCAATACCGCAGACTTCGGTTCGGTTGACTCGAATATCAGGATAGACTCATACTTGCTTAAACACATGAACACTCGACAGCCGGATTTTCCCTTTTCGATGCTCATACGAACATAGACCAAAAAAAGCTTATTCTAACATTTGCCATATCTCAACCTGCGTTGTTTGTCTGGTGCCGTAATGAGCTTTTAATAGCGCCAACTGATATCCCATTACCCTTTTTCATCCGCTCAACCATCAGATTAGAAAAATGACCGCCTCCAAAATAGTCCAAATCTCACCCAAGGCTGAAGGTAAAAAAACCTTATCGTCGGCTCAAAAGCAATTTAATAGCCTGACTAAAAAAATTGACCGTCAAAAGAAACTGCTAATCGAATGGAAAGAGACGGTTCCGTTATATCATCAGAAATTTGAGCAGGAGTACGAACCCCTGGAAGAGGCTTTAAGTAACCATAGATCAGAGTGGGTGCAGTTATTGGATCAGTTTTATGACCTGCCCCTGTTCAAAAAAACCGATAAATCGAAAATGAAGCATCTTATTTGCGAGCTTTCAGAAAGCTTGATTGCTGAATTTAATAAAGATGATCTGAAGCCTCTGTTCAACAAATACAGTGACGAGGATTACGACACGCTTAATCAGGAGACTGAATCAACGGTTGGCGATCTCATGAAGAACATTGCGAAAAGCATGTTTAATGTGGATTTAGGCGATGATGTTGATGTCAGTTCGCCGGATAAGTTTCAAGCTTACTTAGAAGAAAAACTGCATGCCCAAGCAGAAACTCAAGCACAGGATCAAGCAACAGCGCCTGTTAACCAACGTAAAAAGACTAAAAAGCAGTTGGAAAAGGAAGCTCTCCAGCTGGAAGAAGAGGAATTAGCCAGCAAGTCGGTTCGAGAAGTGTACCGTAAGTTAGTCGCTGTACTGCATCCTGATCGCGAACCGGATGAAGACGAGCGTAAACGCAAAACAGAGTTAATGCAGCGCGTAAATATTGCTTATGCTAAAAAAGATTTATTGCTGCTACTCGAATTACAACTGGAAATAGAGCAAATTGACCCTGAGCATCTGAGTCAAATTGCGGACAGCCGTCTAAAATATTTTAACAAGATCCTAAAAGAGCAGCTCTCTGAATTGAACCAAGAAACCTATCATATTGAAAGTATGTTTAAATTGAATTTGAGCCTACCTCCGTATGCCCTGTTAACACCTAAACAATTGTTGTCCGGACTGGCTAAAGATATTCAAGAATTACAGTCCGAAATCACTGCCATTCAAAACGAGCTGGAACTATTCCATAATCCGGCCTCGCTAAAAGCCTGGTTAAAAAGTTATAAAATCCCAAAAAATACGGGCCACGATGATTTTGATGACTTATTTTTTGGCGACCTGATGCCGTTTGGCTTTAGATAACAAGACAGGGAGACTCAGCCTTTGCCTGCAATCAGACTCAACAGTGCTATCAAACCAAGGGGTTTAACGCACTCAGTAATGGAATTGCGTTTCAGTCCCTGGATAAACCAAAAAGCTTTGCGCAGACTAGATGTCCTCCTGAGCAAAGTAAAAAGCCTTTTTTCAGACTGGCCCCTCAAGGACTGTTTATGATCGATCATTCGAGCATTACATTAACAAAGATTTCCCATGCCAGGGCTTTCTAAATCACGCTTACTGGCGCGCCGCCAATGTCCAAAGCGTTTGTGGCTACACATTTATAAATCGGAGCTATTATCCGTTTCCGATAATACGACTAAAGTTCGCTTCAATACTGGCAATCGGGTAGGCGAAATTGCGCGCTCGCTGTATCCTGACGGGGTACTGATTGATGGTAGCAATTTACAACAGGCGTTACGCGATACCTCAGAAATCCTGGTGAAGTCCCCTGCGCGGCCTATTTTTGAAGCAACCTTTGAACATGACGGTCAGTTAATACGTGCTGATTTATTATTGCCTGAAGCCGATGGCTATCGTTTGGTCGAAGTAAAATCATCGGCATCGGTCAAAAGCTATCACTTGATTGATACCGCTATCCAGAACTGGGTGGTACAGAAAAATGGTTTAACGGTAATCGATACAGCCATCGCTCATATCGACACTCGTTTTGTTTATTCGGGAAATGGTGATTATCGAGGCCTACTCAAGGAAACCTCTATCGCAGCTAAACTCTCACCTACACTGGCCGAGGTGCCTAATTGGGTAGCTGCCGCGCAGGCCACACTGAACGGTGATGAACCCATAATTGCTCCTGGCTTCCAATGCGAAACACCGTTTACCTGTCCATTTTTCGGGCACTGTAATCCTGACGCACTGAAAAACAAAGCACAGCTTGCTTATCCGCCGGAAGACTTACCTCAGCATAACGGTCTGGCAGCGCAGTTACGAGAAGAAGGTTATGATGATTTACGCCAGGTGCCCACAGAAAGATTGACGAAACATCTGCACCAGCGTGTCCATACCAGCGTACTAAGCGGCGTTACTTTTCTTGACCCTAGCGCTCGCAGTCAATTAGTGGATTTGGCTTATCCGCATTTTTACCTCGACTTTGAAACATACGCACCTGCGATACCAATATGGGCAGGCACCCGCCCCTTTGTTACGCAAATCCCCTTTCAGTGGTCATGTCATAGTGAAAATGCAAATGAACAATTAGCTCATCAGGCGTTTCTGGCCGAGGGTGCGGGTGATCCACGCCATGAGTTTATTGACAGCTTGCTGCCAATTCTGGGCAAAGTTGGCGCTATTTTTGTTTACAGCGCTGATTTTGAACGCAGCCGTTTACGTGAAATGGCGGCAATGTTCCCTGATCTGGCTGTGTCGGTAAATGACGTTATAGTGCGCATCGTAGATCTGCTACCCATTGCCCGTGCGCATTATTACCATCCTGATCAACACGGTTCCTGGCCCATCAAGTCAATACTGCAGACCATTGCGCCGGAACTGGCTTACGATGATCTCATGGTAGCCGATGGCAGAATGGCCCAAAGTGCTTTTCAGGAGATAATCAATCCCAATACAACCGACGAGCAACGGAAAACCTTGCGCCAAGGACTACTAGACTATTGTGAGCGCGACACGCTGGCGATGGTAAAGATAGTCAGTTTTTTTTCAGCAGGTGAATCTGCGACTTAACTGAATGCTAGATAGCAATCCTGACTCCGGAGCGATGACCCAATTGGATACAATCCAGCTATTGTGCCACTTCATGCTTTTAAACATGTTCACACATTAGACAGTAAGTATCAGACTGAACCCATTCGCGTCAATTGGTATAATTTGTGGCCATCAATCATGATTTATCCGCAAAGCCGCAACACGTTGCTCAATATTTTCCATCATTTGTCGATACTCTTTTCCCTGTGTTCCACCAAAGCGGCGCTTAAATTCAATTTCCGGCATAAACTCAGGTAAATCAACGATGTTCGGCATAATATCACTTTCTGTTGCTGTTACCATTAACTGCTGGATTTTCTTAGCCCGTAGTTCGTTGCTAATAGCCAACTCACCCATCCGAGTACCCGCGCGATCCGCTGCAATATCGTTAAACGAAAATCCACTGCCTCCCTTTGAGTCTTCTATTTCTTTATACAATCCCACCGCATCTGCCAATGGCGTTCCTGAGTATGCAGACAACATGGCTGACACAAGATAATGCTTGGAAAAATCATCTCGCCCGCTTAACAAAATCTTCCGCCAAACTGGACGAGGCCACGTTGTTGATGGGGGAATGATTTTGTTTAATTGCTTCTGGTTAACGTATAAAGCCAGAACAAGTATCGCCGCTCGATTCTCCTCAATGGCCTCGCCATTATTACTGGTGCGATCTTTTGCCAATTGAAACAACGGCCTCATTAGCTCCGTCAAGTTAAGGTTGCTTTCACTCGCTTTTGTTAGCTCAGTTAAACGCCGCTGGTAAGTCTCTATTCGCTTATGACCCTGGGTGGACATTAAGGCATTGCCTAATTTTGCGGGCAAATCGTCCTGCCATCGATAGGTAACCGTTATCTGCCGATGCAGGAACTCGACCCGTCTAATCATGTCAATGAATGCTTTCCCGCCAGTCAAAGGCTTTACCGACACCAAAGAATAATTAATTAACCAATCAACCATTACATGAGGAAAAGATAACTTGCCTATTGTCATCTTGTCGATTCGCGGTAATTTATCCGTTTGTGTAAGTTCCAATTTCACATTCATAAACCGACCCAAGGGGTTACTGGGCAAGCCTAAGGTGCCTTCGATGACCACATGTCCTTTATCAATGTTCAGTCTCGTAACACCGCCGACATATTGGTTAGCTATATAATTTATCGCCAAATCCAAGTCCTCCTGTTTTAAGATTGCCTTAGTAAGGGAACCTGACATCATCCGCCGAGGATCATTTTGCTCAAAAACCAGCTTCCCACGAGCGATCTGCTCTGGCGTCAATTCTGCCCTATCTTGAAGCTTTGGCGTATCGTCTACGGCCAACAACAGCGCACCCAGTAAAACCAACGGCAACATGAAAACCGACAACACTATCATTTTTACAATCAATTTCATTTATACATTCCGATATGTTTACTATGTGCAAGTTAATAGCCATTGAACGTGCCAAAGGATGAGGCAAGCTATACAGCCCTCCCCCATGCTAAACCAATTAAATTAGGCAAATACAAAAGGTTAACATGCAGTCAAAAGTTACCCACAAAAGCTGTGGATAACTCTGTGGGTTGAGTGTTTTATTTGCGGCTTACCTGCGGTTTTTATTGCAGTTTTGTTAAATTGTACAAAAACTCAACAATTTAATAACCCTATAAAATATCAATGACTTGCAGTTGTTTTTCAAGCATTAAGAGGATTATTAGAAGGCAATCATAAGTTATTGATTATTGCTGTGTGTAAGAATTTATCAATCACTTAGAATCGACTGAAATGTTTACCGTTTTGAGCAACCAGGATTTTTTATAAGCCATCTATCCTGACTAACGCCTAATGCGGCAACACCATTAAAATCTCCGAACCAACCTGGATTTCTGTCATGGCTTCAATCTTCCTGCGCTTTAATAAATCGCTCATAAGCATGCTTTCGCCGAGTGTAGCGATTAAAAGCTATATCAGCTAAATGACGTAGCCTTTTGGCCCGACGCGAAGAAAAATCGGACATACCCTCAACCTCTAAAATTTTGCGATACAGTGCAAATGCCTGATCGGTTAATTCTCTTTGTAACATAGTGCTATGCCTTTGGCTGTATGCAGTTCAAGCAAAGCTATCCAAGCTGCGGGGCTATTTAATGCTTTAAATCGCTTCACTTGTGGAACATCTAGCGCTCTAAATTGTGCAACCATTTTTGTTGAAACAATCATCATCCGATTTCTTCCGGTATTAATTTAATTGACAGTGCTATCGCTCTTCCAACTGCCAAACTATTACCTGCCTGTTTTACTAATAAATGTTGTGGCTGTTAACCTTAACACTGCACGCAATATCAATCTTTTGGCTTACCGTACTCCTGACGATAAATATGATGCTCTGGACAATCTGCCACAATGCCCATGTTATCGAGCATACCTCGCTCCCAACTCCCTGGCTTTCTGCTGCCATTAGCAATACTCGTCAGTGCATAATTAATCAAGTCTTCAGTAGTTTCAAGCGACATAAATCGCTCTGACTTTTGAAGAAGTTCGTGCAGATATTCAAACTCTGAGAAAACGGCGCTGTTGATTTCAATAGTAGTTTTTGGCTTATCTCTAGCCGCAGTTAACTCTGATTCCAGATCGTCCCAATTTATTAACGACATACTGTTAACTCCAAACATTTAAGTGACAGCCCTAAAAAGCCAATTCTTATAGTTTATTAAGGGGTTTTTAAATAGCGTCCCCTATTAGTCTGTGATGCGGCATTGATCACGCGCCGCGTCTACTCGATCTCTAATTTCTTTATCTGGTTTAAAATAAACAGCTGTCTTAGCGGGTAAATTAACGGTTTCACCCGTTTTTGGGTTACGTGCAAGTCTTGGCGGGCGTTGACGAACACTAAAGGAACCAAAGCCGCGCACCTCAATACGCTCACCAATAGCCAAAGCGGAATTCATCTGCTCCAGTATGCAATTTACAGCTAATTCCACGTCAGATTCCCGAAGTTCTGGTAATTTTCCATTTAGCACGCGCACCAATTCTGACTTTACCACTGTTCATCTCCATTAATAATTAATGGTTTATTCTAGCAGATTGTAAGACTTTGGTTTGCTATTCGATTGAAAAATATATTGTTTTACAAAATCATAAAATGACCTTCAGGAAACCATCATTTTTCAGTCTGTTGAGGAATAATGCGTAATGCTATTAACCACTCCCTTTCCTATTTCGTTAAATCCTACTTGCTTGGTCAAAAGCTTGAATTGATGATGCTAGACCAAACTGTCCTGTAAAATAATGGTGACAAGATACGTGTCAAGAAGGTTGCTGTCGGGTCCACGGATTTAGCGACAGCATAATTGTTTTTTTATGAAACATTTGACGTGTCCTAATAAATACAGATTAGAAAACAAAATTACTTGAGCAAGAGCGTCCTACATTATGAATAAAATCGTCGTTATAGACTTTGAAACAACTGGTTTATCACCAGGACTAGGAGACCGAGCCACAGAGGTCGCTGCTGTTATCATTGAAGATAACAAGGTCATTGATAAATATCAAAGTCTTATGAATGCTGGAGTAGCCATTCCTTCCTATATCCAGCAGTTGACAGGCATATCAAATGCCATGCTTCGTAAAGCGCCATCCTGCCAACAGGTAATGCGCGAGCTTGCTGAGTTTATCGGCGACAGTCCTCTTTTGGCGCACAATGCTTCATTCGACACCAAGTTTCTTGATGCGGAGTGGTCTCGCATTCACTATACACGTCACCAACCGTTTGCTTGTTCGATGCTATTATCGCGTCGTATTTACCCCCATTTTCCAGATCACAAGTTGGGTACCTTGGTGCGACATCTAAAACTGCCCACTACTGGCGAATATCATCGAGCCTTGGCGGACGCGGAAATGACTGCAAGTCTAATCATAAAAATCAAGTTCGACATTCAGAAAAAGTATAACCTTTCATCAGTACCGCATGAATTGCTGTGCCTTCTGCAAAAAACGCCAAAAACTGGAATTGACAACGTTATTAATAAGGCAAAAATAAAGTTGGGGCTTTAACCAAAGCGTATAAAGTCTGACAGGCACTTTGTAAATCAGTGTGAGAAATTTCACCAATTTCAATTTGTTATCTGATTAAACTCTGCTTCCAGCGTTAAGATCTTTTCTTTCCGGAACACCGATCATCTCGTATTTCAATCTTAATCAACTGTGACATGATAAATTTTACTAAAAGCATTA
>CANNLO010000193.1 GCA_947505055.1 Methylococcaceae bacterium | reverse complement strand
CCTTTATCGCGGCCTTTAAAATTCAGGCCGTGCGGCACCGCTTTTTCTATCGCCGTCCGCCAGCCGTGCAGGTTGTCCGGCAGGTCATCGGCCGTTAACGTCGTCCTTGCCGCCATCATGCCGCAACCGATGTCCACGCCGACCGCCGCCGGGATAATCGCACCCAGGGTCGGGATCACGCTACCTATCGTCGAACCTTTGCCCAGATGCACGTCCGGCATCACGGCGATATGTTTGAAGATAAACGGCAGTTGCGCGATGTTCTGCAATTGCTTTTGGGCGGCTTCTTCCACGGGTACGCCATGCGTCCATAGCTTGATGGGTTTGCCTTTGTCGGCTTGCATGACTTGATAGGTTTCAGGTTGCATGGGTTTGCCTCATTGTTATAAAAAATACGCCGTTAAGTCAGTTAGATTTACGGCGCGAAAAAGATTGGCGACAAGTATCGGTGCAACACTCGGTGCTCTACCGCTGAGCTACGGTTTCATGGTACGAAACCGGCGGGATTCGAACCCGCGACCATCGGCGTGATAGGCATGTAGTTGCACCTGCATTCGCCAAAACTGTAGGACAAACCCGTTACGGCTTGCCAACAATAAAGGGCGCGACAAGGGATTCGCCATGATCTCTGCTCTACCAACTGAGCTACTGCACGTTGTGCCTTTGGAGCAATTCTGTTAACGGAGGAACTGGACGGCTCCCTGGGCGTGAAATGGTCGGCCAATTCTTAAGATTGGAGAGTATGTGTGATTGATTGGCACAAACTCATTCGGCAATCAACGGATCACCACGTACCGCGATAGGTATCTAGCCGTTCCAGTCATCAGTAATGATTCTGGTGCCCGGTGCTACGACATTTTCAAAATGAAACCACAAAGCGAATCGACGTTCCGAGCAGGCACCACAGCAATCCAGACACGTCCGGCTAAGCGTGCGCTTCTTCGGGGATTAAGATTGGTGTTAAACTTGCGTTGTCATACCTCAACGGCAGCGGTCATTAGGGTCTGATTATGAACACATCACCGCGCTTACGACTGCCCGAATTACTTCTAAAATTAAACAGTCTAAATTACGAGCGTCTGGCTAGCGATAGGATAGGCTGTCCAGAATTAGACAGAAAGCTGTGTATGCATGCGTTCCATGACGGCCGACTGTAAGACAAGTGTCATTCCGACTTTTTCGGAAACGAAGAACACATGGTTTGGTAGGGATACGTTACGGTTCACCAGAATCTCCATTATGTAGGCAGGAAAATCCTCTACTCTCCGAACACACTCAAAGTATATCGCGAGTACCTAGTTGTCTTAAAAAGACTGCTGAATCTCTGACAACTAATCAAGTATTTGTAGATCGTTTCGCAGAAGTAAATCGATAGCTATGATTGCCTTACATCGTGATGGCTGGCTCAACATACTACATATTGCAGGCTGTATACGACAACTGGATAAGCACGGAATAAAATATCTACAGTTCTACTTTGTATTGCAGGTTACATAATATCTATAAACAATATGTTCGGCTTAATTTAAGCTATAGTTGCTTAATGTTATATATGGCTTTAACATCAGTATGTTACGTAATTATTGGCTATAGCCAATTGTATTGGTAATTAAAAATACTGATCCAGGTTTGAATTCAATAGATCTAAAACATCCTCTTTCGATGCCTTGTCTTGCATCTCAATTATGACTTCAATCTTTTTATCTTTCCTTGTTCTAATTTCCATATTAACAAATCCATTGTTGGATGAATAATGCGATTTAGGGCGACTACGTTTATTCTTTGTTTTAATAACCGATAGTAACTCTGAAATCACTTTTGCGCCGTCATAACCCTGACCTTTTAATTCGAGTGCCTTTTGTAAAATTTTTTCTTTATTTAATTTATTTTCACCAGATCCAGAAAGAATTGGTTTTAATTTTCTAGCGTGAATAATTTTAATTTCAGTAATATCCCTATAAGCGTTAATTATATCTTGGGGTAAATCTGCCAAATCAAGATATCTAGATAACCAACTTTGTGAAACATCCAGCCTATTGGCCATCTGAACTTGATTTTGGTAGTAGTACCCAAGGGCATGCTTATAATCAAGTGCTCTTTCATAATCGGAAATATCTTCTCGAGCTCGGTTTTCAATATCCGAAAGTCGAAATGCTTCTTCATCGGATAACTCTCTGATTTCAACAAAATATTTCCAACCCAAATACTTACTTGTCCAATAACGCCTAGCACCACAAATAATTTCATATTTGACTTCCCCACCACCTTCAATTAATCGAACGATAGCAGGAAATTCTTGCTTACCTGTTTCCTTAAACTGATCAATTAAATCTTTACACCTAACCTCGTTTAATAGTTCAAAAGCACGATTGTGCTTTTCCCAAATTTTACATTGACTAGTCTCAACAAGTAATCTAGGGGTCTTTATTTTACTGCCAGACATAATTTCTTTTGTTAGATTTAGTCCTTGGTCAAACTGATTTATTTTTACAGTCTCAATGATTACTTCATCCTTGTTATTTTTTTCATGTTCGATACTTTCCTTAATCTGCCCTAAAAAATCACTATTTTTAATTTTTTTCATAAATTCTCTCCATTAATCCAAGCCTGCTTCTCGAAGAGCCTTAGCATGACTAGGCCAACTTTTTCTTATTAACAATTCCACTTCTCTGTTGACTGAGTCCAGGATATTTATGCATCGATTATGCACTTTTGATGAAGTTATAGGCCCATTTAATTCATAAACTGTACGTTGCCTATTTCCAGCACTGGAAATTTCAGCAGAATCTCTCATTTTAGCGGTCAGTACAGATCCTTCGAATTGATCATTAGCTAAATCAACTAATGCTTGTTGGGCACTTTTGTTTTCGTCGTATCTACTTATTAATATTTTTACAAATTTGTATTCAATAGGGCCTAAATGCTTTTCTAAGGATTCCATTGAATTTTTCAGCATAGTTAAAAATGAAATAGTTGAAGAAAAATCGTACATTGCGGGTGGCATTGGAATAAGTAAAGCATTTGCCGCATAAATCACATTCAACGACACCATACCTAAAGCAGGTGCGGGGTCAAGAACAATTACGTCGTAATTATTTTGTATGGTTTCAATACCTTCTCTTAATAAGGAAAATGTGCTAGCTGACGGTCTGCTTGCTAATTCATATTCAGCTTGATAGAGCATTAGATTTGCTGGAATCAGATCCAGTGAATCCCAATATGTTTTACGAACAAATGGTGCTAATGTTTCAGCTTCTTCACGAAGAAAAGGCAATAGCGTTTCATTTTCATTAATATCGTCGTCAGGTATGTAGCCAAAAGTTGTAGTTGTACTAGCTTGAGAATCACAATCAATAATTAAAACCCTATATCCTTGTTTTGCTAGGTATTGTGCAAGATGACAAGCTACCGTAGATTTAGAAACCCCACCTTTGAAATTTTGTATTGCTAAAATAATAGGGTCGTCTTTTTCACTTCTACGTGGTCGAGTTCCGAAGATATCCCTCATTTTATTTATTTCGCTTAGGCTAAAGCCTAATCTTCTCCCGTTAGATCCGGTTTCTGGCTGACTCAATCGCCCATCTTTTTCTGCATCACGAATTGCTTGGTAAGATCTTCCAACTAATTCTTGAGCTTCTTTAAGGGAATATCTTCTCTCATCTCGTTTAATATTGTCTGGTGAAAAATTAAAATTTCTGAAAGAACGTCTTAGGCTTTCAGTATGTTCTAATAACTTATTGATTTTATCTAATCCAGCACCCATAGCATTTAGCCTACTTGTTCATTTTATGAAACTATTGACTAATATTAACAAGTCAAGTATCTTTTGTCTAAATATTTGTCATATTTAGTATCTATTTAATTTTTAAATCAAATATCATTTTTTATGATGCTACTTTATTCTGTGGGAGTTATTGTCCACATTTTTGATAGTTTTTAACAGCAATTAATGAGAAGAGCACTTGTTGGTTGGATACTTACAAATATGTATATTTTTTTATAAAAATAATAAATATATATGTAGTTCCTATTGAATTACAACTTATTGAAATAAATAAAAAAAATATTATTGGTGGCTAAATATCCGGAAAACTTCGAATTACGATAATGATTTTATATTTTGTTCAACTAATTGATTTATGAAGTATATTCGTTCTATTTTTGTCCTTTATTTTTCCAGTTACCATACTAATGGTGGCTATATATCCGGTAAAGGTGGCTTAAATTCCGGAAGTTTGATACTAGATAAAATTACATAAGCCATTGTTATCAAAGTGAAATTACTGTAGTTGTTAAAGAAATGAAGTGTAAAGGTGGCTAAACTTGCGATATATCCTACTTAAGGTGGTTAAATTTCCGGTAAATGTGGCTTAATTTCCGGCTTATAAAAATTATTATGTAAGTTTATATAACTTATTGACTTATCTAATAAATTAATAAAAACAGTATTTTACTGTGGCTAAATGTACGGAAGAAAATTTCTGAAAGGTGGCTATATATCCGGTAAAGGTGGAGTAATTTGCGGAGAGCTAGATCCTCATATTTGTTAATTATAACGTATTGAAAGTAAAGAATAATTATTTTTGTCACCAGATTAAGGTGGCTAAATATGCGGGTAATTTTACTAAAGGTGGCGTTATTTCCGATAGTGAAAATATGAAATAATGAAGCTTATAACTTGTTGATAATATGAATGAAATCTGTCTCCTGTTTTATGAAAGGTGGCTAATTTTACGGGATTTGGTTTTAAGATATTTGATAGAATTTTCTTAAAGGTGGCGAAATATCCGGTAGATTGAGTTATAAGTTGAATATTGTAACCATTTGAAATAATTAAATATTTAGATTAAATATGATTTATAAATAGCAAGTAATTTACTGGGATTTCATTAAAAGAGTATCTATCTCAACCGATTGATTGTCATTTTTGATAAATAAACATTTTTGGAAACGAACGCATAGACATTTGTTAACTAAAAGGTGGCTAAATGTCCGGTAAAGATTTTGGAAGTTCAGGCTAAAAACAGGATTTTGTATGGCAGTTATTAATGAAGAAATAAATGCAATTGTTAAAAAACATAAAGCAATCATAAATTGCGAAAACTCTTTACCTTTGGCTTCAAGAAAGATTTTTAATATTTTACTATTTTTAGTTAAAGATAGATTTGGAAAAGATATTGAACATCATGTTTCTGAGAATGACGTGATTGAGCTTTTAAAAAAGACCGATAGGGATATTACAAGTGCTAGAGTTAACTTCAAAAAACTGGCATCCACTGTTATCGAATACAATATTTTAAATAATGAACGGGATCATCTAAATGGCGTAGGTACTATGTTAGCTCCCGCAGTTATTAACACTACTAAAAAAACATGGTGTTTCTCCTTCCCACCAAACATAGTCCAATGGGTACAAGATCCCAGTTCGTTTGTTTTCCTGGACATAAAAATACAAGAACGTTTTAGTTCAAAATATTCTCAAGCACTTTGGGAAATTTGCATAGGAAGCCTAGAAAATCAATTAGAATCCTATTTTTCAGTAACTTTAGAAGAGTGCAGAATTCTAATGTGTGGCAAAGATAACCATCAGACATATAAGGATTTTAAGCGTCGTGTTGTTTCTGTTGCAGTAAATGAAATAAACGAGAAGTCTCTTTTACATGTAGAACTCTACAAAGAATTAAAAGAAGGAAGAAAGGTTTCTGAACTAGTTTTTTATGTAAAAAAATTAGAGGAAACTGAGGATTTATTTATTTCCGACGACAACTTGCTTTTTAAGATGATTGAAGAGTTTGGTATTACGGCAAATATTGCAAAGAAAATAATTTTGGAATTTGATGAGGATAATATCCGCCGTAATCTTGATTACACGGAGCAGCAATACAGAAAAGCAATTAAGAATAAGCGAGAACAAGAATTTAACCTTGGAGCTTATGCGACCAGTGCAATTATGAAAAATTATGCACCTAAATCGCCAAAATTAATCACGAAGGTAATTGAAGAAAAAACCAAAAAAATTGAAGAAAAGTTAAATGTTATTGAATTAGAAAAGCAAGACCGTGAGAATTCAGCAAATTTAATAAAAGCATCATTTAATAAGTTAGATAAATCGCTTCAAAATTGTTTAAAAGAAGAATTTGAGAAAAAGGGGTTGCGTGGGCCAGTAAAAAAATTATTTGAAGGTGAGGGGTGGTCAACTCGAATTTATAATAATTTTTTTATTTTTCTAACGTCACAAATTGAACAAGGAAGGAAAGGGCAGGGCTATGATGAAATCAAAAAATTTAGATATCATGGATAATTGGCTATTGCCAATATTTCTATATCATATTGGTTCTAAACAAAAATTGGAAATTAAGGTAATTTGTTTTTAGATGTAAAAAGTGCTTATGTTTACAAGGATCTTCCTTACCAACGTATATATCCTAACCGAAACGCTGATCGTAATTATTACGTCTTATTATAATTTGGCGGATAAGGTTTATGATTCAGACCTCATGTAGAGGTAACATCTGTAAATAAGGACATACACGTTCTAAATAACCCTCCCAAAAGAACCGGATGATACTAAAGAAATGGACGAGGTATTTGATAAAGAGCGAAACTAAGTTAAGTACTTGCTCAAATATGTAACAAATTTCAGACGTATACCTACGCATGATTAAAAGATTGGCAACAAATTTTTAGGCCATGACCTTCTTAGATTACACGATTGCATGGTATTAATTAGTAATACTTATTAGAACTGCATAATTTATAGTACCTTTTAAAAATTACTTCCCTTAAATGTATAAAATTAATACACGGTCAGCCTTAACAACGCAGGGTAGGGGGTATTATTATCATCATTTATATTACTTATCTATGTGATCAAGCTCCCGCTATGCTCGAACAACAACTACAACATATTACGCTTAGTGCTGTAATTACTCTTCTGTTGCAAGCTACCCTAATATATTTATACACGTAATTTGGAGTTTTAAATGATTGATTTGAAAAAGAGTGTTGCTTTTGCTGGCCCGAAAGGCGCGGTGGTGTTGGTCATTATGGATGGTGTCGGTATCGGTAAAAATCCAGAAAGCGATTTTGTGAAGCAGGCGAACACGCCGAACCTGAACTGGTTGCATGACAATGCCTTGTATACCGAATTGCGGGCGCATGGCGTTTCTGTCGGCTTGCCAGATGACGGCGACATGGGCAATTCCGAAGTCGGGCATAACGCCATCGGTTGTGGACGTATTTTTGAACAAGGTGCGGCCTTAGTCGGCAAAGCGATAGCCTCAGGTGCGATGTATGCGGATGGCTCGGTCTGGCAAGAGCTGGTTACAAACGTCAATGCCAAATCCTCAACTTTGCATTTTATTGGTTTGTTGTCTGATGGCAATGTCCATTCCAACATCAACCACTTGGAATCCATGTTACGCACAGCGAAAGCCCAAGGCGTTAAAACAGCCCGTATCCATGCTTTGATTGACGGGCGTGATGTACCGCCAACTTCCGCATTTGAATACATTGACCGTTTTGACGCGTTTTTGAATGACATCAATGCCGATGGCACGGTCGATTATAGTGTGGCCTCCGGTGGCGGACGTATGAATATCACCATGGACCGTTATGATGCCGATTGGGATATGGTAAAACGCGGCTGGGCAACCCATGTCAAAGCCGAAGGCCGGACGTTTGTGTCCATGAAAGCGGCAGTCGAAACCTTCCGCGCCGAAACCCCTGGCATTTTGGATCAAGATTTACCTGCCTTTGTTATCGCACGCGACGGCCTAGCGGTAGGCCCGATTGTCGATGGCGACAGTGTTATTTTCTTCAATTTCCGTGGCGACCGCGCTTTGGAAATTACCAAAGCCTTTGAAGCCGAAGATTTGAAAGAATTCGACCGTGGCGGCAAACCCGATGTGCTGTATGCAGGCATGATGCAGTATGACGGCGATTTGGGCGTACCGGCCCGCTATTTGGTTACACCACCAGCGATTGACCGCACCATGAGCGAATATCTCTCCAATGCAGGTGTCAAGCAATTGGCGATTTCCGAAACCCAAAAATACGGTCACATGACCTATTTCTTTAACGGCAACAATTCCGGTAAATTTCCGACCGAAACCTGGCAAGAAATCCCCTCTGATAATTGCCCGTTCGAGAATGCGCCACGCATGAAAGCCGATGAAATTACCGATGTGGTGATTAAGGCGATTGAAAGCGGTGAATACCAATTCATCCGCCTGAATTTCCCAAACGGCGACATGGTGGGCCATACTGGCGTAGCCAGCGCGGTCAAAATTGCCGTTGAAGCGGTTGATGAAAATGTCGGCAGAATTATGGAAGCCCTGAAAAAAGCCAAGGGCATCCTAGTTTGCACCGCCGATCATGGCAATGCCGACGATATGTGCGAACTGGATAAGAAAACGGGCGCATTGGTATTGGACGAGCAGGGCAGATGCAAACCCAAGACGGCTCATTCATTAAACCCCGTGCCTGGCATTATCTATGACCCGTCTGGTGTAGCCAATGCCCATTTGGCAGACGTGCCCAAAGCAGGCATCGCCCATCTGGCGGCGACGTGCATCACCTTATTGAACTT
>CANNLO010000192.1 GCA_947505055.1 Methylococcaceae bacterium | reverse complement strand
GCCATGAACAAACTTTGCACCGCCGACAAAATGAAAGCGTTGCGCCCCCTTAGGTACCATAAACTCTGTATCACCTAAAGCACCTGCGGTATCGGCTATTTTTCCTTTCCAATACAGCTCATTAGAGGGTAGATTTTCACCGACGATATAGCGCTTCTTAGCTTCAACAGCCCCATTAGGTTTAATGGCTAACTCGGTCTTATCTGACTTATCCAAGGCTTTTTGTTGAAACAGAAAACCATGATCCGCCGTTACCAACACTTGACTACCATTAAGACGATTAACGATACGACCTATTAAGTCGGTCAGTTCTTCAATGGCTGTACGGCATACTTGCGGCGTTCTATCTTCACCACCTTGTTTGTCACAGATAAAATCAATGGTATCGTGATAAATATAAACAATTTCAGCGTCACTTATTTTCTCTCGACCTTCTTGATTGCTCCAACTCATCAAGTCTTTTGAACTCACCGCAAGGCCCTTATGCTTTTCCAGTACAGTATTACGATGGTCTAAACCAGCTGTGGATAATCCATCGACTAAAACGGTTCCAGTTCCAGCTTGATATTCCAAGGTTTTATGCGGCAACAAGGCCGCCATGCCTAATTGCGTATAACTGGGTAGCACGCCTAGTTGCGACGATAATTCGGCTTTAAAGCGCTTTTCTCTATTGAGCATAAAGCACAGCTCTTCAGCAATTTCATAACGCAAGGCATCAGAGATAATTACAAAAATACGCTTAGTTTGTTTGGCCTTAATGCGTGGCTTAACGGCGGTTTGAAAAAAGTCATACTGGGAGGCAATACCAGGGAACTTCCAGTTGCCAAGGCGCTGCTCTAGCTCTAATAATCGATCCCAAGCTAAACCCAACTCATAGAGATACCATTGGCTATAAAGCTTCTCTATGGCATCATCTAACTGCCTTAGAATTTCGGCACCAGTATTAACCAAGGCCTGTACATGCTCGTTAAACAATCGGTAGGCTTGATCAAAGCGATACAACTCAGTTTGATAAGCCTGATACATGGCTTTGCCTGACTCGTAATGAAAACCATCAACAAAGCGCTGACGTAAATGCAGTAACAGTTCTGCATTACGCATGGCTTCATAAATAGCCGTGTATTCTTTTCTCGATAGACACCAATGACCGACTAAACGTCGTGAGAGTATGCTTTCGAATAATGCGCGATCCAACGACTTAGAGCTATCTAATAAATCACGCACTAAACTACGAATCAGCGTTTGTTCAACCGCCTCAAAACTAGCACATTCCACTAATTCATGGGCTTGATAATGCGCACATTTATTAGCCACTTCTAGTTTTTGGCCCAATAACTGCGAAATACTGTCGTGGTACTGCGCATAGCTGCGACTGTCACGCCAACTAGCCATGAAAGCTAAAGCGGTGGCTCTACCCGCGGAGGTCTTCAAGACATTATTAAGTAACCAATCTCGATCTAAGCCATCAATCTGGCTCCATAATTCTGTGCAAAACAGTTTGAGTGCAACATCGGCTAAGCTGGGGTCTTTGGCGTCATAAGCAAATTCTTCTGCAAGATTAAGCCACAAAGCCTCAGCTAAATTAAACTTAGAAACGGCCGCCATTAAAGGCCACTCATCCATTTCAAGCCCTAGACTATAATCTTTAAGCAAACTTAATAAAATATCCGGCAATGCGGCAGAATCCGCCTTAACCAAGACCGCCAACATTTTACGATCTAAGGAGCGTTCGTCCTCGTTTTCGGTCACTAAGCGCTTCAAGCTAGTCATGCGTTGCTTATTGGCAAAAAAGTCCTGCCTAGTGTAAATATGACTTCTTAAGGACATTTTTTGTATGCCCAGCTCATTCAGCAATAAGGAGCTAGCATCGGCGTAAAACTGTTCACTGTATAAGCGTATATCTAAGAACCAGTCTTTATCCGGTTCCGGCTCAGCATAAGGGAAATACAACAAAAACCGACTATTAGGCTCGTCTAGCTCAATACGCTTTTTGGTTTCAAAAATAGAAAGGCCGGACATATTCAAGACTGTCACCTCTGGAATTACGAGACCTGAAAGCGCGACTTCAAAACTCTGTTCAGGATCATACCAAAACAAAAGACGGCATTCATTAGCAGAACCCAAAGCAAATTTAGCGATGATGCCTTGTTGTAATTGGCTAATATCCATTAATACTGATTCCTTTTAAGTCGGTATTTTTGTTTTGAACGGGTGGGTTTGTCGGGAATGATTAGCTCTACCATGCCATTCTCATTATTTAGATTTGACTTTGTACTTGGTGCCAACCTAGTGCCTACTTGGTGCCATATACGATGTAATGTATTAAGGAAAAATCTTAACCATCCATTCTTCTAAATTTTTAAACAACGGATATTCATCATTCAAAAGTTTATTTTCAATCGTTGCATAAAGCCCTTGTCCAGGTTTTTTTTGCCATGCCAACCATGTTGCCACTTCAGCTTTAGAATATGAATGGGGTTTAAATTTAGGCGTACTGATTTGATCTACGGCTTGTACTGCCTGTTGAAATAGTTCTTGTTCAGACTCACTTACACAAGACTTTATCCAATCTTCCAGCATCCCTTCTTTCCTATTATCTGGCATGATCCATAAACCCAAGTCGGATAACCCGTTTGTGTTTTTAAAACATATACCGCTTACAGTTTCACTCTTGTTTTCAACTACAAACCCAAAAGGCTCAACAATTTTAGTCAAATTCGCCATTGTTCTCTGATACCCGCCACCATTCTGATCATAATCAGCATCCACAACGACTGCAATATGACTAATTTGACCATCATCTAGTTGGGGTAACAAAATTTTCAGATGATTTGATACACCGCCTTTTGTATTATGCGTACCACCTAAATCAATTGGCGGAGCAACCAGTACAGAGGCGTCCAATGATAGCTTTTTACAAATTTCCTCAAAAAAGCTTTTGTCCGACTCCCCCTCAACCAATAATATTTTTCTACGATTAGCCATTAACGCACCTCAACATCAGACTGCGTAATGCTGTATAGCTGCTCTTGATCGAATACAGTTGAAATAACTCGTCCTTTATCACTGGTACGAACACTTTTACCAACTCTAAACAACACGCTATCAATGTCTTTTTTAGCCATTGCCACTTTTGCGAAACTCTCAATACAATCCCAACTATGTGTAGTCGCAAATATCTGAATATCTAGCTTTAGCGACAACTCAAACAATAAGCTCCATACTTTTTCCTGAACGCTATAGTGCAAGCCGTTCTCAAATTCATCAATTAAAAGAAAACCTCCTTTTGCAGAAAATAGCTTTAACACTAACTGCAAAATTCGCAACATACCGTCCCCTAAACTATTTAAAGGTACTGGACGTGATATTCCCGTAATTTTGACTTTAGCAACACGTCTAACTGCTTTACTTTCACTATAAGAAAAGTCATTAACGAAGGTAAGATTTTCAAATTCAGGCAAGATTATTTTCATGGCTTCTTTAACTATCTCTTCGGCTTCAGTGAGAGCAATACTATCCCAATCATTGGCTAACTCATTCATTGCGACTAATTGCGTGGGTATAAAACTACATGGCATTGGATTACCCACCGTGACATATCGTCTAAAATCAGCGCTAACAACATTAAAATCGATAGTCGTCGTGTCGGCATTCTTTTTAATCAAGAGTCCTTCACTAAGCACCTTGTTAAAGGTTGTTAATTCAATCTTTGTAATGGTCATCGGTCGCTTAATTGTTTCTTTATTACCTTCTTCATCAGTAACGACGGAATCTTTTTCAACCGTGTAGGCATGATAAATTTTTAATGCGCTAGCACTCTCAAACTCTCCGATAACAATAGGATTTTCAACCTCTGGAAACGCTCTATGCGTAAATAAATCTTCATAAGGTAATGAAGCATCAAGACCTTCATATAAATTTTTATTTAGAAAACACCTCTCATCATGACCTTGAGCAATTTTCTCTAATAAGGCTTGATTAGCATTGCCCGCATAAATTCTTAATGCTTCCAGTACCGAGCTTTTACCTGAATTATTTTTACCAACAATTAAGTTAACCCGACCCAGTTTAGTGACCTGAAAATCTTCCAGAGACCTAAAATTTTTAATGTTCAGTGAATTAAGCATATTGATTCCCAAGCACCCAATTAATAATTATTCGATATATCATAAAAACTCCGATGCTTTTGATAATAATAGATCAAGGTCTGTTTCATTTAAAACATGTAAATCTTCCTCAAAAGACTGGCGCTTTGCACTAGAAGATGGTTTTTTAAGTAAAGCTTCCATGCTTTTAAATGCATCTTCAGAAATACTATTAATCAATTTATTAAAATCTTGATGGAAACTCTTTACTTCATCAGTTGACGTATCACCTACACACTTAAGAACAGCCGACACTATTGTTGAAATAGAATCTATATCTATATCTATATCTATATCTATATCTTTTATCGCATTTAACTCATCTTTATATGCAACTATCGGTGTAAATAAACGATGAAACGCACGTCCTATAGCTCCAGAAAACAAATTTAAAACTGGTTTACAAGTTCCGCCATCAATTATGTGACTCATTGCAATTCCAGGATATGGATCAATATAAAATATCTTTTTTATCCCAAGTTGATAGGCTTTTTTAGCACATAATTCACATGGACTAGCGGTGGTAAATAAATTACCTCCCTCTATTCCAATACCTCCATATTTTGAAATTTGTAAAAATGCATTCTCTTCAGCATGAAGTGATCTTGTATGAACCTGATTATCTTTATTTTTAAAAGCGTTATACTCAGACTTGAAACAATATGAAACATTTCTTCCACTTTGGTCGTTTTTGATTGGAATGTAACTTATATTTCTTTTACGAAAAAATGTTACAAACTCATTATCATTCTTCTCAAATGTGCTGTAAGCCAGTTGATCTTTCCCATTTACCAAGTCAAATCTGTTTCGTAAATTACAAGGGACTTGACCATGTGGGGCATCATTCCAACCAATCGATTTTACAGAATAATTAGAATCTGTAATTACGGCACCAACTTGACGAGAAATACACCCAGAATTTAATTTTGCGGTATACGCAACTTGCATGCACCGCTCAACCGCTGTTGGTGTTATGAGTCCCGGCCTTTTCATTAATGAAACAAATCTTAATACTTGATTTGCTAAAGACTTAAACTCCGAAACTACATTTTCTTCATCTGGGTTGCTTATATAAATATCTGCTCGCTGTAAGCAACCTTGTATATCTTGAATCGAATATGTAGATTCCTTATTTAAATCCCTATTTTGGTATTCCTGTTCATCTAATATTTCAATATCATCGTCATTATAGTTTTGCTTCCTAAGCCGCTGTTTTCGTTCTGAATCATCACAAGAAACGGCGACTAAAAAAAATGATGCGTATCTATCTTGAAAATAAATTGCTTCAAGGGGATTCCGTATAGCATCAATAACAATTAATGTTTTTTGGCTTGATGATTTGTTTTCTTCGTGCAAGTCTTTAACAATATTTTTTATTTTTTCTGCTAATGTAAAAAACTTTCCATCTAATAATGTTTCGTTAAGTGGATTTCCAGAAGTACGTATGTTCGTTCCTATTTTTTGATATAGCTTTACAAAAGCTTTTTCACCCAATATATTTTTTATTTGCTCACAAAGATCAGGAAGTACTTTAGTATAAAACTGCTTAAATCCAACTTTTGGAACTGAATTTTTTAATTTACTCGATTCTTCAGATATAAACTTAAATTTTTCTTTTAAACTTTTTAATTGTTCATCGTCTATCAATTTTAAAGTTTCTATATAACCAGTTGATTCTTCTATAACAGATTCTGCAAGCATTAAGGTCAAGATTGACCTAACTTGTATTAAACTAAATGCATCCCAAGTTTTATCAAAATGATTTTTTATTATTTTCTGCTTTCTATCTTCGTTTGTAGTTGGGTCATCACCCAAAAATAAAGATTGTTTAATTTCTTGTTTGTCACTTTGTAAAATTTTAGCTACTGTTGAACAACCACTTCCAGTTCTTCCAGTAAGACCTAATAAAATGAAATCATCATCTTTACCATAAATAGTGTCAATTGCTGACTTTAAATAATTACTCATAAACTACTCACCTTTACCACCCGTAATCGCCTTAACCTCAGCTAACAAATCACCAAACTTGCCGTAGTTGACTTTCACGCCGTCATCCAGATCCAGTTTAATGCGCCTATCGGCATAGTGTTTTAGATTGTCGTCAAAGGCACGCAGTTCGGTTTGTTTTTTCTCCAGCGCCAGCAGTTCTTTATTTAATAACGTGGCTTCGCTGGTGGTGGCGTCTTCTAGTTGTTTTTTTAACTGGTCGGCAAAGGCGTCATATTTACCCAACAACGGCGTGACGTATTCGGTACGCATTCTGGGCAAGGTGCTGTCATTATAACGATGCAAGTACACTAGACCTTCAAAAGCCTTTTGTTTGCCGGAACTAAACAGCCAATAGATCGGGCGTTTTTTGTAGGTTTTTAGATGGTCTTTATAGAATTGGTTGGATAAATAACGACGAATTGTTTCCAAATTCTGTTCACCTCGTTTGGCCGTCAATCCACTCAGGCACAGGCTTTCGGCAACAAAGGCAAGGTTTTCTTGCAAATTGTCTTCACCCCAAACCGTGCGCACAAAATCTCGAAAACGATTGGTGGCATCGTCTTTAAACCAATCCTGATCAGTTAAGGGGATTATGCCGTCGTCATCGGCGATGAAGGGATTTACAACCGCCTCCAAAGTATCATTGTAAATTTTGTCGAAATCAATATTTCCGGAATGGGCATAAATCAACCCTGGTTTATCGAGGCGATAACGCCCCATCATGCAGCCGACACTGTAACTAATCAATTCTTTGAAAATATCCTCTCTGAATAATAATTCGTACTCGATGTTCTTCTTTTTTCCATAGCGGAAATATGGATTGATTAGTAAACTTACTGGAACTTTACTTGGAGCCATTTCTTGATCTAATCCATAAGCTTTAATAAAAATTTGATCACATTTTTCTTCCAGATTTGATGCAATAGCCACCTTATTTTTGGTTTCTGAAAAATAAGACAGTAGACCAACTCTTAGCTTTAACTCACCTTTTGTATGAGTAATCAATGGGTTTTTATAAAACTCGTACGATGTCTCAAAACTATCCCAATCTTCTTTAAATATAGAAACTAAATCATCAACATAAGGATCAACTATAGCCAATATACTTTTATTAATAAAAGGAAGATTTGAAATACTACCAGCACCATAATTTAGGGTTGGATTTAGTATTTTTAATATAGAATCAACTACAGCGCTATTCATTAAACCAAGAAAAATATTAAACTCTTTTTGTGACGGAAACATTGATGAACCCGCTGAGTCAAATGTACTTCCTGCATTAGATAATCTAGCACTAGTTGAGGTCGAAGTTAAAGCACACCAAGTAATACTTTTTTTAAAATATAAATTTTCACTTCTTAAATTAGCGCTTGATCTTCTAAGTTCACTTCCGTTATTTTCCCAATTTAAAACATATTCATTATTACCGTACCATTTTCTATAATTACCACCTTTATCATAAGGAAGCCATTTTTTATTATCATCTACAAATTGTTTTGTTGATTCGTATCGTATTCCAAGTTTAATGTAATTAACTTCATGCCAAAGTCTTAAAAAGATGTCGTTATTTCCAGTATCCATACCCTTTTTAACTGGTATTAAATCACCAAGTCTTTCACCTAGTTCAAAGCACTTCTTAACATTATTACTTGCCCAATAAGAAATTGGCGTAGCAGGAATGTCATAAAAGTTTTTTTGTTGAGTATCATAAAACCAACCACAATTTCTATTTTTTATGGCATATATAGTCATTGGTGCTTGTACATCAACACCTGGAAATTCAGTAAGGCGGATATAACTACCGATGTAATTATCGATGGCTCCTTTAGATAAAACACAGGTCATAATATGAGCCTTTGCTTCTGCAAATGCATCATAATGTAATTGAACTAAAGATTGAATTGTAGAATTAGATAATACGCTATGCCTTAGATTTTCAAACGTTGAAATAAACATCCAAACAAATGAAGTCATAACTCCACAATAACCATTATTTTTTGTTAAACTTAGATTCCTTAAAATGAATGCTGAAAAAAGATCCTTATCAACCCCCTTATAACTTATAATCATCCAATCTTTTAAAACTTTATTGAATGATTTAGCGGCGAGATAAGGCGGATTAGCAATAACTGAATCATATTGCTGAGCTAAGTACCAAGCCTGTTGCACAAACGGCAATAACGTTTTTGCGGCCGGTTTTTGAAAACTATTACCCTGCTCAATCAGTGTTTGTAATTGCTTGTTTAAGTCCTTTAAAAAATCAGCCTGATCAGCGGGAACCTGAATTAACGAGCCAAAGGTTTTCGCGTGTTCAAATAGGTCTATAACACTCTGCAAGGTTTTAAAATCTGCATCATTCACTACATCAACCAAGTCACTTTGGTCATCGTCAAAAAGTGATTCGTTAGTGCCTAACGATAAAACATTATTTACATCCAACCTGCGCCATAAATACGGCACATCCAGATCCT
>CANNLO010000191.1 GCA_947505055.1 Methylococcaceae bacterium | reverse complement strand
GTTGATTGCGCAAGAGGCTGCTCTGGCACTGTAGAATAAATACGTGTCATTTCTGAAGCCAGTTTATGATTATTAATTAAAAGCAAGCCGCCCCAACCACAGGAAAGAATTTTTGATAGTTCCATTGAAAAAATAGCAGCATCCCCTAATGTACCAACATATCGACCGCTATCCTTTGTCCCCATGGATAGCGCGCAGTCCTCAATAACTATCAATCCTTGAGCATGGGCCTTATGACGAATTTCTATAACCGCCGCAGGATTTCCTAGCGTGTGTTGAATAACAATAGCTTTAGTTTTGTCTGTAACCGCAGGCCATATTGATGACTCATCAATATTTAAGGTGAGAGAATTTATATCAATGTAAACTGGAATTGCACCAACCGACACAATGGCTGTTGGCACTGCCAAACAGGTATAAGAAGAAATAATGACTTGATCATCATTGCCAATATCTGCCGCCCTTAAAAAAGCGGCCAAGCTTGATCGCGCACTGCCGAAAATAAACCACGAACCAGTCTGATAATTACGCTCAATGAGGTCAATTAAAATAGAACGGCTTTTTGCAGGGTTTCGCCAAAAGCAAATAAACCACCAAAAGACTGACAATAGACTGTTTGTAAGGCTGATTGATGCGTAGTAAAGAGTAACATACCTTTTCATTGAGTTTATATTTAATGATTTTAAATCTTGGAAGCAAGCAAAATTTCAGCAATGCGTTTATTGGTTTGGTGCACAGAGAAAATATCCTCTGCTCTATGCCTGCCCGCATCACCAAAATGTAATCTTAATTCAGGCTCTAGAATCAATCGATGAAGTGCTTTAAGATAGGCTTTTGCATTGACAACACCTGACGGTTCAATTGGAATCAAAAACCCAGTTACTCCATCCACAACGGCCTCCGACACACCGCCCCCGGCACCGCCAACTACTGGGAGTCGAGCTGCCATAGCTTCTTTAATCGAAACTCCCATACAAGCACGTTGATTGAAAGACGGTGCAACTAAAATGTCTGCGGCACTATACAAATCTCGCTGTAGTGCGAAAGACACATTCTCCAAGACCAAAACTTTTTCAGGGTACATCCGAGCTAATTCTATAGCTCTGTGTGTAAGATCTCCAGTTGCACCAGCAATAACATGTCGAACCGTAGAGAAATCATCAATCAGACTAGGAATAGTATCAAGAACAACATCTAGTCCCATGTCAGCAAGCATTCTGCCCATAAAAAAGATGACTACGTCATCTTTTTTAATCTTGTTGGCTTTTCTAAACGCTTCCCTTCTTTGAACCGATGTCAATTCACCCTCTAATTCCACCCCATAAAAAACTGTTTCTATTGGCCGTTGATTACCTATCTTACTCAAACTATTAGCACAATGACAACTGGAAGATAAAACGAATTGTGGTATGGCTAAAAGTGCATGAATAAGTGGTTGGTAATGATCAAAAAAATCAGGGGCTTCATAAATCTCACCGAGTACAGTAAGCACAATACCTTTCTTACCACCCCAATAATCATTCAGCGGGATGAGTTGCAGGCTATTGTTAACCATATGACTGCTAACAACCATGCTTTTATGCAATTCTACAACCTTATGTGTAAGTATCGCCTTAATTAACTCTTGGAAAAAAATTGAATAAGACAACCCATTTTTACCAAGATGCTTATAGACGCATAATATTAGAGGTATATTCTGCGGTAAGAGCAGTCTCCATAGGTTCGCTTTTAAGTTAAATCTAAAAACCGTGATTCCATCGACTCGCTCAGTACAGTTTTTTTCACCAAAACTCACAACAGTTATATCCGAAGCCCCATCTTTTATCAGGGAAGGCATAAGTGTTTTCAGATGAGAAGCGATTCCTCCGTAGGGTGGCGGATATGGTGCTAAGAATAGCAAGCGAAGCCCATTAAGCGAACGCTGTGTAAGGTTGTTATTATTCATGATGTCACTCATTTCAATATTACAGTTACGATTTTAAACATATGAAGATTTTTTGGACATATCTAGCAAATCTGCTGACACTTTCTCTGCACCATGTCCAATACCATAGCCAGTCACCCATTCAGCATCAAACTCGAACATGCAATATTTAATTGATAGGTGCACAGCCAATTCTGCTGGCTTTTTACCAATAGCACAAAGCTCTAAGCTGGCAGGTTGCCGTAACCGCAAAAGATTCATTATATAAAGCGGGGTACGTCCACTGATGATCATACCTTCAACAACCAAGACATTGCGACCTTCAATGGGTTCTACAAGATCAAGCGTGAGTCGCACCTCGCCACTTTTAGGTGTTGGTGTATAAGAATCGAAAGCCAATAAGTGTAATCTTACAGGGACTTGAATAAGGCGCATAAGGTCGGTCGTAAAAACCATTGCACTATTGGACAAACAAACAAGATCAAGCTCTTGTCCTTCGTAGTCCTTATTAATTTGTTGCGCGAGCTTCTCCAAGCGATTACGAATTTTTTTTGAGTGGACAAGAATGCTGGGAGGATGATTTATGTTTTTAGATGAACTGTTCATTGATTAATTTTCTAATTTCTCAAGCACATACGAATTAAAATCGACTGATGTGTATTGCTTTAACCTAAACTAGCCGCATTATTTATGCTTAACTATCGTTCTTTATTTCAGATTTAAAAGTTGCCGTTATATTAAAAATGATAGGCACGTCGGGGTGCAATTATCTCCCGCTCAGTAAAAAATCATAAATTACAACTACAGCAAGCGATTTAGTAACCAGCTCACATACTTGTTTTACTTTTCAACGTATAACTTCTAGGAAATACCAACCAAATGGATGCGTGTGGCAATAACCCTCATCTGCTTTGAATTGGCTTATTCCCTCTAAATGTCAATAATTAAGATCAACACATTCATGTAGAATATTTACATATTATTTTATAAACGTTAAATTTTAATCGCTTCTATTATTTTTGAGGTGATATAACTAACCTGCTCTCTTGTCAAACTTGGGTAACTAGGTAGATTCATACCTCTAACGCTCAAAGACTCGGCAACAGGGTGGGTATCTTCTGTTTTAAACTTAGTCATTACATGTGCAGGATAGAAGAAAGGACGGGTTTCAATACTGCGGGTTTTTAAATATTGACGAATATTATCGCGCTCAACTTCATTCTTCGCCAAAATGGATACCATCCAATAGGAATTAAACGCATCCTCATTATCTGCCTGAAATACTAGCTTAGTATTAGCAAGGTCCTCACGATACCAGTTAGCTAGCTCTCGCTTTTTCTGGAGAATACTATCCGCACATTCAAGTTGAGCAACCCCTATCGCTGCACATATATTGGTCATCCGATAGTTAAAACCAATCTCATCATGCCAGTATTCGCGCGTAGGTGATACCGCTTGATTTTTTAAATATGCAGCACGACTAATTAACGACTGACGACTTGAAGCAACCATTCCACCCTCACCAGTGGTTATGGTTTTATTTCCAAAAAAGCTGAACGTTGAAATGTCACCGAAACTACCTACATATTTTCCCTTATATTTAGTGCCAAATGCCTCAGCAGCATCTTCAACAAGAAGCAATTGATGTTGCTTGCATATTTTGGTGATTGAATCCATATCACATGGCGCACCGTACAAATGCACAACTAAAATTGCTTTTGTTTTTAGTGTAATTTTATTGACAATTAAAGAGGGATTTATATTCCACGAATCCTCTAATGAATCAATAAATACTGGGATTGCTCCAATATTAACAATTGCATTTACTGAAGCAATATACGTAAATGTTGGCACTATCACCTCGTCACCAGGGCCGATACCGAGTGTCTTGAGGGCCAAATCTAGTGCAACCGTTCCGTTACACACCGTAGTAGCGTAGCCTATATTTAGATAGGAAGAAAAGGATTCTTCAAATAGTGAAACATACTTACCTTTGGAAGATATCCAAGACGAATCAACACAATCCGCCACGTAAATCTTTTCATTACCATCAAAGGATGGTTGATAAACTGGGATAAATGGATATTTATCGACCATAAACTTTTAGCTCCATAATTTAGTATTTCTTTAACAATTAAGGCAATGCCGTTACAAAAAATGACTGGCCAAATGTAGAATATGCTTTCCATTCTTGCAACTTAAAAGATGGATTTCTTTCACAAAACTCTTTAACTGCACGCATCTCACCCATGTTAGCCTCGGGTGGGAAGCAATACCAATCATCAAAAATAAGTAAAGTTCCTACGACCATCAATGGTTTGATAAAGTTTAGGACATCAACAGTAGAAGAATATAAGTCCACATCAATATGGATTACTCCTGCCTTAGGTATCTTGGCTTGCAGTTCGTTTGTGAGACTGTCACAGTAATAACCTTGGACTATATATTCGTCAGCGAGATGCACGCCAGTTTTTTGGCGTACTATTTTGATGAAGTCGTTGCGGCTTGTACAGAATGTTCCAGTTTGAAAAAATCCATCATCTTTTGAGTCTGTTTGCGGCAAACCCTCAAACGAATCGAAAGCGTAAAACTTCGCGTTATTCATACTGAAATAAGCAGCCGCATTAACTGCTGCAGAGAATGTGCGGCCTGAATGACATCCGAATTCAAAATAAACTTGAGGGATTGTCTCTCCGCCTACGCCGGCTACATTTATATAATTTATCGCTTCTAGGATGTGGATAAACTTCTGTCGTTCATCAGTTTCAATATAGTCGTTCAGTGCAGATATCAGCTTTGGTGATTTCAAATAATAATGCATTCGCAATATTATTTTTTGGATTGTATGCGGTAACAGCGTTTGAGCGATTTGCAACAATCTTTTTAAACTATTTTTCATTCGATTAATTCCTGCTAATTTAAGTTTCTAAGTTATTGATTATTCTAACCACGCCTCTGGGACAGTATTTATTGGATCTAAGATGCAGTTACAAAGATGATCCAAATAAGGATCCTTTCCTGGTTTTAAATCATCTAGAGACTCAAAAGCAAAACCATCAAAATTATCAGCGTAGGCTTGCTTGGTCAAGGTCCATGGGATCAGGGTGCGAATAAAGTAAAAATAAGCAAATAGCTCCAAATAATCTTTATCGACTTTTGGCAACTTGCCCTCACCTAGCAGCATCGCGCGATAGGATTCGATGCTCTCTGGTTCCGCAGCGATACCTAGCCCCTTATGAGATGTAGTCCCGGTTGAAACGACAGCGATATCTGAAAGTGCCATTTCAAGCCCAAGCGTACCAGTAAAAATTACGCCAAGATCAATGTGCGGGAAGAGGTCGTATGTTACTAATTTCCAATCGGGTTCAATAATCGTTACATTATTCAGACTTTCCGGATATTTTTCTTTAATTATTTCTGAAACACCTTTGAGAGAACCCGCACTGCCAAATACTTCCGCAGGATGCGGCTTAATGTATAAATGACAATGCGGTGCTAGTTTTACAATCTCAATAGTTTGAATGACCCAATCCAGTACACCGTCGAATAGACCTTTTCTATCCGATAGTCCGACGTCCCAGTATAAATTTGAAAATAGAAAAATGTTACGCTTGGACTTGTCTATATGTAATTTATCCTCGACCGCACTTAAACTATTACTCTGCCGAAAATATCCATCATTTTTAAAAATATTAGCATTTCCTGAATGTCGAACACTAATGAATTCATAAAGCTTATTACGCTCGATAGCAGTTAATTCATTCCGCTCTCTAGTACGCAGGTACTTTCTGAATCTTTGATCAGCCGGAAAAAGCTCGAAACTATTGTATACAACTGAATTAAATTCAAACTGAGACATCGCTATTTGCCGAAACCGTTTCCCATTAATATCAAAATAACGGTAATAAGCTTCCCAAGCGCTATAACATGGCATATTTGAAAGAACAATTTGCGGGGACCAATCTTGATCAATTTTTTTCGCCACTGCTATCGACATTAGTGCAGTCTTTGTATGATCGGCCCTTACACGAAATACTTCTTTTTTGTCATTAGAAACTGCACCATAGAAATATCGTACAACTGAATCATCTATAGATTGCTTTAAATTTACTCCATGCTTGACAATATCCATCGAATCGTTCAGTGCAAGGTTCTGCGACTCAGTGTTAAATGCATGAACTTCTGACTCGTTAAAAATATTCGCCATATTGATAATATTGAAATCAAATAGAGGAACAATATTATTCTCATTGAAACGACACTTCCAACAAGGATCCTCTTGACCTTCGTTACGAATAGATTTCAGTTCACAACCATCCAATAATTGACCGCATATTAGTACTTTAACTTGGGCACCTCGAATTTCAAGTGCTTTGGCTAATGCCAATAAATGATAATACTGATAGTGATTAGTTTCGATGAGCGGCAAGAGAACTCGAACTTGATTTCCGGAATTTATACAATCCTTAATATCAAAATTAGGCGAAAGCTGGCTATTCAATTTGCCCTTCATATAAAAAGCATAGCCTAACCAGTAACGAAATTTTTGAATTTTTACATTATTAGCAAGTTTCTTCTTTAATGGTAATGGCGCCAACTTCTTTAGTGAATTCAAAATTTTTAGCATTATTGTATAATTAACGAACGACCAATCGTGGATAAGCTTAATTTATTAATTAAATATTACGCTTAATGGTTATGTGTATTATCCTAATCAACATAAGGTAAGTTACATGATGGATAGTAGCGATTTTATTAAAAATAAACACCATTGTCACATTAATAAGTCAAACCCCAACGCAGTGCCACGTGACACATCTTTGGCAACAATTTTTCCTAATACCACGTCCAAGTATTTAGTCGGCAACCCCAATCCTGGTCGAATTGCACGAACATTTTCTGTTGTCAGCACGTCGCCAGCCTTCAAGTCCTGCACGACGTAAAGTGAGCGTCTAAACACAATTGATTTTTTTTCTGCATCGGTGGCACCATAACTCACTCGCCCCAATGCTTGCCATGCACGTTCGGTTTCTAACACCAGTTGCTTCATCTCGGCGGGTTCCATGGAGAAGACACTATCAACGCCACCATCAGCTCGGTTTAGCGTGAAGTGTTTTTCGATAACGCTAGCGCCCAAGGCCACGCTGGCAATCGGCACGCCGACCCCCATGGTGTGGTCTGATAAGCCCACTTCGCAACCAAATAAGTCACGCAGATGCGGAATAGTCAGGATGTTGGTGTTCTCGGCCGTGGCCGGATAGGTACTAGTGCATTTAAGCAGGATCAAATCCTTGCAACCCGCCGCCCGGGCGGCACGCACGGTTTCATCCAATTCGGCCACTGACGCCATGCCGGTAGAAATAATCAAAGGTTTGCCAGTGGCTGCTACTCGGCGAATCAATGGTAAATCAGTATTTTCAAAAGATGCGATTTTGTAACATGGCACATCCAAACTTTCTAAAAAATCGACCGCAGTAGCATCAAAGGGGGTGCTGAAAGCAATAATGCCTAACTCACGCGCCCGATCAAAAATCGGTTTGTGCCATTCCCACGGCGTATACGCCTCCCCGTAAAGCTTATAGAGTGAGTTACCCGCCCACAAACTTTTGGGGTCGCTAATATGAAACTCGCGCTCATCCAAATCCAGCGTCATGGTATCTGGTGTATAGGTTTGAATTTTAAGCGCATGTGCTCCAGTTTTAGCTACTGCATCAACAATCTCCAGCGCTCTATCTAGAGATTGGTTATGGTTACCAGACATTTCAGCGATAATAAAGGGAGGGTAATCGGCGCCAATTCTTCTTCCATCTATCGTAATTTCTTTATGGCTATTCACTTTTTACCTTCTCGATTTTTATCAAATATTTCATGCCTTGATAGTCAAAGAAAGCTGGGTATCTTTCCGAATCGACTACTCGGAATAAATTAAATTGATCTGAAATAGATTTATGGGGGTCAATTCTACTGTCTTCAGAACTTCTCTTTCTCATGTACTCACCGGGTTCGCCAACTTGCTGGATTGGTTTTATATAAGAGAATTGCTCAATAGCTTCTGTCATTAAATATAGCTCTGCCTCAAATAATTTCTTGTTGATTTCATCCAGCAATTCATGGCCTTCAAGAGCAAAAGTGGTTTTCAACCATATTGGACCGCTATCAACAGGCTCTGCTGCCTCAAGCAAACTTACTGTTATCAATGAGTCTCCATCTAGAATTGACCAAACATGAGGCGACCAGCCCCTACCCTTGGGTAAATCACTTGCATGCAAAACTAAAGTTACATTGTATTTACGTCGTTCTGCATCTCGAATCATTTGGCTACATGAAACTAGAAAAAGAATATCTCCCCCAGATAGCTCCGACTTATCAAACACAAGGGATACAATATGCCCTTTAATCGATAAATCCTTTATCCATTTACGTAGATAATTTACAACTGGGTGATTATGATCAGAACATAGAATAGAAATTTTCATGTTAACAACCTAACGCTTCAGAAACTCTATTTACACCTAACCCATCAACAAGAGAGAAAGCTTGCTGTGAAATAGACAGAACTTGGTCTGGCGCAACTAACAATTCATTAAATGAATGTTGTATAGAGCTAGAATTTACCGCATCCTTTTCCCCAAGATAATAACAAGCTCCAATAGAATCGAGTGATTTAGCTATATCAATCTGGTTTCCAGACACAGCTACAAG
>CANNLO010000190.1 GCA_947505055.1 Methylococcaceae bacterium | reverse complement strand
GGAAAGTACCGATAGCAATACTGGAAGCCAATAATTACAATTTAGACATTAAAAATCCCCATACGCCTGAAGCTGAACACAGCTATTCCAGCGTAGAATTGTTGACGTTGTTGCATGAATCGTTTGCGCAAAGCGACATTCTGTTAAACCAATTAAAACAGGAGTTAGGACAATGAATTTATCAGCACAAGAAAGAAATACTCAATTTTTAATGCTCCCCGAACAAGAGCAACAAAAAGTCCTTGATTTTGTTTTATCACAGCAAACAAAATACATTAAAAAACAGTTGAAGCCGACTAACGAAACAACTATCCAAACTGAAGGTGAGCGTGTTTTGGCACTTTTAGACAACGCTGGACTTTTGGGTTGCATGGAAAATAGCGACGAAAATTTATCAGAGAATTACAAAGAACATTTGTGGGGCAGTGAATGATTATTGCCGATACCGGTTTTTGGGTGGCGTTATTTAACCCACGAGATAAGCATCACCAACAAATACGAGACTTCGCACCAACGATTAACGAGCCTTTAATAACAACATTGCCCGTTGTGACCGAAGTTTGTTATTTGCTGCAACGTCGTTGTAATCCACTCAAAGCCGCCGCATTTTTAAACGAGCAACGCTCTGGTTTGTTTAGTTTATTTGCAATTAGCGAAGTGCATTTGCCTACCATGACACAACTCATGATCAAATATGCCGACTTACCGATGGATTTGGCTGATGCGTCGTTAGTGCTATTGGCAGAAGAATTGGGTCATGGTCGGATTATATCTACCGATAGACGCGACTTTCACACCTACCGCTGGAAGAATCATCACCCCTTCATTAACTTGTTAGAGGCGGTGCTGTGAGCGAATGGCTGCCAATTACCAAGCTTTTTAACTTTGAAAAAGGAACATTACAAAGCTCAAAATGTACTTCTGGTGATTTTACCTTTATTACTGCTGCCGAAGAATGGAAAACACATGATGCGTATACCCATGAAACGGAAGCTCTTATTTTTGCTATGGCCGCGTCCGGTTCATTAGGTAGAACTCACTACGTTAATGGAAAGTTTACAGCAAGTGATCTGTGTTTTATTCTCACACCAAAAACCAATATAAAACTAGACTTGGCTTTTTATTTTAGAATTTTCAATTTCATTCGTGAAGATATAGTTAAGAAAACGGCAACAGGTACATCAAAATTAGCTATAAACCAAAGTAATTTTGGAAACTACAAAATACCTTATTTTGATTATGACCATCAATTACTATTCAGAGAAAAAATAGACAGCATCTCAACAATAAAAAATGCCCTTACAAAAAGTTTTTCAGTCCAAAAAAACTACCTAACCAAGCTCAGACAATCCATACTGCAAGAAGCCATTGAAGGTAAATTAACGGCTGATTGGCGTGTTGCTAATCCTGTTTGTTTGGGTGATCCTAATACTGATGCGACGGCATTACTGGCAACGGTCAAAGCTGAAAAAGAGAAATTGGTTTTTGAAGGCATAATCAAAAAAGAAAAACTACTAACTCCGATTAACCTAAATGATGTGCCTTTTGTTTTACCTGATGGTTGGGTGTGGGTGAAGCTAGTAGAAATAGCGACAAAATTTGATTATGGAACTAGTTCAAAATCATTAAAAAAAGGAAAAGTTCCAGTATTACGTATGGGAAATATACAAAATAGTTTCATTGACTGGAATTCTCTTGTGTATGCTGACAATTACAATGAAATCACTAAATATAGTCTTGTCAAATTTGACCTTCTTTTTAATAGAACTAACAGTAAAGAGCTTGTTGGGAAAACTGCGTTATTTGATTCTGATAAACAAACAATTTATGCTGGCTATCTTGTCAGATTTAGAATGCTTGGAACTATTAGCCCATTTTTTACAAACTATTTAATGAACTCTTGTTTTCATCGCGAATGGTGTAATAAAGTAAAAACCGATGCCCTAGGTCAATCAAATATAAATGCCACTAAATTAAAAGGTTTTCTTTTTCCACTTCCACCACTTGCCGAACAGAACGCCATCGTTGAGTGTGTTGACCGTTTACTAACGCACGTCACTACCTTGGAACACCAAGTGACCGAGCGTAAGAGCCATGCAGAGCAACTGATGCAAGCTGTTTTGAAAGAAGCGTTTACTGCGTAAATCAACCCGATCAAATATTTGCTTAATAATCTACTTTTAATTTGACGATCCTTAAGGGAAATCTAAATGGAATTATAATTCGTAGTCATCAAAGGTTTGCAGCACCTGTTCTTGAGTGATCCCCAAATAGCGGAGCGTGGACGCCGTACTGGAGTGATTAAGCACCTTGGCAATTTTCTCAATAGGTACACCATCCGAATACATGGCCATGCCCCGACTCTTACGCATTGAGTGGGTGTTAATGGTTAAGCCCAAAATATCTCCCGCCTCTTTAAATACCCGACTCACTGATGCCCGACTAATGGCCTTATTTTTGGCCCGATTACTGTTGACCTGAAACAACCAGGTATCCCCGGCATGGTCTTGTTTGCGCCTGACGATAACGGCAATGGCCGACGCGTTCAGTCTAATCGTCTTTTGTTTGCCGGTTTTGGCCTCGGTGACTTTCAGTGAGCGTTCTTCCAGATTTAAATCGGCGTACTTGAGACTGAGCAAATCGCCAATGCGTAAACTCAAGTTGACACCCACTTTCCAAATGTCGGCATAAATGGCTCCATACTTTTTGTTGAGCACGGCATGGATCATCTCCACTTCGGCTTTGGTGGCGGCGTTAACGGCGATCATCCTAAGTGTCCTTTTGTTTAATAGGTAACAATGAAGCACATAGAATAAGGCAAAAAACAAAAAAGTCAAGTAAAACAATTATTTGCTAAGTGACACAAGGACATTATGTCAATTAGAACGGGTTGACGAGGGATGAGTGGGCTAGGGCCTTGAGACAACGACGAGATTGATGGGTGAATGGGGCAGCCGTCAGCGGTGGCTATTTTGGATCAGCTGACTGACCGTTCACGGCCCAGGCCGTGTCAAAACACAAAATGACCAATACTGGTGGAAATAAATAACCAATTATTGCATTAATTAAGTCAAAAAGTGGGGTCGACAATTAATAGTTAACTCTGTTTTCATAGGCAAGTGGAGTAAATTTAAAATCTGAAGATTTTATTGTGCGTTTTGACACGACCTGGGCCAAAAGCGGACACCGAATAATACCGAAGTAACTTAATGTTTTATAGAATTTATTTTTAAGGAAAAATGTCGTTTTAGTTTGTCGCTGTGTCCTATTAGTTTACACTTAGAACAATAAAAGCAACTAACTAGATGGCTTTACGAGGAATATACGACAAATCAGGCTTTTTATAAGACATTCGATGCCGTATATATTACGTTATGTGCTAAAAGTAATCGGAGGTTTTTCATGAAAATTACAAGAGTAGGAGCTAGGGCTGATAATGGCCCTAGCTCAATAACACTCCCAAAAATCACTGCACACTTAACTAAAAGCGGCAATGAGGTTTCTCTTCAAGAAACTGACATCTCTGATTTCGTCACTAAAGCACACTATAACTATGATATGCGTCTATCACTTGATGAGGTAGGCCGTATTATTCAAGCAATTGCAGCACGAGTTGATGTCCATGAGCAATTGATTGCATCGGAAATGGGTCCATATTTGCGCCATTTAATGGGTGCTAATCAACAAAAGGCTCTAAAGTTTCACGGGATTTATCGGCACCACCAGCCATAAAAACCACGAATGTCAGTGCAATTCACGCGACTTTATAAAATACAGCAGGGCTGAGCGCGATAAAAATTAGACACTGTTTTGCGATTCATTGAAATGCACCTTAACATAAACGCTAGCGTACGTTTTCGTACCGTTGGACTTCAAACCCCAATATAGCCAGCTTCATCAACATAAGCCCACAAATTGAGGACAACTTCAGGTGTTTCAACCGCAGATGCTTACTTTTATAAATTTCAAATGCGTGTAACTTAATTAAATCACAAAAAACTTTCGCAATTGCATAAAGGATCATTACTTGGTCTTTTGCAAAGAGAGCATGGCTGATAATATAACTTTTCAAGCACCTGCTTATCGGGAGGTGAACGTCTTGTATCAAAATAGTCTGGTTTATAGCTATATAATAATTCGCCGGGGATGTACTCATCTTTTTTTTCTGTTGCAATATTCGGCCTGAGACGAACTCCACCAGCAACATGCTGAGAAACAACTGATGACTCAATAGATTCAAAAGATGCTTCACTATCCATTGCTCCTGCGAGATCAAGACCGAATTCTAAATTATGTATTTGTATCTCATCACTATCATTTTTTACTAGAGATTTAGCACTGGCATGCAGAATAAGGTTTTCATCTACCTTTAGCTTAAAGTCAAGTCTTTCAAAAAAAGGCTTAGCTTTTTCATCAACACGAATCGAGATGCTATCAAGCACATTCCTTTCATCTGTCGACTGTACCTTACGACCTGATTTCTTCGGCGATACGATCTGAAACTTTGCAACACCATCCGTAGGATCAGTGCAATAAAGGCTAAGTGTTTCAGTGTAATTTATGTCACCCTCACGCGGCATTTTTACACCTGCTTTAATGACTGGAAAGTAAGCGCCAGGCGCTACCAACAATTCAATATTCTTAGCTAAAGATAAATTAGCTTTATCATAGGCTACCCAACCGGCACCCTCTGAAATAATTGTATTGCCACGTTCTGAAACACAGAGTCGTTGTGGGCCAAATATTTCTCTTAGACGTGACTTAATGATCGGCATATTTACCATACCTCCAGTAGCTAGGCAGAAAGCTATTGATGAAGGGCTAATACGAGCATCGGTAAGCAAGTTATGTATGCGTTGTATTCCTTCCTCAATCTTGTCACTCACCATTTCCTCAAGCTCAGCTCGATGCAAAGTATACTCAATATCGACATCGTATTTTTTGGTAAGAAAGTAATCTGGTACGAATACCTGTACATTAGCTTTGCTAGACAAATCTATTTTCGATCGCTCAGCCCTATCAAGCAGACGTTGTGTTGCATCCGCTTGTTGTGGGATATCTTCAGTAATTCCTTTTGATTGCAAGCAACGTCGGACTATCTCGTTTCTTATAATTTCATCAATTACATCGCCACCGACATTACTACATCCATCATTACTTAACTGTACCAGCATTCCATCGATAATTTGGCAGAGCGTTAAGTCAAGTGTACCGCCACCCCAGTCAAAGACGAGAATCAGTTCGCGGTTCAATTTCCTAATTTCATCCCTAAAATTAGGGTGGCTCCGTAGGTGACCATAAAGCGCTGCCAAAGGTTCGTGTATAAATTGTACAATGTTTATGCCCGCAATCCGAAAAGCGTCACGAAGTTCTTTCCGTCGCTTTCCATTCATATCTACAGGTATGGTTACCACTGCACTATCATATTCACCAGGTTCCTGTTCTTTTGCGTGGTCACGGACATGACCCACAATATCGGCCACTATCGATTTTGGATCGCGAGCTACACCATCTACGTAAATCTTATGCTCACCAAGAAAACTTTTTGGTGACCTTACAATATTGCCTACTATGCCGCTAGCGCCAGTTGAAAGTCTTTCTTTAGCTTTACGCCCTACAATAACTTCATTGCCTTGATAACAAACAACAGAAGGGTGAGGTAGACCGGAGCGATCTAATAGAGAAATACAGCGATCCCCCTCAACAAAAGAAATTAAACTATTTGTTGTTCCGAAGTCAAAGCCGAAAATACCTTTCATCTCAATTTCCTTGTAACTGTTTTAATTCATTATTTAAGTTGTCCAAAACTCGAGCTAAATAATCTTTGGCAACATTGATTTTAGGAGGATCTCTTTCAAGGGCTTTGAGTGTATCCTGAAGCATTGGCACTTCTTCTTCAAGTGCTCGTAAAGTACGACCGCGTTGTTTTTGTTGGTCATCTCTAAAGTGGATACCTTGTACTCTTGTGTTTTCATGGGCTGCAACCAATTGCACACGTAAATCACTAAGCTCTAATTCAAGCTTACTTAACTCTAGCTCCTTGGTGGTAATTAAATCTTTATTTTTATCGAGTAACTCTTGTAATGCATCGGCTTTACGTCGATGCTGCTCCATTTGATTTCGCAAGTTATCTAATTGATCAGAAAACCATTTAATAAGAGCTCCAACACGGTCACGCTCTCTGCCGTCTTGACTGGCGACTAGACACTCTAACGACTTGATTTCAATTTCTTCTTTGGTGTTGGGGGGGGGTAAAATCGTAGACCGCAACTCGCGAATTAAATCAGGGAAGCTCATAAATCGCTCAGAGAATCTCCACACAGCGACAGCGACGAATGCGTTTCGAAGTGATTTCTGCGAATCTACGGCTAAGTTTTTTTTGTCCACAGCTTCTTTTTCTAAATTATCATTAGATAATTCGACCTCATTTTTCTGTGATTTAACGATCAAATCAAGCCAGATTTCACTTATATCTTTCGTTTGATTCGCTCCATAAACTGGGAACCAATGGTCTATGTGCTGATCCCGCATTTCGGGATGTGCGTAGATAATTTTCTGCGCAGCGTCTCTCAGCGTTTTTTCGATCTTTGGAAATCTTTTTTGGTACAGCGAAAGAAGAAGTAGCTGCTTTGTTTTTTCTAGTGAATTATCGCGCCCTAAGCAGTCTTTAATTATTTCAGGAGAGGTAATCGATGTTGTTATAATTTTATCATTAAGCTTTCGTGCTAACTTCTCTGGCAGAGACTTTATCTTTCCAAAATAAAAATACTTAATGAAATCTTCTATTGATTCGGGGTCTGTCTTTTTATCCTTATCAGGTTTTTGGGTTGATTTTTCTTCTTTGTTAACAACAGTACTTTGTAGCCCTTTAGTTACTGGTTTATTTTTTGTTTTTTTTGTATCGTTACCATCAGGATTATTTTGTGATTTTTCTGGTTGATATTGAACAGATGGTTTCTGTTTTGCCGTCTGTTGATGTTGAGTTGTTTTTCCAGTCTGTTTTGAGGTAACCGGAACAGTTCCCTGCTCTTGTTGTTTGTGTTGTTTCATATCCTAACTACTCCGATCCATAATATGCTGTGCCCAATCGCCAAATATTGCATCATTCACTACCTTTCTCGCCATTTTTTTCGCAGCACTAAAATTATCCTGAGATAAAAACATTTCAGTAACTATAATGCGTGCTTTAAAACGGTCATCAACAACCCAATCTGGCGATTCAATAGCAAGTTCAATCTCTTTCCTATGAGTATATAAATCATCCAAATTCATCATACCCCACTTAATTAATCGGTCAGTGTACGAATCTAATGGTACACTCGAAAAATCACTCCCTGTGCGTAAGGATGAATACTCAAATTTCTCATCATGTACAAAGCAAAAAAACTTATTCATAACTTGATTTAATTTTGATACTGGTGATGAAGAGTCTGAATAAATAAATACATTTTGATTGAAATTTATGATGGCACAGATCACGAGCGAAAGGGGAGTTTCAAATGTTTTTAGTGTATCTAATGCCATATTGTATTTGGATCTGTACTCATGTTGCTCTAAATGAGTCCCCCCACGCTGATCCTTTGCCAAAAGACCGTATAGATAATTTGCTAAGCCATCAATATAACGTTTAGCCGTAAGTAAATGCTCTGTTGAATCAATAAATGCATCAATTCTCGACAAATCTACAACCTCCTTACCCAATAGTGAAAAAAAGAGACATTCAACATTTTTTATTTCATCACTATCTGGAATAGCTAATTCGATTTCGTAAGTGGTTTCTACTCCATCATTTGCAAGTGAAACCACTAAAATGCCTTGTGTTTGTTTTGTAAGTAGATTGACGAATTGCAGCTTTTCGTAATCTTTGCCATTGATTTTGAACAAATTGGCATTTGCAAAAACAATATCCTCAGCGACTAAGGGTTTCGTAACGATCTCGCGGGGCGAAGTAATCTCCATTCCACGCAAGATAAGTGCCGGTCTTCGAAACGGGTGGTTTTCAAAACGGTGCTTAAAAAGCTCATCCTGCTTCGAAAATTCTTCAGAACAAACACTACAACGGTAAACTATTGGAAGAGGCTTAAAAGGTGGCATTTCGGGAATTCTGATGCTGCCTCCAGAATTGCCAGGATCAATAAAGTCTAGGTATGACATAGCTACTCCAATGCTTAAATACTAGGTTTGTATTAATTAAGAATTATTAACGTAAAATAAATGTTGCATACTCTAAACTCAATAAGCTTATACTTATTTGTTAATCAACATGTTATCGATTAAAAGCATCAAAAAAACCTGAGCTATGTAACGCTCAAAAATATTGGGCGGGTTTAAATTTCATTATTACTCTCCAATTTTTCCAGTTAATGAATCCCAGGCTTCAAGTACCAAGCGACGAGTGCGGTATTCGCCGAATGCCTTAATGTCGTTGTTTTTGAGTACGCGGAAGGTTTCGGAGGGATAATCGTCGCCCATGATGTTAGCGGGATCGAGGATGTAGGCCGACCGTAAGGATTCGTTCGTAAATGCGTAAAGTCGCCCTGTAACCAGCATCAGACCTGGTATAGACGGGTATCAGACACCCAGATCTCTAGGATTTTAAGTTGACCCTACTTTGAATACCATGCGTAAATCTGTACGAGGAAACAGAGTCTCTGTTGCATTAAGTTCGGTGCAAAGTTTTTCAATGACCTTATCAGACATTACATTCGCAAAATGAT
>CANNLO010000189.1 GCA_947505055.1 Methylococcaceae bacterium | reverse complement strand
CCCCATCAATAATAATAAATTCAACGTTATCATAAGTTTGGTTAATTACGCTTTGAATGGTTTTTTCTAAAAATTCTTCACCATTAAATACAACAGTTATCACGGTAATGAGGGGTAAGCCTGACTGATTTTTTTTAAAATACCCATAAGTACGAAGACCACCCTCGCCTTGCCTTGCTTCACCACCCTCTAAAAACAATTCAGTTTCAAATGCGTAATCTTGAGCATGATTAGATATCGGTTTTACCGTTTCGAGTAATCGTGTTGTGCTATTCATTTTTGACTAAAACCAATTTAACCATTTTATTTTCGAAGATATTTTTAAATCTTATAAAAAATACAATTAAAATATAAATACCCACCATAGATTGGGGCACTGTTTAATTCATTAATATTTAACTGATTTTTTTACATACTTCTGAGATTGACGTTTATGTGGAACCCATTGAAGAATGGTAAAATTTGAGGTGTTATAATTGCTGCAATAAAAGTAATAAGCTGACTCATTGTTTTAACATAGCTTCAACTAAAACCTTGCCCTTAATTTTAGCAGCCCAGCCTATCTTATTTTTTGCTTTACTTGCATCAGCAGAGCTAACCAAAATATCGGTAGGCCTGAAGAATGAATTATCTTGAACAACATGGTCTTGCCAATTCATACCCAACACTTTAAAAGTGTGCTCGACAAATTCTTCAAGCGTAATTGTTTCTCCGGTCGCAATCACAAAATCTTCCGGCTTTTCCAACTGGAGCATTCGCCACATCGCATCAACATATTCTGGCGCCCAACCCCAATCACGTGAGATGTCCATTCTGCCAAGAGTCAGGGTTTCACCGGAACCAGCGGCTATGCGTTTTGCTGTACTGATAATTTTTTGCGTCACAAAATGCGCTGGACGCAACGGGGATTCGTGATTAAACAATATACCTGTACAAGCAAATAGGTTGTATGCCTCACGATAATTATTCACCAGCCAATAGGCTGATGCCTTCGCAACGGCATAAGGGCTCCGTGGATTAAAAGGGGTATTCTCATTTGCTGGATTACCTTGCGTGTCTCCAAAACACTCGCTTGAGCCTGCTTGATATAAGCGAATTCCTTTATCAGCGTGGCGTATAGCTTCCAGCATATTTAACGTACCAATAACAATACTCTTAATTGTTTCAGCAGGCTGCTCAAACGAAAGTCCAACTGAAGATTGCCCAGCTAAATAATAAACCTCATCAGGATTGCTTTGCTTAATAGTCATAAATACACTTAGAAAATCTTCCGGCACCATTGATATCAATTTGACTTGATCAAAGATGCCCAGTTTTTTTAGATTACCAAAGCTAGAGCTCTGCGCGTCTCTAGAGGTACCCCAAACGGCATAACCTTTACCTAATAGAAGTTGAGCAAGATAACCACCATCTTGACCGCTGACACCGCAAATTAAGGCTGTTTTGATCATGCAATTTCTACAATTAATTATTGACATGTTTGTAACGCTTATTATTCTCAATTAACTCTTCGTAAAGGTTAGCGTACTGTCTCGCCACACTACTTAACTCGAATTTACTTTCACATTTTTTGCGTGACTCGAACGCAAGACTTTTCGAACGAGAGCGATCCAGAACCCAAGATATTCCATTGGCTAAATCTTCTACTTCATAAGGCGTTGCAAGATAACCATTAACTTGGTGATCAATCACGTCTAACGGACCCGATGCTCCAAACGCAACAACGGGCGTACCGCAAGCCATTGACTCACTTGCCGTCATGCCAAAGGCTTCTTGCATAGACGGCGTCACGGTTACATCCGCTGCGGAATAAAGTACAGCCAAGCTCACATCATCATGTAATCGCCCCACATAGTGAATTGGGAAACCTAACTTTGGTGGATTGGGTGGCTCATTTGCGCCAAACACTAGCAAAGTTAAATCCTCAAAACCAGGCATTGCAGCTAAACGCTTTAATGCCGGCTCAAGATATTGGTAACCTTTACGTGCATCACTTGTACCGCCCATTGCACCGAAAAGCACGTAACGCCTATTTTTCTGAAGTCCTAAAATTTCTTTTGCACAGTCTTTATCAATTGGCTTAAACAAATTTAGATCAGTACCATGCGGTATCACCTCTACACGCAAATTTCGAAACAAACTACTGCGCTTCGCTTCGCCTGCCAACCATGCTGAAGGGGCAACAATCGTCATGGGGATATCTTGCCAATGCTTAGCTTTTTTTCCATGAATATAGCTACTTACATCCCCTAGATGTGAATCAAGTTGGGGGCAGCTTCCACATGAATCAACAAATTTCCCACATGAATCGTCATAGTGGCATCCACCAGTGAACGACCACATATCATAAAGCGACCACACTATCGGGGCATTAAGATGACGAAATTGAGAAATCGGCAAGAACCCACCACCAACCCAATGAAGGTTGATGATGTCAGGGTTTAATGCATTAATAGCTGAGGTCAATTTAGAATTTGGCAGGAGATTAAGACTCCATTGCACACGCTTTCTGTTTGCATAATATCTCAAAGGGAAAGTATCTAATTCCGGCCTAATCAAATCAGAAAAAGCACCAAATTTGTTTTTCTTTGTTTTCCAAACCCAGGGGAAATCGCCAGATTTTTGCTGAACACACATAGATAAATCCTGCCCAATACTGCGCAGACCTTTTGCTAACCAATATGTAGCCCTAGCTGCGCCGCCAACAATATCTGAAGTACTAATGAATAGTGTTTTCAACCGATTACTCCGTGAATGAGAATATTTTTACTTAACAAGCAACTTTACACTTGATTTGACAGTCGCGAACAGCTTGCTTCCTTGATTCAGCAGTGGTCCAATTAATTTTGATATTGCTTCTGCCTTACGCGCTTTCGGCAAACTCAGCACTCCAACACGTTCAAATATTTGGGCATGTTCAGCCCCATTTAAAGTACCAACAAAGCGTAATCCAAGCGATTTCATTACATAGGGAAATGTATGTCTAAGATGAAAAGTCGAAGGCAGGTGGCTTTGAATAACAGGGAAAAAGCAGTTTGCAAAAATCACTTTTCCAACGATTCGAATAGAGCTTGCAATCTCATACGCCAATTGAATTGGATCTTCTACATGCTCCAGCACATCTTGAGCAACAATCGCCTCATATTTATCCACAGTCAGATTCGACACGATTTTTATTCTCGTTTCTCCGCGCAAACGCTCAATTCCAACCTTTGAGGGATAAGGCTCAACAATATAAATTTCGGCATCTTGAATTTCCGTAGCAATACAAAGAGCCAATTGCCCAAAACCGCCACCATAATCTGCGACCAACTTCACGCCACTATCACCTAGATATTTTGCAATCGCAACGCGATGCGAAAAGGAAATGGGATCACACACTGAAAATAGACCATTCATTAACCAAACCGGATGGCCGTAATATGCTCCAATAGGCTGCTGACGCAAGGCGATATGATTATCCAGTTTCATATCCTTCCAAATGCGATCTAATTCGTCGCACACCCAATCCATAGAAGGTAAATTTTCTGGTAAGTTTTTTAAGTATTCTACCTCAACTGGCGACAGCCAGTTATTGGGTATCACATAACCCCAAATGGAAGTCTCACTCACCTGTAATTGTTCCTTACTCTTATTCACCATCTGATTTCATTCCTATCCGCGAATTAAATTAACCAACTTCGCTCTCACGCTACGGTAAAAAGTTATGGCTATAAATTTATTAAAATATCTTGCGTCCAAGCCCAAACTCGCAAAAACTGCTACCGGATGCTTGAGCGGAAACCACATCTCCTCGACATTCATATCAGCCAATACACTGCCGCCGGTGGTATGCGTTGCTCCCGCCCCAAACCCGATGTTGGAAATTAGATTCACATTCGGCACTACGGCAATCCGACCATTGAGCCGACTACCAAAATTCCACTGATAATCCCAAGTATCAATTTTACCTTGATGCACTTTTTCAAAAGTATCAATTAATGAATCTTGTTCGGCTTTTGTACCAGCACAATCTGCTACTCGTCCTTCATCGCGAATCTTTGGCCAATGCTTCAAATTCACATCGTAATCATGTTGCCAACGACTGCGCCAGCTTGCCCAGCCCCAAATATGATTGAAGTTAGAAAAATAATAGCTATCGTCATTCAAGCGATGTCCAAACTGAAAGTTGTCGCCACTGATCATACTTACACGCTGATCATCTCGATACTTTTCTAATAACTCTTGGCAAAACCTAAAAAATGTCGGGTGCGGTAAACAATCATCTTCTAAAATAATTGCCTCCTCTACTTGCTCAAACACCCAATCCAACCCGCTTGAAACCCGTCGCTTACAACCTAAGTTAATTTCTGAAAAATTGGTCAATACTTCGCATGGCCAGTCTACGCGATTAATAATCGCACGAGTAGCAGCAACTTTCGCAGCCTCACCTTCTCGGTTAATTCTAGCGCCATCGGCTACCACCAATAATTTAGGTGGTTTCGCCTTGGCTATTTCAGCAAACACCCGCTCGGTGGTGTCAGGTCGGTTAAAGATAATAAAGGCGACGGGTGTTGTGAGTTGAAAGTCAGGCACTGAGTAACTTCCTAAAATAACCAATCGTTTCTTTCAACCCATCATCTAATTGCACCTTGGGCTCCCAAGCCAATTTATCCTTAGCCAATGTAATATCCGGTTGACGCTGTTTAGGGTCATCAGTGGGCAGAGGATGGAATACCAATTTTGAATTTCCACCAATGTGTTTCAATACTTTCTCCGCTAATTCCAGCATAGAAAATTCATTGGGATTGCCTAAGTTGATTGGGCCAGTAATACCCGCTTCTGTATCCATCATTCGCACAAAACCTTCAATCAAGTCGTCCACATAACAAAAACTACGAGTCTGGCTACCGTCACCGTAGATAGTAATGTCTTCACCTTTGAGCGCTTGAACGATGAAGTTTGACACAACCCTGCCGTCATTTGGATGCATGCGCGGACCATAAGTATTAAATATACGCACCACTTTAATATCCAAATTATGCTGACGGTGATAGTCAAAAAACAGCGTTTCAGCACAACGCTTGCCTTCATCATAACAAGAACGAGGGCCGATGGTATTCACGTGACCCCAATAGCTTTCTGGTTGAGGATGAACTAAGGGGTCACCGTAGACCTCGGAAGTGGATGCCTGAAGAATACGAGCCTTCACTCGTTTAGCGAGACCTAGCATATTAATTGCACCATGCACGCTTGTTTTAGTAGTTTGTACTGGATCATACTGGTAATGCACTGGCGAGGCTGGGCAAGCTAAGTTAAATATTTGATCTACTTCAACATATAGAGGAAAGGTAACGTCGTGACGTAACATTTCAAAGTTAGGATGAGTCAATAAGTGCGAAATATTAGCTTTGTTACCAGTAAAAAAATTATCCACGCATAAAACATCATCTCCATCTTTGATGAGTCGGTCGCAAAGATGTGAACCTAGGAAGCCAGCACCACCAGTAACTAGGATTTTTTTCATCATTTTTTCCCCCTAAGCTTGTTAAGCGACGCATATAAAATGTTACTAATTTTATATATCAATCGAATACCAAAATTGGCTTTAATATTAGTAATCTTTCCATTTCTGATCATTTGTGCTGAGTACAATCCAGTAGGATCTAAATAATTAAATGATTCCCCCCACAAACGATTAAATAATCCAAACTTAACCAAGCCAAATTCACGTTCGCTAGGTAAAGAGTAAGTTTCACCAGAGGCAATATCCCTTAATATCACCACCAACTCACCATGAGACTTTGGACAGACACAAACGCCTAAGCTATCATACAAAGCACGCCCCATCAAAATGGACAACTTGCCGGCATAGGAAGCCTCAATCCCAACGGTAGATCCATATGTAATTACAACATCTGCAGCATCGATTAAAGAATATGAGTGAACAAGTGACTCGGCAGGAATAATATGAATACTTTTATATTTTTCTGCCAGCATATTGATATTTTTAGTTTGTGTGTTTTTCACACCCTTTAGAATAGGATGTACACGAACAAAAACTCTGATGCGTGTATCATCCCCAATATCGTCCATCAAAGATGCGATTGCTTTGTTTTGATCCAGATAATAGGGATTGTCCCACTCAGCACAAGCCATATACTCATCATCGGATGAAATAAATATAACGACATTAATTTTATCGGAAGTGAAAAAATCTGGGAGCAAATTCAATTGCTGATGCTTTATTAATGAAGGCCATGCTTGATCCACCCCCTTTCGCCTCTCTTCAAACCAGTTCAAGGCCAACTTCCGCTTTTCATAATCGTTAAGTGTTGACTTAAAATAGACATCCTGCATCTGCTCTTTAATCGCTCGTAAGTTATGCGGATATGTATTTTTAAAAACGCTATATTTATCAATATCACTCGCACGTTCATGAACATCACAATCCTTTCCAAGCAACTGTGCAGCTCGCAAAGCAGGCCGTAAAGATGAGAATCGCCCGTTAAATATCAATAAGCTATCGGGATTGTATTTAATTAATTGATTTTTAATAGAAAAAAACACTGTCACCGCTGTCTCAACGTGTTTTTTTACAATATCTTGATAAAGCTCAATATCTGGCTCAGGCTCCCTGAGAAATGAAATTATAGAACTCGCAGCAGACAACCCAACATCTGCCCCCTCAATCATAAAAGAACGCAACTCATCGAATGAACGCCACGTGCGACTGGACAACTCATGAATAATAAACTTTTGCTCATTCGTCAAACTATAAAAGACATTCTGCCGCACCTCGATACCATTAAGCCAGCGCACACCTGATTGAAAACGGCTCTTACACACAGCACAAAGAAGTAACTCATGCTTCGGGTTGGGCTCACATATTTTGAGGTTGCCGCCACAAGATAAAATAAGGGCCTTGCCCCCGCAATCTAAATGATTCTGAATAATTTCTAATTCAGTTTCAAAATGAGGAGACCAAGTAGCGAAGGGGGCAAAGGAGATCAATAGTCTATTTTTACCAGCATCAGTTAAAGCTAACTCCTCTGGTGATATTTTATTCGTCATACTTACGCTCACTTTAATTCAAACTTATTAATTGGTACGTCAAATTTTATTACCTGTTTCTGAAATTACATTTAAAGCAGGGAGTTAGATGATAATACAGAGTCTATAGACACCCAAAACGATCTAGATAAAATTAACGCATCAGCACGTTCCTTTCCTTGCCTAGCAATTAATAGTCTTTCTGATTCATTTACCAGATAATGAGAAATAACTTCAACAGCCTTTTGAGGAGAGTCAAATGCAATAAAATGAACGCCTGGGGTAAAGTAGCGACGGACGCTCGGTACATCCTGAGCAATAAGCAAAGAACCGCTCGCAAGGACTTCTATGTAGCGATAAATAAGGTGAGGTATATGATGCCAATCAGCCACATTTTGCAGCACTTGATCAGCCGTTGTCAGTATTATTTCTGCATGGCATAACCTTTCCCAATACTCTGCATCAGTTACCCTCTTAGAGCCCATTGGTCGACCTTTGACTTCAAATAAAAAACCTAATGCTGCTAGGCCAGTCCGAATCTGCTCCAACCTAGTGGCCCTCGGTTCATATAAAGAGCCAGTAAAAAGTGCTATTGGCGGTATATTTTTTTTCCGTTGACTAATAAGCCCATTGAGCATCCGCAACGTCTGCACTGAAAATGGCATAAGACTTGGGCCAAGCAAACGGCGATGTGGGAAAATTGGACCAACACGCGTTGGTGCCATAAAGCAAACCACCAAACCGTTGCGTGCGGATACTACCGCAGCTTGTGTTCGCCAAGCTCTAACTGCAAGGTCCGTTAGTAATACGATAGGTACAACTCCGTGTTTGTTCAACAGTATGGCCACCCGAAGGCTTTGCCATAAGGCACGCCATAGCACTATCCCTGAATTGTCAGTCCGCGGGTCATAAAGATAATGTGTTATGGGCGCTGACCGCAAAAGATCAGCAATTTGCCTCAGATAACTTTGATCTGGTTGCAATATTAATCGATGGACATTTTCAGGAGGCAAGTATTCGCAGGCAGATTGATAAAGCTCTTTAAATTCGATGGATTCCCAGCCTCTTACGCCGGCTTCTATGCAAAGGTGGGAGTCTGCTCCACATTTACGGCGTGAACCAGCCAACCAGTTCAATGCTGAAATAACCGAAAGAATAATTCTGGCTACAAAGTAAGGAACAAAGCATAAGCGTGGCAGTAGGGTTTGTTTATAAAATTTATTAATCACTTTGAAAGCCTGATACCTGATGATCTTTGACAAGCTGAATGACGAAACTAGGATAGTCCAATGATGGTTTCCATCCAGTTAAAGTGCGTAGTTTACTGGCATTGCCAATTTTAACAAGCGGCTTTCTGGTCAGAATATTTTTATTTTCTACAACATACTTACTAGGGTTTAGATTAAAGTAATTGAACACTATATCAATGAACTCTTGAACCGTATGTGACTCACCTGTTGCCACGATAAAATCGCCTGGAGTTTCTGCGGCCAATATTTTTTGAAAGGCAAGAACATAATCTTTCGCATAACCCCAATCAACACGCCCTGATAAATTACCAACCTCTAGCTTTTCATTAGATCCCTTTGAAATCCTAAGCGCCACCTTAATAATCTTTGCTGAAAGAAAGTTAGGTGTTCGCAGGTGTGATTCATGGTTGAATAAAATCCCCGTCGCAGCAAATACCTTATGTTTCTTTCTAAATTCACCACACAACCACATACCCTGGGCTTT
>CANNLO010000188.1 GCA_947505055.1 Methylococcaceae bacterium | reverse complement strand
TTATAATGTCTAAACTATTGATGCCATCAATGATTAAGCGACATTAAATCAGACGTCTGGAGTGCAGGCTTCGCCTGCTTGCAGGCGAAGCCTGCACTCCAGACGTCTGATTTAATGTCGCTTAATCATAGATGGCATCAATAGTTTAGACATTATAAAAAAAGCGGCACCAGGAAGGACACGAAGTTTTATTTCTTCGTGTCCTTCCTGGTAAATACAATCTATCTGGGCAGTTGTTACCGATGCAAGGTATAGCGGATCTGAGTCCACGAATACGGACCGCTTTGCACTTGCTCAGACACACTGCCATCGGCGTTAAGCAGTTTCACGGTTTTTAAAAAAGGCTGAGTACTGGTTACGATGGTTACAGTACTGTCGCCGGAAGGCCCCTGCACCGGCGCATCAATACCCTTAGGCGGGAAAACTTGTTCCTTATCGGCAGGCAGTAACTTATCCGGCTGATGAGGATTAGGACGCAAGGTCGTGACTTCGCCTTTAGCATCACGATCAATCACGCGGACATAGCTGGGCTGTGCCAGCGTGAAATTCAATTGAAAAGAATCGCCATTTCGATAGTCAGGCTTTGATGTTTGTAATTGTACGACACCATCATTGCTGACGGCGCTATAACTCAGTTCTTTGTCAATCGGGGTTGGTACCGGTATGACGGGTGCAACTTCGGGCGCAAGCTGTGGATCTGGAGTATAAACAGGTATTTGAGCTAGTGGAGGCGTAGAAACCGCAGCAGCAACTGTCGGCTGTGACGGCGTTACAACCGCTTCTTGCTGTGTGGCTTGAGTGCCGGAGGGTTGCTTGAGCAGGACTAATGCTCCCCATATCGTCAGACCTGTGATAAACAACACGCCACCGCCGATACCGAGGTATTTCAACCACGGATTTTTAACGGGACGTAATTTCTCCAATAACTCTTTAATACTGCCTGTACGCAGATCTCTTTCAAAGGCCAGGGATTTATTTAAAATGTCCATCTGTCGACTGTTCAAGCCGGGTATGGGGGGGGCTTTGTGGATTTTCTGCTTGTAAAATTGTTTACCTGTCAGTATTTCATAGATCACACAAGCAAAGGCATAAATATCATCACGCGCATCGGGTGGAAAATCCCGTTGCATTTCTGGAGCGGCATAAGCTATGGTTAATGCACCAAGTTCATGACCACCAAATTTGGTTTCATCGCCTTCGTTTTCGTTAATTTTGGACGCGATGCCAAAATCCAGCACTTTAACGATACCTTCGTCGGTGATGATGATATTCCCGGGTTTAATGTCTCGGTGGACAATGTTGTTTTCATGCGCGTAAGCCAGGGCGTTACCGATGCCTTCAATGATAAACCAGGCTTGGGGCAAATTCATTGGGGTACGCTTCAGGTAGTCGCCTAAAGTTAGGCCACTCAGGTATTCCATGGTCATGTAAACATGGGGACCATCTTTATCAAAGCCTTGAACTTTAATGATGTTTGGGCAGTTTGCAAGCGTTTTGGTTCTGTCAAAATCGCTGTATAAAGACCGGACCAGTTGTTTGTTTGCTGACAGCTCCGGTTTCAGTACCTTGATAGCCACATAAGGATCGCGGGCTTCTACTTCTTCCCACACTTTATTTAACGCCTTAAAAACCGTACCCATGCCGCCCTCACCCAACACGGCAACCAGTTCATAGGTGTCTTTAACAATACTTCCTATCTCCAATTGAATGTCAGTATATGGCTCTGCACCCGGATAGCCAGTCATCATCCGAGTAGCCTCTTCGTTGCTGGACTGAGTGAGCGTTGAGCTTATGGGCGCGGGATTGAGGATTGACACCGCACTGGAGTCTGTCGACTTAATACGGGTGACATCGCTCTCATCTGAATCGGTGTGCGGTTTTTCAAACATAAGGTAATCAAGCCTTGTTTTTAGGGCGAACGGCGTAAACTAAGAAGTTTATTTTTTAGCAATAATGCGCACTCGCCGATTAACTTCGCTGTCCGGATGATTAGGGTCAAGTAGATTGCTTTTACCTTTACCAACAATCTGGATTGTTGAGGATTCAATATTAAACGTATTCACCAAAAAAGATTTTACCGAAGCCGCGCGTTCTTCAGAGAGTGTTTTATTGTAAGACTGTCCACCCACAGCATCGGTATGGCCTTCAACGACAAAACTGAGGTTTGATAATTTGCCAGAAGCTAATGCTTCACCGACAGGCGTAAGTTGATCTTTTGCTGTCGCCGTCAGTTCAGTCGAGTTATAGCCGAAGGTGATTTCCATTGATAAAGCCGTTTCAGCAGCCTGATTTAGTAGTTTTTTTGTTTCAGACTTTGAATTGTTATTTTTAGACTTAGGTCTAGCTTTAAATCCGCTCATATCAATAGAGCGTGTTTTAACGCCCTGATTTATATTATCTGTATTAACATCAGGATTAAGAGCTTCCAGCACTTGAGCTGTTGTTGGCGTTTTTTTCCCAAAATTAATTTCTTCGGCATAAGCGATTCTGCTTAGCACCATTACGCCAAGCAGGAAAAATAACATATATTGACTTTTCATAACGATACCCTTGATTAATGTTAATTGATATTAAACGAAAATTACCAGCCAACTATCAATAATTGTAATCATTCACTTCCCCCTTTTCAAAGAGGGGGACTGAATAATTACCAATAATTCACGAAAATTAATTGGTTTCAATATCGCTGCGGATAGTAAAATAAAAGCTATACAGGCATATGACGACAAACTCGCATTTAAAGAAGAATTATACATAATTCCCACTTACCCTCAAATGAAATACAAAGTTATCCAACTGATGCCCAGTAATTAAGCATTATAGGCTGATGTGAAATAAAAATGGTAATCGCCGAAAATGACCGAGCAGTGTGCCTGGTAGATTTGAACAGCACAGGGATAAATGAAATTGAGCTTTAGATTATTACTGGTAAAAATTAATCTACAAAATCATAAAATTGAGTAGCGAAATTTTCTAAATCGGGGATGGCACTGAAAGGATTGTGGCTATGCGGGTAACAAACTTAATATGCCTTGAAAAGTATATTTCATAGACAGATACAGTACATGCTTGCGGCAGGAAAAAATTACTTTAAATTTATATTTACATAAATCAAATCAATATTTCATTTGATTTACCAATATATCTAGTAACTAAACATAAGCTTCCCCCAAAATCCGACAGGCTTTTGGGGGAAGTTAATGAGTTTGTTACGCTGGGGTTACATTCTCGGCTTGCGGACCTTTTTGACCTTGAGTTACTTCCATCGTAACTTTTTGGCCTTCTCTCAAAGTCTTGCGGCCTGCGCCGTTAATTGCGCTATGGTGAACAAATACATCTTTTCCACCTTCTTGCTCAATAAATCCAAAACCTTTTTCATCATTGAACCACTTAACGGTACCTTCAACTTGCTCTGACATATCACACTCTTAACTTAAAAAAAACGCCAATTTTGTTGGCTTTACAAATCCCAGCTTTAAACTAAAGCCGGCTCAAAACTTAACCGTGGCAGATAATAGCATTAAAAATGTGAGCAGGGCAAAATATTTTAACTAGGGCCAAAGATAATTCCGTTATAGCCCTTATCCGAATTTCAAAAAAGCTATAAGCTAGATAGGGTTATTACAAAACTTATACTGCCAGGGTGATGTTGTGTGACAAATATTAATCACTCACCCGGGTTATGCTTAAGCATGAGTTGCTGGTAAGCACCTTGATAATATAATAGAGGCACTCCAAAGCGGCACACGGCTTCTTGCACTTCGCCGATTATAATCCAGTGCGTACCGGCGTGTATTTTTTCTATGACTTTACATTCCAGAGACATGATACCGTCATCAAGAATCGGGACACCGGCAACACCTGGTGTCCAGGCTGTGTTTTCAAATCGTTGCTTTTGACTTGTGCCACCAGCAAATTGATTAGATACATCTTGTTGTTCCGAGCTTAAAACATTGACAGCGAAGTGCTGGCTTTCCTTGATTCCATCGCCGGTGTCGGCAGATTCATTGATACAAACCAATACCTGAGGCGGACTAACTGAAACACTGGAAAATGCAGTCACCGTCATACCCTGAAGGCCAAACTTTTCAGAGTACGTCGTTACAACAGTGACACCACTGGCCCACTGCTGCATAGCCTTTTTAAAATCATCAACACCAACAGCCATTAATTCCCCCAGTTATTTATTTTAAAGATAACGCCGTTTTGATTGAGAGACAAAAAGTCAGGCGCTGGTTTAGGTTATTCATGCTTTATGATACAGCACTCGCGGATACTTGTTAAATGAGCGGGCATGGGCACGCTCTTTTTGAGATAATTAACTGGTTTTATTGTTCCGAGAATTTTATTAAAAGATTAACGCGCCGGTTTTTTTCTCTTCCTTCCGCTGTCGCATTATCGGCAATGGGCATGGTGTCTGCGTAAGTCATGGCTCGCAAATGACTGCTGTCCAGTTGTTGCGAAACCAGAAAATGTAAAACGCTGGTAGCTCTGGAAGACCCCAATTCCCAATTGGAAGGAAATTGAGCTGTTTTAATAGGTATATTGTCAGTATGACCTTCAATCAAAATCAGGCCCACCGCTTGTTTTAGTAAAGGCACAAGACGCTTTAGCAGGGCTTCTCCAGAAATTGTTAGATTTGCCTCTGATGATTTAAATAGCACATTGTCCTGAATCTCAAGCTGCGCATAGCCTTGGGTAACTTTTATATTGACCGCTTTATTAAGACCAAACTCATTAATTGTTTTAACTAAGCGTTGCTGCAATTTAGTTTCATCCGCCCGCTTATCAACGTCCGGAGCGGTCACTGGCATTACAGTGCCTGCAACCTGAATTTCCGGCATTTTGCTTGGAGTAGTGACTATGTCGTTGCTTTGTTTAGATCGTGTCTCGATAAGAGAACTATCAGGTTTGATCTCATTTTTTTGCTCTGCAACAACTGGAGGCAGGCACGCCACGACGGCAGGAGCAGGAGCAGGAGCAACATTAACAGAAGGGCAAGCCGGAAAAATTTCAGGCTTAATGGCTGGCAGCTTAGTGGCGGTAGCTTGTTGCTCGGTGCTTATGTCACTGAGCGTGATCAAGGTAATGACCAGCATAACGATCAGCACAAATACATCGAGATAGGTTAATAGCCAGTTTTGCGAGTTACGAACATTGGGTTGGGCAAGCAAATCCTCCAAAGGCAAAGAGGACTGCAATTTTGAAAATGGATCTTTACTCATACTGTATGGTCTCAGTGTATTGAGGACTGCGTGACGAGATTGATGAATACGCTGAGTGCTTTTTTAGTCTTTTAATTCATTATCATAATGCATAATGAATGACTTAAGTGTCTCTCGTATAAACGCCGGACTGCGACGTTCGGCAATCAGCACAATACCCTCCATGACCATACTCATGATCATGATACGCTGTTCAGTGCGCCTTTCCAGCTTGATCGCAATAGGGTTAAAGATCAGATTTGCCATGATCAACCCATAAAAGGTTGTAATCAATGCAGTGCCCATGCTGTAACTGATACCAGCTACATCTTTAAGCTCAATGATTTGCAGCATGTTTATCATGGCTATCAGGGTGCCGAGCATGCCAAATGCCGGAGAATAAGCGGCAAGACTGTAAAATATATTGGCCTCGGCTTTTTCTTTTGCTCTCAAACGGGCAATGCGCCACTTAAGCAACGATAGGATATCTTCAATCGGCGTATTGTCGACGACCAATTGGAATCCGGTTTTTAAATAGGGATTGTTGATACTGTCGATAATATTTTCTATTGCAAGTTTATCCCTGTTAAACCACATTTGCGCAACTCCGATAATTTCGCTGGCTTCTTTTTGAGGGTTTAGGCTCTCGTAATAGAAAATAAGCTTAAGAGATTTTAAGCCATGCTTAATATCTCTTAACGGATAACTTAAAAAGATAGCGGCTATCGTACCGCCTACCACGATAACCAGCCCGGTAAGATTAATAAAAGACAGTGGATCATTTGCAGCAACTAGAATAATAAAAATAAATAGCATGATGCTGAGTAAAATACCCAAGGCTGTCGAGTAGTTGACTTTTTTGGTGAGATTTTTTAAAGCTGATTTGTTGTATTTCATTTTTATGCTATCAGAGCATGACAAGAGTCTATGGCGTGAAATTATATGACATCCGTTAAGTAAAGCTACGTATGTGTAAATACTGGCTTACAATGTATATTAATGTAGCGATCTGCCTTATAACTTGCTAAAAGGATAATAAACCAATGATTAATGTTTTGCTTGTCGATGATCATGAGCTTGTTCGAACCGGGATTGAAGCGTTATTGAACGAAGTTGACGGCATAACGGTTGTCGGCGTTGCTAAATCCGGCGAAGAAGCTGTCGACGCCGTTACTGCCCTGTCACCAAGCATTGTGATGATGGATATTAACATGCCAGGGATCGGTGGGGTAGAAGCCTGCCGTAGAATTCTGCAACACGATGCAGGCGTAAAGATCATTGCCGTATCTGTTCATAATGACGGCCCGATTCCCCATCAATTACTTAAGCTTGGCGTTTTAAGCTTTGTGTCCAAGGGATCGCCAGTAGACGAAATGGTGCTTGCCATTCGAAACGTAATGGACGGCAAGCGCTATTTATGCTCAGAGGTTGCCAATAACTTAGCTTTCCAAGGCTTGCCGGGAAGCAATGAATCACCATTCTCAATACTTTCCCAGAGGGAGTCAGAAGTTGTTACCTTAATCCTTCAGGGAAAGACCATCAAGGAAATGGCACAAATGCTGGTCTTGAGCGACAAGACGGTCAACACCTATCGCTATCGTCTTTACAGCAAACTACATGTAAAAAATGATGTCGAATTAATTCGCCTTGCGATCAAATTCCGCCATATTGATGGCGCTTTGATTTAGCAAGGCAAAGGTAGGGTGCGCAATACGCACCCTACCTTGTTAGTTCACTCCAGGGCCGAACTGCAATTCCCTGGCTTTGTCAAAGGCATATCTGAAGTCAATAAACAACGGCTGCTTCTGTCCCAGCATCGCTTTTAATAATTCATGTTGTAATTGAAACTTGATATTACCAATTGCTAAAGCACCAATTCCCACGGCGCCTTGCGCATTCTTTGCGTGCACCAGTGGCGCGCCAAAATCATTGTTTTTTACGCCCTCTATGCCAAAAGGAGGGACCGCGTTAACATCGCCAGCAACTTTCAATTGCTTAGCTTCCTTCAATACACCCGCACTTAAAACCTGAATACCTGCTTTAGCCGTACAAAAGATAATATCAACCGCGCCTACCAAACCGATTTTTTCGGCTTCAGAACTGGCCAAAGCGCCTTTAAGTGTACAATTAAAACGACGATTATAGGCCTTGGCTACATCCAGCGCAGTGTCAATTGACAAGTGGTCGGTTATCGTCACATCGGCACCCGCCAATGACGCAATTATGCCCGTAGCAATACCTACCGGCCCTGTTCCGCCAAAAATCACAATTGAACTGCCTTTTAATTCTTGCCCGTGTTTTTCTTTCAGTTCTTTTTCTGCACAAGTGACTAACGCTGCCGCCGTGGTGAAAGCGCCGCTGGGGTCAGCAAAAACCGAGACTACAAAAGGCGAAACCATGGCTTGCTTACTTGCGTTCAACATGTCCATGGCTAGACCCAAATCACGACCTCCAATAAAAATCCCGGTGCGCTTAACGCCTGATGGACTACGGGAAAAGATGGCGTCCTGAGTCAGGCCATAAATACTATCCAGTTTGACATTGTTATACGGCATAAGTACATCAAACCCTGCATCCAGTGCCATGTTGATGTCAAATGGGCTATTGTTCGGCATGGGGTCAAGCATATGAAGAATGCTGCGTTTTGCCATTAGAGTTCCTTGTTATTTTGCAGGTTAATCTGAGTGTATTGACTCAAGAGCTTGATTTTACATAGTCTCTTGCAGTTTCAAAGGCGTGTTCAAAATGCAGATAAACCGGTTTATCGCTACTCAGCATCTGCTTTAATAACAGGATTTGAGTCTGATATTTAATATTGCCGATTGCCATGGCGCCCAAACCGACTGCACCACTGATTGAACCCGCAATAGGTGTGCCGTTATGGAAGGCATCAACCCCTGCGATGCCTGAAGGCGGCACGGCATTGACATCGGCAGCCACTTTAAGTTGCGTAGCCGAAGCAATAAGTTCGGCGCTTAATAATTCAATACCGGCAGCGCCAGTTGCAAAGACAACATCAGCGGTTTTGATGTATTCTGCTTTATCGGCATCGGCGCCGGCTGTAATGCTGATTTTTCCTTCGCCAAATTCATTGTTGCACATGTCGGCAATGGCCTGAGCCTTATCCAGTTGACGACCGATAAGTTTTACCTGCGCCCCGCCTTGCGCGGCAATGACGGCAACTACCTGGCCGACAGGGCCTGTGCCACCCAGGACCAGGATATTTTTTCCTGCCAGCGTGGTGTCGAATTTACTGATTAATTCACGTTCAACGGCGGCAACCATACCTGCTGCCGTCGTAAATGCACCGCTAGGGTCAGCGAACACGGATACTTCAAAAGGGGTAAACATCGAACGTTTGGCGATTTTCAACATATCCATCGCCTGTTTGGTATCGCGTCCGCCAATAAATATTCCGGTGCGTTTTAAGTTTTTAGGGCTGCGGGAAAAAATGGCATCCTGCACCAATCCTTGGATTTCACTGGGTTCAACATTGGTATAGGGTAAGGCGGAAACCCAACCTGCATCCAATGCCATATTGACATCAAACGGGCTAAGATTTTTA
>CANNLO010000187.1 GCA_947505055.1 Methylococcaceae bacterium | reverse complement strand
GGCGAAACACTAGGTGCATTGGCCGTTGGTAACGTTCCTCTCTATAAAGAAACCTACGCTCCATTATTAATGGATGTCATAACAGTGCCCGGCCCGGATTGTTATTATCGTGAAGCGGGCGAATCCTGGGCGGATTATTCAATTCGTCGATTCGCTTTGATGGAACGGACGCTACAAAATCAATGCCATACTGTTTCTGCCGTTATTATTGAGCCATTAGTGCAATGTGCCGGTAATATGCGCATGTACGATCCGGTGTACTTAAAATTATTGCGGGAAGCCTGCGATAAATATAACGTGCATTTAATTGCAGATGAAATAGCCGTCGGTTTCGGACGCACAGGAACATTATTTGCCTGTGAACAGGCGACAATCAGTCCTGATTTTATGTGTTTGTCCAAAGGTTTAACGGGCGGCTATTTGCCTTTGTCGGCGGTGTTAACAACGTCCCAGGTCTATCAGGCATTTTATGATGACTATCAGAACATGACGGCTTTTCTACACTCCCATAGTTATACCGGTAATGCGCTGGCCTGTCGTGCGGCTCTGGCGACCATAGATATTTTTCAGCAGCAAAATATTATTCAGAAAAATAAACGATTGGCTTTTGTCATGGATGAGATGGCTAAGCGATTTAATGAGCATTTACACGTATCAGAAGTCAGGCAAACGGGCATGATCTTGGCTATTGAAATGGTCAAAGATAAGAACACCCGTGAACCTTACCCCTGGCAGGAGCGTCGAGGACTTAAAGTCTATCAATATGCATTGTCTAAAGGTGTACTATTACGCCCTTTAGGCAACGTTATTTATTTTATGCCGCCTTATATTGTCACAGAAGATGAGTTAATGCTAATTGCCGAGATTGCTTGGCAGGGCATAGAACATGCGGTTAAGGATTAATTATGCGCATTTCCAGATTATATACACCCGTTTTATTGGCAACAGGAAGAAATATCGAGTTAGATGAAGATAACGGACATTATGTCAGGACGGTTTTACGGCTAAAACAAAATTCGCAAATTATTTTATTTAATGGTCAAGGCGGCGAATATGTATGCACGGTTATCGAGGTCTGTAGAAAATCTGTTCTGGTAGCCGTCGAGCAATGGATCAATCGTACGGTAGAATCCCCGTTGCGGGTAACTTTAGGTTTAGGGATTTCACGTGGCGACCGAATGGATTTGGTGGTACAAAAGGCTGTTGAACTGGGCGTTACCCACATCACGCCTTTATTGACCGAGCGTTGCGTGGTGCAGTTTAAGGGGGAGAAAAAACCGCAGCGCCTAGTACACTGGCAAAAAATAGTGCAACATGCCGCTGAACAAAGCGGCAGAACTTGTGTACCCGAATTATTGGAAATTGAATTATTTCATAACTGGTTGACTAAGCAAGAAGGTTTAAAAGTGTTTCTTGATCCTTATGCCAATACAACTTTGACCGAGTTAAAACCTGAGTCCATGAAGGTTACCTTATTGACCGGACCTGAGGGTGGATTTTCTGATCAGGAACGAGACCTTGCGAGAGCCTCTGGCTTTGAGCCTGTTCGATTAGGCGCTCGTATTTTAAGAACAGAAACCGCATCTTTGGCAGCTTTAGCGGCAGTGCAATTATTATGGGGTGATTTTGGTAATGGCGGAACCTTATGATAAGAAACCTGTTTTATAGCCTAGTCCCTTTTTTTGTATTGCTGGCCGCATCCACTTTAGCCTGTTTCTTGGGTTATTTTATTTTTCAGGGTTTAGACGGCCAGTACCCTTTAGCAAAGATAATTACTAAATCAACACTGGTTTTATTAGTGTTGAGTATTTTTCCGGCAATGGCCTATCTGAAAATAAGTCTTCCAGAGTTAGGCTTCGCCACAAAAAAAATCTTTTTAAAGCAGATAATATTAGGCTTTGGCATTGGTTTTATGACCTTGATGCCGGTGTTTATAGTCCAGTATATGCTGGGCATTAATATCATTGACGCAACCCAGCAATGGAATGTTGAGGTAATTGCAACAAAAATGCTGATTTCGTTATGCGTAGCGTTGTTGATTTCCATGGTTGAAGAGCCTATTTTTCGAGGCATCCTATTTGTGGGCTTAAAAAAGCAGCTACCGACTATCGCAGTAATTTTACTTAGCTCTATTTATTATGCGGCATTGCATTTTTTGAACAGTAAGACTGAAGTGCCTATCCAGCAATTAAATATATTAAGTGGATTTTCTTTGTTGGGCGAAGCTTTTTCTAACTTAATAAAGCCGCAAATTATATCAGCGTTTGCGGCTTTAATGATGGTTGGAGTTTTTCTTGGTACTCTTAGGGCACAAGTTAAAGAAAGTCTTGGATTATGTATTGGCTGTCATACCTGCTGGGTATGGCAAATCAAGATGAGTAAAAATTTATTTAATACAGATTACAGCTCAGATTATATTTATCTGGTCAGTAGTTATGATGGAGTTGTGGGACCCTTGGTTGCTGGCTGGCTAGGACTCGCACTTATTGGGTACTATTGTTATAAGCAGATTTCAAACAGAAAGACAGTCATCTTAAATGAATAAGTTTCATAGAGTAAAAGAGTAATATCTGTGGAGAAATGTTATAAACCCAGGCGCTACAGAGACCTTACTAAACTGTATTAGAAAAACTATCAAATCACTGAAGCGCTAAGCAAATGTCCCTCCCCACAAATTTATCATCATTCCCACGCAGTCTTTGGCTAGTTTTGTGTGCGTTTGTAGTATTTACTGAGAAATGATGGATCAGCGTACCTTGATAGCTGTCCATAAGGCTGAAAATACAGCGATTATTTTACGTATAGTGTTCGTGTAGTCTGGATTGTTATTAATATCATTACTTTGGTTACCGATTGAACAATTGATGAGTTATTGAGAGAAAACCGGGAATTTGATGGTTTTTTAGCTGATAGAATAGAGTAATGACATCACTGTGAAATTTAGAATATTGTCAGATTAATATTGTTACAAGCCATCAACGTTCACTACGATTGATATTGTATTGATGTTCAATGCCTTCGGTTAAATTATAACCATCGTTATTAAATAGATCGTCTTTAAAAAACAAACGCATATCTATGATCCAGGCTACTTTTCTTAACTTATTGTTTTCTATGATTATGGTTGAAAGGTTATGATTGTCATCAATAATCTGAGTAACAACTGTTTTTGGATTGGTGGGATCTTCTTTTAGAGCTCCCGACACAATTCTTTGAGCTGATTCCATTGTCAGTGCAGGAAACGCAGTAGGTAGATCAGCGTTCTTATCATTTTTAAGTGACTGCGCGTTGAAATAACCAATATCATAGACAAGCTTAAATGAAAGGCCAATTAAAAATATACAAGCGTAAGCCGCTAGCCCAATTTTTAATCGTCTTATAACGCGGGGATTTGATAGTTTTTTTATAATGGTGCGAACATTCATGACGACTTTATCGCATTACCTAATTGAAATCTTATTAATCCAAAATAAATATTCACGGACTGACTTAGGCTAATCTTGTTTATACCCATCAATTTTATCCAATCTAATGTTTATTTCGTCATCATCTACTGATGGATAATCACCATCCGGTTTGGGGGAAAAAAACCTTGAGCATAACAAGCCGAGCTCAAACAACATCCACATCGGAACAGCTAATAATGTTTGCGAGATTGCATCCGGTGGGGTCAATACCGCACCGACAATAAAGGCTCCGACGATAACATAAGGGCGTTTTTCGGCTAGTCCCGCCGGCGTTATTAATCCTGTCAAAACCAAAACGATGGTAAAAATCGGTACCTCAAAACAAACACCGAAGGCAAAAAATAGGCCCAAAACAAAATCGAGATACTTGGCGATATCGGTCATTACCGCTACGCCTTCAGGTGCGGCTGCGGTTAGAAAACCAAACACCAAAGGCAGGACCACGAAGTAGGCAAACGCTACGCCCATATAAAAAAGTAGAGTACTTGCAATCAGCAGCGGCAAAATCATGCGCCGTTCCCGTTTATACAAGCCGGGAGCTACAAAGGCCCAGAATTGATAAAGGATGACCGGTACACTGATAAAAATGGCTACGACTAAGGCAAGTTTGAAGGGTGTAAAAAAAGGCGATGCCACATCAATAGCAATCATAGTGCTATTTTTTGGCAAATGTTGCATCAGCGGACCGGCTAATTGGGTATATATTTGATTGGCATAGGAAGCAAGTCCTAAAAACACAAGTAATATACATAAAACAACTTTTAAGACTCGATCACGCAGTTCGATCAAGTGACTGATGAATGGCAGCTCTCCTGTTGCTTCAGTGTTATTTTGGCTCATGTTGTTCTGGATCATCTGGCGTTGCTGAGATTGACGTGGATTTAAGCGTTTCAGAGGCTTCATCAACAATATGACGAACCTCAGCAATTGCATTTTTCCCTTCATCCAGGAAGCTTTCTTGAAGAATTGCCTGCTCTTGAAATATTTGCCTCAATTCTTCGGCCTGCAGTTCAAGTTTGATCTCTTCCTTAACGGAAGCAACCATTGTGCGGGTTTTACCCAGCCAAAATCCTGCAAGCCTTGCAACTTTGGGCAATCTTTCAGGTCCGATAACCAATAAACTTACCAGGGCTATCAAGCACAATTCGGAAAATCCAACGTCAAACATAAAAATCAGTCTTTATCGGTTTTTTTGAAAGTGACTTCACCTTCGATGGTTTCACCTTGATCATCTGAAGGTTTGTTCTCTTCGCCGTCTTTGATAGCTGAACGAAAGCCTTTGATGGCTCCGCCCAAATCAGTTCCGATATTACGAAGGCGTTTGGTGCCGAAAACAACGATGACAATGGCTAATACAACTAATAAATGAGTTACGCTAAGGCCCATTCTAAACTCCAATAGAGACGTTAATGTTGTTAAAAACCTTGAAAAATAAAGGTCGCTATTTGTTGCGTTGTGCCTTCTCTTCCAGGCCGGACAAGCCAAAACGACGTTGCAGTTCCTGCAAAACATCATCTGGCCCTAGCCCCTGATGGGCTAACAACACCATACAATGAAACCACAAGTCGGCAGTTTCATAAATAATTTGTTTTTTATCACCGTCTTTAGCGGCGATAACGGTTTCTGTGGCTTCCTCGCCTATTTTTTTCAGTATACTGTTGATCCCTTTAGCATAAAGACTCGCCACATAAGATTTGTCGGCTGCTTCCAGTTTACGCTGCTCAAGAATTTCTGCCAGTTGTTGTAATACGTCACTCATGATTTTTTATAAATAGCTTCAGGGTCTTTTAATACAGGTTCGACAATTTTCCATTGATCGTCAACCAAGCTTCGATAAAAGCAGCTTTCACGTCCGGTATGACAGGCAATACCGCCTTCCTGTTCTATTTTTAACAGAATAACGTCTTCATCGCAATCCATGCGTAAATCAAGAATCTTCTGTCTATGCCCGGATTCCTCGCCTTTACGCCATAAGCGTTTGCGTGATCTTGACCAATAAACCGCGTAGCCTTCTGCAACGGTTAAAGCCAGCGATTCATGGTTCATCCAGGCGAACATCAGTACTTTGCCCGTTTCAGCCTGTTGCGCGATAACCGGTACCAAGCCATCTTCGGTCCAACGTATCTGTTCCAGCCAGGAAATGTCGGTCATAACCGTACCTCTATACCACGAGAGGCCATGTGCTGTTTGGCTTGATTAATGGTGAATTCGGCAAAATGAAAAATACTGGCGGCCAACACAGCGTCGGCTTTGCCCTGAATAACGCCATCGGCTAGATGATCCAGACAGCCTACGCCGCCGGAAGCAATGACGGGAACGGTCACTGCTTCGCTAATCGTGCGGGTTAACGGTAAATCAAAACCTTCACGGGTACCGTCTCTGTCCATGCTGGTTAACAAAATTTCACCGGCACCGAAGTCGACCATTTTCTTGGCCCAAGCAATTGCATCAATACCTGTAGTTTTACGACCACCGTGGGTAAAAATCTCCCAGCGATCAGAATCGCCCTTCTGACTGACTTTTTTTGCGTCGATGGCGACCACAATACATTGCGAGCCAAAGCGCTCGGCGGCTTCACGAACAAAATCCGGGTTAAAAACCGCCGCACTGTTAATGCCGACTTTATCAGCACCGGCATTTAGCATACGGCGAATATCGTCCAAAGTTCGGATGCCACCCCCTACGGTTAGTGGAATAAAAACTTCGCTAGCCACCTGCTCAACAACATGCACAATCGTATCCCGATTGTCATGCGTTGCGGTTATGTCTAAAAAGGTAATTTCATCGGCGCCTTCACGGTCATAACGTCTGGCTATTTCAACGGGATCACCCGCATCACGAATATCGACAAATTTTACGCCTTTAACGACGCGCCCATTATCAACATCCAAGCAGGGAATAATACGTTTGGCTAAACTCATGGTTATTGAAAAGATTCCGCTAATTTTTCGGCTTCTTCAAAATCCAGTGTGCCTTCGTAAATCGCACGACCGGTGATAGCACCCATAATCCCTTCATGAGCAACAGCGCCCAAGGCTCTGATGTCGTCCATATTGGTTATGCCGCCGGAAGCAATGACGGGAATTCGAATGGCGCGAGCCAGTTTGGCGGTAGCTTCAACATTAACACCACCCATCATCCCGTCTCGGGAAATATCGGTATAGATGATAGCTTCGACCCCGTCTTCCTCAAAATGTTGAGCCAGATCAATGACGTCATGTTTGGATAGTTTGGACCAGCCATCGATTGCGACCTTGCCGTCTTTTGCGTCCAGACCCACGATGATCCGACGTGGATATTCTCTTGCCATATCTCTGACGAAATGGGGTTCATTAACCGCTTTGGTTCCGATAATAACGTATTCTACGCCCGCATCCAGGTAAGCCTGAATGGTTTCTTCGTCACGAATACCGCCGCCAATTTGCACGGGAACATCTGGATAAGCTGCAACGATGGCATGAATAACGTCGGCATTTCTGGGTTGTCCGGCAAAGGCACCATCGAGGTCAACCAAATGAATTCTTCTTGCGCCAGCGGCAACCCATTTGCCTGCAACAGCAACAGGGTCATCAGAAAAAACCGTATTATCATCCATGCGTCCCTGACGCAAACGAACACAGCGGCCCTCTTTTAAATCGATTGCAGGTATTAATAACATAACACTAAAATCCTCAGCAACTTGTAATCAGTCAATAGTAATTAAACTTGTCCGTCCCAATGTAAAAAGTTGTTCAGCAGTTGTAAGCCAACTGCCTGACTTTTTTCGGGATGAAATTGTACGGCAAAAACATTATCTTGTGCCAAAGCACAGGCAAATGCTTCTGGGTATTGGGCGGTTGCCGCGATAAGTGCGGACGTGTCAGGTTGCGCATAATAACTGTGCACAAAATAAAAGCGGCTATCTTGCTGAATGTTGTCCCATAGCGGATGCTTTTGCGTCTGGTGAACTTGGTTCCAGCCCATGTGAGGGATCTTAATTGTTTCGCCCTCTTGGTTTCTTAATGAGTCGGAAAAATGCCTGACGTGTCCTGGAAATACGTCCAGACATTTTGTTCCACCGTTTTCTTCACTGTCAGTTAACAAAGCCTGCATTCCCAGGCAAATGCCTAATAAAGGCTTGTTTAGCGCAACTTGCCGGATGACCCCGGATAAACCTGATTGTGTTAGCGCCTGCATACAATCCCTAATCGCACCAACGCCAGGAAATACGATACGATCAGCCTTCATAATAGACGCGGCATCGGAAACACAAATTACATCAACTTCAGGCGCAGCATGTTGCAGCGCTTTTACGATGGAATGCAGATTACCCATTCCATAATCAATTACGGCGACAGAAGACATAAGGACAATAAATTAAAGGTACAAGATTAAAGACTGCCTTTGGTGGATGGCATTATGCCTGCCATGCGTGGGTCAGCGGTAATAGCCATACGAATGGCTCGACCCATGGCTTTAAAAATGGTTTCGGCAACGTGATGGGCATTCGCACCCTTGAGATTGTCGATATGCAAGGTTACCCCGGCATGATTGACAAAGCCCTGAAAAAACTCGCGGAACAAATCGACGTCGAAACTGCCGATCATGGCTTTGGGATATTTGACGTCATAGAACAAACCGGGACGTCCCGAAAAATCGATGACCACACGCGACAAGGCTTCGTCTAAAGGCACGTAGGCATGGCCGTAACGATAAATGCCTTTTTTGTCGGTCATAGCTTTAGCAAACGCCTGTCCCAAAGTAATGCCAATATCTTCAACAGTATGGTGGGCGTCTATGGCTAAATCACCGTGGGCAACAACATCAATGTCAATCAAACCGTGCCTGGCAATTTGATCAAGCATGTGATCAAGAAAAGGAACACCAGTCAAAAATGAGGATTTACCCGAGCCGTCCAGGTTGATTTTGATTTTAATTTGAGTTTCAAGCGTATTTCGCTCTACTTCCGCAGTACGTTGATCCATGTTTGAATTATTAATATTTTTAGACTGATTGCATTTTACTATGACGGGCCAGATTTTGCAGTGTTTGTTATTCAATGTCGAGGCTAAATCAAAAATAGCCAGTATATACGATGCGTGCACCTTACGATGTCGGATTGATTTTATAAGGCGTGTAGTATTAATCTTACGTAAAGTTCAGTTTTGGCTGTCTTTATTATAGATATACCTCACACGGTCACGACTGCAGATTTATCAAATAGCTGGAATTTTGGATTTAAAAGCGATTTTACTTGCTCCTTAAACTCAGATTTCACCTTATCAAGGCAGTCGTCAATGGCTCCCTTGAAGTGGCAAAATGTCTCGTGAT
>CANNLO010000186.1 GCA_947505055.1 Methylococcaceae bacterium | reverse complement strand
TCGCCGCAGAGATCATACAATGTTTCAAATATTTTTATATTTTCAGGATTCATCTCCTGAACTTCGTATAGCAGTTTTCGATATTTTTCTGATAAAGCAATATGCCTATCAATGCTTATACTACAATTGTCATTATTCTTATCTTGAATTAACCCATTAATTAATTCGGATCCAGTATTTCTTGATAAACATATGCTAGGGTCTTGCAATGATGGATTGTCTACAACAATTACAACTTTCTTTCCCGCGCTTATGAATCTGTAAACAACATTTTTAAGGCCCGTTAAAGCTTCACTATAGTTTGCATCGGTAATTTCAGGCAAATCATCTATTGAATAAATGGTTTTTAACTTAAAAAGTGACCGAGTTGCAGTAACAAGTACCACAGTTTTTATATCAGCATTTTTTGCAATGCTATCGACGGCTATTCTTGTAACTTTCTGAAAATGTGAATATCTACTAGCCTCAGAAATAAGAGGAATTGGAGCGCCATTGGAACCAGTGCCGCCGATAAATAACCATCTACCATTAATGGATGATGTCCTAATTAACCCAGGGAAGAGCGCAGAAGCTTTGCTATCCCCTAGTAATGCGTATTTTGGGGGTTCACGCGAGTCTCTTAAGCATGTTGGTAAGAGTGATTGTTCTGCGGGGTTAGTAACTCCGCAATCGTTGATAGCATTTCCGCGATCCCCTCCAGCAAATCCACTGGTTGACAGGGGATTTAATGTGGAAAATGTTCTTATTAATCCAGAATTCTTTTCTTTGTAAAACGAGAATACAGCAACTATGCCAATCAATGCCATAAGAAATATTAAGCAGGCAACAGCAATATCGTTATTAAATTTTTTAAATCGTATTGGTTTTTCAATAAATATATATGTCAGCCATGCAAGAAAAATGGAGACCAGGATTGCGGCAACTATCGCAAGAGCAGGAACTTCCTCCCCGAATGCTATACGTAGGAATGAGAGAAGTGGCCAGTGCCACAAATAAAGTGGAAAACTAATTAATCCAAACCACACCAGCATAGGGTTAGAAAGTACTATGCGATTAAGCCATGCTTGTGAACCTGCAGAAATTATTAATACAGCCCCAATTGTTGGCAGCAGGGCCCACCAACCTGGAAACATTCTCTCATCATTTATTAGTACGAAACCTGCCACAATCAGCACGGCACCACAGCATGATTGTAACGTGTAATTATTGAAACTATATTTATCAAGTGATACCTGATTAAATAATTTAAAATAAGCTAAGGCGACCCCCATCAGCAACTCCCAAAAGCGCGCGAAGGGTGAGTAAAATGCCGCAACCATATCACCATTTAAGCTCCACAAGTTTGATATAAATGAAGCAAGTGCTAGAGCTAATATTGTGAATGTCGTCATTACGACACTAAAGCGAAGTTTCCAAACAAGGCACGCCATTAATGGCCAAAAAATGTAAAACTGCTCCTCAATCCCCAATGACCAGAGATGAAGCAGTGGCTTTCTATCTGCCGAAATATCAAAATACCCAGCCTCACTCCAAGACAGAAAATTGTATATGAAGCCAGCACCTGCTCCTATATGCTTATTTAATAGCTTAAATTCTGATTGAAAAAGAAAATGCCATCCAATTAGATAGCAAAAAACGAGAACCAACAATAATGCAGGAAATATACGTTTAATGCGACGGCCATAAAACTTTAAGAAGCTAAAACTTTTATTTTCAAGGCTCTGAAAAATAATTGTTGATATTAAAAAACCAGATATTACAAAAAAAATATCTACGCCTATAAAACCACCCTTAATCCAATGTGGAAACGCATGATAGCCAACCACAAAAAGAACTGCAATTGCACGTAATCCATCAATATCAGTTCGATATTTTGGGTGAATTAACTCGGTAGATTCAGCCGTAAAAACAAAGGGATTATCTTTTATGATTACCATTATCAAAAATAGTCGACCGAATCGTGTTGAAATTGCGATTTTTTTCGCTTACGCATGGGAGGGTAAGGTGAGCGGCCTATCATTCCCTAACCATTCTTTTAACAACCTCTGGCATAGTTATTTTCGCTTCCCAGCCAAGCATCATCCGTGCCTGAGTTGGGTCAGCACAGCTTATCAAGATATCAGTGGGTCTGAAAAGAGAATGATCCTGAATAACATAATCTTGCCAACTTAGCCCCAACTCACCGAAGGCTAGTGATACAAAATTCTCTAGAGTAAACGTCCTACCTGTAGCGATAACAATATCAACCGGCCTATCTAGTTGAAGCATAAGCCACATCGCCTCAACATAATCTGGTGCCCATCCCCAGTCGCGACTAATATCTAAACGCCCTAACAACAACTTCTCTGTGCTACCGTTGCTGATGCGCTTTGCTGCTTGCACGATTTTTTGCGTTACAAACCGCGTCGGGCGCAACGGTGATTCATGATTAAAGAGCATACCAGTGCAAGCAAACATCCCGTATGCATCGCGATAATTATTTACCAAAAAGCATGCAGATGCCTTGGCAACTGCGTATGGACTACACGGATTAAATGGCGTTAGCTCATTTGCTGGCTCTCCATGTGTGTTTCCAAAACACTCACTTGATCCTGCGTGGTAAAGCCGTATTTGTTTATCAAAAAGGCGACACGCTTCGAGCACGTTTAGAGTGCCAATCACTGCACTCTGAATAGTTTCAGCTGGCTGTTCAAAAGAAAGTCCAACAGATGATTGACCAGCAAGAAAATATATTTCGTCCGGCATGCTTTTCTTGATAGCCATAAAAACACTACGAAAATCTTCAGGTACCATAGACAAAATCTTAACTTGACTCAAAACACCTAGCTTCAACAGATTGCCAAATACAGACCCTTGGGCATCTCTTGACGTACCCCACACCTTATAGCCTTTACTTAACAAGAGCTGGGCAAGATAACCGCCATCTTGACCGCTCACACCACAAATAAGTGCAGTTTTATTAACATTTATCACAAAGTCAGCCTCAATATTTTATATGCCTAGAGGATATTTCAAATGATTATAGTGTTTGGCTAGCAATACCAAATTCCTTAGCTACACCGACACAGCTTCGTCCACTTTGAAGTACTCTTATAGCTTCTTGTTTAAATTCCAGAGTATATAACGCTCTTTGACCAGCGACCTTTGACATGTACTGCTCCTTTTTAGCATTATTTTACAAGATGCTAAGGGGGTGCGTTTTTTTTGGGGGGGTAAGGTCAAATATTCATTTGCAATATATCATTTTTAGTTATATTTACTATTTTCAGAAGTGGTAAATCTGTTTACTTGAAAATATTCAACACTTAATCCAATCATCAAATATAAATGAGATAATGCAGAACTTGGCGACATTGCCATTCCACCATTGGTGGCCGCAAATAAAAAAAACGTAAGCCCAGAAAAAAAATAAACCATTTTGCTCGTACCTGCGTGACTTTTTCTTGCAGACAAAAACATTAGATATCCATAAGCAGCAAAATATGAAACCCCACCTAGAATTCCTAACTTCATAAATACAGCAAGATAATCCAATTCATACATAAAAGGACGTTCTATACTACGTAAAACTGAAGCATGGGAACCAAATCCACTTCCAAGTATAGGGGATTCTAAAATCTTATCAATTAACGCAGGAAACTGTGAGGCTCGGCCTTCATCTACACCTGCACTAGACCCAACTTCGGCATATCGCTCCAATACTAACGATAAATCATCACCATACAAAGCAGCAGCAGCAATTAAGCAAACACATAATAGCAAGGTCATTCTAACCAACGAATTTAACCGCTTTGCATAACCTTTTGTTCTTAGAATAATCCAGATTGCATACAAAATGCTTGAAAACATTAGCGCTACGATAATCGCACGGTGACCCTCCAAAATCACTCCTACAAATAAGATCATGATTGCAATTACATCATGTAACTTAGCTTTATTCTGCACCATATTTCTAATGATAATTAAAATAGGAATCACCATCAATATACCAAGCTTTGAGTCAACCCTCAGAACGCCACCTGAAGCTCCATAGGTGGAGGCCGTTCCGGCAGATTGCAAAATATCGTTTACTCCAATAATTGTTACATTTGTCAATTCACCAAATAGTTGATAAAAGGCAAAATAGGCCGCCACATGAAAAATAGCAACTAAAACTCCAAGAATCGTTAGAAACCGTTCCCAATCAAAACGATTAATCCTACCAACTACCATCAGAGCAACCAACGGAAAATAAACAGGATAAAAAATAAACCCAACCGAATCTTTAAAAATAAGCTCTGGTTCAGCATTAGATAAGAGCAATGAATAGAGTCCAAATGAAATATAAATTGCTGTGTAAAGTAATGCCGAAGGCCATGCTACTGCTTGCTTCCATCGCCATCCTTTAATTAAAGCTACTAAAAAGAATGCTAGACATACTCCATAAACCAAAAAAACTATCGGCACGAAAAAAGCGAACGATAGTGGTAACAAAGAGAAGAGAATAAAAAAAAGATAGAACAACCAACGAGCCCATCTGGAGTTAGCGTTTGTTGCCTTTAACATAAATCTTTCAACACAACCTTTAAAAGACCCCACATGCCAATATTGTTTGCCAAGTATTTTCTAGATTTAATTGTCATAGTTCTTACAAACTCATCCTTACCCTCTTTGTAAATGTCTTTAGTAGATTGTCCATCCTTATGTAATATTTTAATAGTCGGCAGATACAATCTCTTTAATCCATGACGTTCACAATTCCATGACATCAAATCTTCTTCTCCGTACATAAATAAGTTCTCATCAAGCAGTCCAACTTTACCTAAGTAGCTTTTAGTCAAAAATAGGAAACAACCGTGCAGCATATAAACTGAACTAACACTCAACAACTCTCCTGCACTTAGATTTTCAATTTCCTCTGCTAATACTGTCCTTCGGTTACGCTCAACTGAAGGCAATAGCTTATATATACCAGATCGCAACATAACCATCGGTTCAAACAAATACATATTTAGATAATACAGAAAAGTAGGCCTACATAAAGTTGGATTTTGATGCTTCCCCTCAACTGACAAAACATCAGTACCTACAATTCCAACATCACTTAAATTTAATTTATCGAACTCATCTAAAATATTTGGGGAAATCAGTTCGGTATCATTGGTTGCAATAATCACTTGTTCAATACCCATTTCAAGCAGCATACGAATGCCAATATTATTGCCCGCAGAATACCCATTATTAACATTGCTAGAAAGCAACGTAACTTTAATATGCCCAGAATATTTTGACATTAATATCTCAAAAGACATATTGGGAGAGGCATTATCTACGACAACAATACAATAATCTTGTCTGTGAGTTATCTGTAATATTGATTCAACACAGGCGATGGTATCTTGATAATTGTTGTAGTTTAGAACAACAAATCCATAATTTATTTTAGATTCAGGAGCCTTCGCGAGCGTATCCATCAATCTACAACCTCTAGGTAAGGTAATGCGAATACCAATTTTGAGGCTGATAACTTTTTATTTTCCATAAAAAACTTCTTAAAATGCCAAGGAAGCACAATCATATAATCAGGTTTTTTGGTCAGCAGCTCCTGCTCGGGAATAATTGGAATCCAGCTACCGGGCGTGTAACAACCAAACTTTTCTTGATTCACCTCGCCCACAAAATCAATATGAACGCTGGTCAATCCGCAGTATTGTAAAAGCACATTGCCCTTAGTTGACGCCCCTAAAGCAACGACTGTTTTTCCTTCGGAACGTACTTTTGTTACAAAATCGATCAAATCATCTCTAGATTTAATTACTCGATCAGAGAATTGCTTATATGGTAATAAAGTATCAAGGCCTCTTGATTGCTCATCAGCAAGAATTTTTTGTACTAAAGGACTAACTGTCAAATCTCCCAATGCCTTAGAAACCGTTACAGAGAAACTGCCTCCATTAACATCATTAAACTCCACATCAATAATCTTGAAACCCACATGATCAGTCATCCATTTTATCTGTTTTAAAGCATAAAATTCCAAATGCTCATGGCAAACCGTATCGTAAGAGTTAGTATCAAGCATTGTTGGCATATAGCTCTGTTCAAAAACCCAAACCCCATCATCCATAAGCACGTCATATACCTGCTGCATAAAATCCATGGGATCTTCAAGATCATAAAACATCGAGAAGGAAGTGATTATTTTTGCTTTTTTATTCGGAAACTTTTCCTTTACAAGCCTTGCTGAGAAAAAATCAGGTATCAATTGAATATGTGGTGGGTAAAAATTATGAAATTTAACACCCGTTGGATCAACTCCAACCAAGAGCAAATCTGAGGACGGGTATGCTTGTAAGGTTGTACTATCGTTACTGCCTATATCAATAACCAAATCACCTTTATCCAAATCAACAAGTTTAAGTATGCGATTAACTTTATCATTCAGATGTTTCACCATGCTAGAATTTAGGCCCGAGCGATAGCCATAATTTTCACCATACATTTCACTTAAGTTATAGCTATGCTCCATTTGTAAAAGGCCACACACATCATTGCTGCCTATACATTTCACCAAATTTAAAGGTCCAACGGTCACCTTGTCATCTCGAGATTTTGGAAACACGCCCGTCAACATTTGCTCTCCCAAATCAAGCACGCGCTCTAAATTATCGTTGCCACAAATTCGGCATTTTTCTACTTTCTTATACATCGCAAATTGCCCCATTAATTTATTTAACTATTAGTTAATAATTTCAAATCTGAATCTACCATCATGCGGACCAGTCCTTTAAATTCAAGGCTTGGCTTCCAACCCAATATAGAAAGAGCCTTTTCAGGCGATCCAACCAATATACAAGGTTCTGTTGGTCTATATAGAATTTCGTCTTCGATCACATAATCCTTATAATCCATGCCAAGAAAACTAAATGTCAAATCACACCAATCACGAACTGAATGAGCTTGACCAGTTGCGATAATATAAGAGTCTGGTTTCTCTTGCTGCAACATCATCCACATTGCTTTCACGTAGTCACCCGCATAACCCCAATCTCGACATGTATCCAGATTACCAATACGCAGCTCTTTAGAGAAACCCAATTTAATCCTGACAGCTTCGTGAGTGATTTTTCTTGTCACAAACTCAACCCTCCTTAGAGGACTTTCGTGATTAAATAAAATTGCCGAACAGGCAAACATATTGTATCTATGACAATAAATCTTAATCATATGATCTGCATACAACTTGGCTGCGCCATAAGGGCTGCGAGGATTACAAGAAGTTAGTTCAGTTTGAGGGCTTTCCATCGCCTCACCAAAAACTTCTCTACTGGAGGCCTGACAAAATCTAATTTTTTGATTGACCTCTCTAATTGCTTCCAAAATTCGCACAACCGCAAGACCATTAACATCTGCAATATTTACAGGATCATCATACATCCCAACACCAGATGAATATGCAGCAAAATTATAGACTTCAACTGGTTGATGTTCTCTCAGAATTTCACAGAAGCTGTGTTGATCTAAAAGATCCCATGCAACTAACTTTATCTTACCTAGTAAGAATTGTGGCAACGCCTCTTCTGCGCGCTTAATATTTCTAACTGTACCAACAACATTAAATCCATTAGCAATCATAAACTCAGCTAAGTAAATTCCGTCCTGACCTGCTACACCTGTAATCAAAACTTTCATATAAAATTAAAATAGCCGTGCAAGCATTCGAGTAATCGAACTTTTTTTACAACTACGTAATAAATCACTTTGAGCCATTAAATCATTTCGCTTGCAGATTAAAAAATATATTACGGCTATTGCGTATGCAACTTTTCTGGGGAATATAGCAATAGCAAAAGCTAGCGCTTTAATTCTCCCTGTTGTATTCAATGCAATGAATTTTTCATATTCAACAAAAGTGTATGCGCCTAAGGCCCTATTATAAAAAAGTGTTCTTGTACTTTTCCATGGTGAAATAGGAATAACTGACTGCTTTGCACTATGAGAAAATGATTTAAAGCTCCAGATAAGAGATGGCCATTTAAACATCCAAATCTCGAAACTACGTGGAGTCCACATTGCGTTGCCATACCGAATAGTAATAAGTGGATCAGCTATTACTTTTACTTTTTTTAAAGCTGGCTTCTGAAAGATAACACCAATATGAACAAACAACGTGCCGTAATAAGACTCCCGATCACGCCCAAGCCATAAATTTCGATTAATAACCACCGCACCAATGAATGACAAATAGCTCGCAGTATCAACAAAAAAAGACTCCGCTTCGTTTTCTTGATAATCTCTATCTGAAGTAAATTTAAGAATTCTTGTGTTTAACAGTACACTAAAATCTAAATTTCTAACCTCAGAATTAACAACCACCAAATCAGGCTTACATTCAATAGCATTGAGAATTCTAGATATTGATCCAGATTGAATCAAATCATCATCAGACATTAACCAACAATACTCTCCTCTTGCATAGCTTACAGCTTTATCATAATCCCGGTCTACTCCTGAATTTACTTCCTCACGGAAGTATTGAATTTCATGACCATCTCTTAGATAACGATTTAACACTTGTGGAGTTTCATCTGGCGAAGCACCATCCACAACAACAATCTCAACACCATGACGCATTTCAGCGATAATTGAATCGAGGGTCTCTCCAATAAACTTCCCTCTATTATAAGTTGCAATGCAAATTGATAATTTATATGGCTTCAAATTTTTCCATCTCTCACTAGGATAATTCAACTATTTAATCTCAACTAAATTAGTTTCAACCACTTAAATGGAAACATACTTTTGATCTGCAATTAGGGCGAACTGATCTTCACTCGATTTTCTG
>CANNLO010000185.1 GCA_947505055.1 Methylococcaceae bacterium | reverse complement strand
TATGGGAGCATTGTCTAATGGCTCATTTTAGATTATTAGCAAACGGCCATTACCGTGCCGATATCCGTTTGAAAGGCATTGTCAAAAATAAAACCTTTCCTAATCAAATACTCGCTCAAGTCTGGGCAGATAAAATTGAACAAAGTATTAAAACGATTCCAAATCTTACACAGGAACAATTACTAGCGTTATCTGAATACGATATTAGTGATATGGGTGGTGAGGAGTTGTTTAAGCAGTTGACTATCGACTTGTTTGCTCTTCGTAATCAGAGCCAATTAGAATCGATCAATGTGCTAAGTAAAAAAGAATTACTGCAACTTACCCCGCAGGATATTGCCCGGATGGGCGGTGCTGAATTGTTTTTGCAAGCTGGTAAACGTATCCGCTATAAGACTTTCCGTGAAATCTGCGATGAATACTTATTGCGTTGGAATAAGAAGGATTATCAGGGTCAGATACAACGGGTCAATTATTGGTGTCAAATATTTGGTGATCGCATTATGAGCGATATTGATATTTTTGATATTCGTGAACATATTGATGGCATGGTAGATAGTGGTAAACGTCCTACGACAATTAATCGGATAAAGGCCGTATTATCGAGCATTTTTAAATTTGCCTTGAGTCGAGGTTATATAGATGTAAACATCGTTCGAAATGTAGTTATCGATGATGATACCAAGCGACGTAATAGAGTATTAAGCGATGATGAGAGGAAAAGACTAATTAAGGCTTGTCAGGAATCACATTGGGATCGGTTGTATTTATTGGTTCTTATGGCGATGACTACAGGCGCTAGAAAGGGTGAACTAATGAGTTTGCGGTGGTGTGATATCAGCTTTAAAAATAATACAGGTTATCTGGGAGATACTAAGAATAAGACTAGTCGAGAGTTACATTTTGCTCCAGTCGTTATGACGGAATTAAAACGCTTTCAAGAAATCGGTCCTATCTTAATATTTCCTTCAGAAGACATACCTAATCATTCTATGGATTTTCGTAAAGCTTGGAGTAAGGCATTGAAGGTTGCAAGTATATCTGATAAAGATATTTTAAATGAGGATGGTAGTGTCAAGCAGGAGAAACTCACCTTCCATTGTCTTAGACATGGTTTTTGCACAGCTCTTTCTGATTCGGGTAAAGAAATCAATCAAATAGCTAAACTAGCTGGACATAAGAGCATACAGACTACCATGCGTTATATCCATCAAGGGCGGGATCAGAAACAACTAATAGTTGATGAATTAGCCGTGCGATTTTGTCTTTAATTTGTAGTTAACATGAGTAAATATAATCTTAGAAAAGGTGTTCCAGAATGGTTCGATATATCAAAATATTGCACTAAGGACCTAGAGTTGCATGATTGGTATCATAATTTATATTTGCGCCGTAGATTGTTGAATCTGATTTGTTCTATTGAGAGCTCTGTGCCTTGTGGTTGTAAAGAATATGATTGTGACTATTGTAGGGTTACTGATGAAATTGAAGGTACCTATAAATATATTCAGAGAAACCCGGTTGCAAGAAAAGCTAAATTGGATGTTATTAAAAAAGCCAGATTAGATGTTGGTATTTGTGAGGATTCCTATGGCATAAGTGGGATCAATTATTTTGATTTAATGACGATTAAAGCTAGATTTGACCGTGCTGAACTTTATGATTCTGAAGTTCAATACAATTATGATCCTGATCCTGATATTCCATGCCGTAACGATCCTATTATACAATTTGATCATTATGAAGAGAAAAAACAGCGAGTATTTTTCGAGTATGCGCTTAATGAGAAAAGATTTAAACCTATGGAGTTTGAAGGGGGTGCTAGATACATTAAAGTGAATATGAATGCCTCAGATCAAACATTAAAAGATGACTTTTCTCGTTGGTTGGAAAAGGAAAGAATTAAAAAAAAGAATCCTTATGGCCGAAAAATAAAGATTAATCCAAGTATCTTCAAAAAATGGACTGAAGATAAAATATTAGCCTATATCGATTTAGTAATTAGCGAAAAAATTACAAGAATAGATATTACAAATAGTTCTATTGGGCATGCGCTAGATCCAAACGGGGGTATTGAAGCAGATTTAGAAGAAAAAGTGAGAATAACAATCCACTCCCGAGCAAAGGAAGCTATCAGTGATGCTCGGTTATATATGCTCGCTACAGAATTATCAAAGAAATACTATTTAGTATTGCCCCCTTCAAAATAAACCCCTCAGTAAAAAAATCTGGTCTGTTTAAACAGGCCGGGTCATAAATGTACGCATCTTAAAATACCCCTAGAAGTACCTTCTCTATCGCTCCATCTATTTTTTTCAGTTCGATCATAAATAATAAAAAAAAACAAGGGATGGAATATTTAAATTTTCTCCTTAGTAATAACATTATGAATATTTTATTCTCGTGGCTCCTTAAACAACTCGCACTAGGATTTTAGTTATGGAGAGAGATATCACTTTACTGGATTTAATTCCTTATCAACGTCTACCTGAGAAATTCCCACACCTTTACTCTAAGAAAAGTTGGCAATGGGCAGTGAAGCAACGCCAGCATAATGGGTTGGCGAATGCTTTTAGAAAGGTAGGGAAAAACTTGTTTGTTAATACACAGGTTCTAGCAGAATGTATTAATAAACAGAATATTGAGTAAGCTTTTGAAAAAAAAGATGCAGGTGTTATTTGAACATTAGGCATCAAATAAATAGATGTAAACCTAGGCGTACTCCTAGTGTTTTTATATATAAAAAGACTTTAACTTCGACGGGCAAGATCGATGATTGAATCATCAAATAAAGAGAAAAATATGAATATGTTAATGAAAGATAGAGTTAACCGATTTAGAACAAAACAAATTGCTTTGAAAATGACTAAAGCAAATTTTAATTTTTTTAATATAAACCTTACATCCCTATATGGAGACCTTACACATGGCTAAGTTCGATCTAAAATCCGCAAAAAAGAACGCCCAAGATACTAACGTTACTCAACCTATGGTTGCAGGTTATTCTAGAGTCATCATAACGCAAATAGCAGAGGTAGGGCTGCAAAAGGCTTTCAATCCGGATGATGACCCTAAGGCATCAATAGGTGTTGTTTTTGAGAATAAAGAAGGACAACAAATTTCTAAGATCATGACATTAGCAATCGGTACCTACTCAACATTTAGCAAGTTAATTGCTGCAGTTGAAGATGCTGATAATGACCTAGCTGATTTAATCAGACAAGAGTTAGTGATTGAAATTGTAGAAAATGGTAAGTGGCCAAAAATTGCTAATTACTACTCTATTGATGATGGTTTGAGTAATGATTCTACTATCACCTCTCATTCAGAATCTTTATATTACACCGTTGATGAGCCAAATCCTGAGGTTTTAAAGAAGCTACACCCACTACTCAAGCAAGCTATAGCTGCGCGTATCAGAGTTAAGGGTATTTGATATGCAAATCTCACAGGCGTGCACAACATTGGCTAATCCGATACCAATAACAGAGCTCAATCGGATATTACTTCGACAATCTAACTATGTATTAGGCGAATGGTTACCGGAGGGTCATTTATCCGGCAAGGAGTATAAGGCTCGTAATCCTCTTAGAGAAGATAGAGGAATGGGCTCATTTTTAATAAACAGTGAATCCGGTGTATGGTCAGATTTCGCTACAGGTGATAAGGGCGGTAATTTAGTCGAACTGTATGGCTATATAAAAGGTATCAGTGATCAGCAGCAGTTAATCTCTGAACTAGATACATTCTGTTTTCAGCATGCGCTTACAACACGAAAAATGATCGCTTCGACTTCTTTGGTCCAAGTTAAAAAGAAACCGCCAACAGAGGTTATTCCAGCAGAAGACATGTTCTTACTGCCGCCGGATAGTGATATGGCAGGAAATCTTGTGACCGGAACATGGGAGTATCGTACGGTCCAGAATGACGTATTATTTTATGTGTTAAGGACAGAGCCTGAGTCTGGTAAGAAAGAAACCAAACCTTGCCGCTTATCAGGAGGTCAATGGGTATGGCGTTATCCGGAAGGAAAATTACCATTGTATAACTGTCATCTGGTTAATGATGGCTCAGTGATATTGTTCGGAGAAGGTGAGAAGACGGCAACCCATTTAGATAGCTTAGGAGTTGGCATCGGCATTAGCAGTGCCGGTGGTTCGAGTCGCTTAATGGGGTCTGATCTGTCGCCACTTAAAAAAGCAAGTCAGGTTACCATTTTTCCCGATGCAGATGAACCTGGGGTTAAGTATGCCAGCCAAGTTATGTGGTACTGCTTGGCTCATGATATTGACTGCCAACTGCTTAATACAGATGCGCTGGGATGGGCGAATGGTGAGGATACTGCAGATCATCCAGAATTAACATGGGCGAACTATATGCCTCATTTAATCTCTACGGAGGACTGGAGAAATGCCCATCTAGAGATCAGTGATGAGGCGCTCTTTGAAGTGACTGGTAACTTATCACAAGTTGAGTATGATCGGGTCGTTGAGAGGTTAGCTAAATTATCGGGTTTATCTAAAACAACCCTGAAAAGTACGCGTAAAACCTATCTGAAAAAGACACAAGCGGGTTATGAAGATAATGAGCCAGAGGTCGATATTTCCGATATTGATTTACCAGCTGAGGTAAAACTGGCAAGGCGAGCTGAACTTGAACCGGTGCTAGCTGAGCTGACTCATTCATCTGAAATCTTGAATAAAGTCGTGCAGATCTGTCATCAATTATTGTGCGTCCATAACGAGGTTACACTGATTAAGCTGTGTTTTTTATGCATTGTCAGTCGTCTTCTGGACGGTTACGGCGATAGGCCTGTTAGTCTGATGATCAAGGGTACTTCGAGCTCCGGTAAAACACATGTGATAAAGCAAGTGTTGAAGTTGTTCAGGCAGAATGCATCATGGATCATCTTAAGTTCAATATCACCTAAAGGGCTTATATACGACCAACGGAGTTACCGAGGGAAAGTGCTGTTTCTGCCAGAATGCAACCAACTCGTCGATCAGGACAGTTTGCTGACTCAATTAGTCAAAACTATCTTGACAGAAGGAAGCATTACGCATTTAACAGTGGATACCGGTGACAGTCGATCACCTGAAGGTAAGGTCATTACTAAGCAAGGGCCTATTGCGCTGATTATCGGGACAACGAAAGATAAACTTGATCACGAACTTGAGACCCGGGCACTTTCTTATTATGTAGATGAAACCGCTGAACAAACGCGTAATATTGTGCTACAGGCAGCGACACGATTCTCCAATATCAAAAGCCAAGACGATGTTGTGATTGATGCGGCATTAACAGTGTGGCTGGCTTTTGATGAATGGTTAGCGTTAAGTCCCGTGCGAAAAGTCTCGATCCCATTCTATACGAAAGTGGTTGAACCCATAGCGCATATGCCTGTTAGATACCGACGAGATTTAGTTGAAATGGTACCAGCATTGATTAAAGCCTCTGCATTAATTCATCAAAGTAGTCGTAGTGTTGTTGATGGTGTGATACAAGCAACTCCAGAAGATTACGAGCATGTTAGGCCTATGGTTAATGAGTTTCTTACCTGTGTTCAGGGAGATTCCGCTACACCCTCTATGGTTCGATTATTAACTGCTATCTATGAATTAATGTCCCCTCAGGTACGTGAAGGCAAAGAAGCGCTTAGTATCAGCCAACCTGAATTAGCAAGGAAGCTGGGTATTACTCAACAGGCTATTACTTACCAACTGAGTAAGTTGATTGAAAAAGGCTACCTGGTGAATACCCAATTCATGCCTAAGCGACCGGCCAAATTAAAATTGGGGACTGAATTCAATTTACAGGCCATTACTCAACAAGTATCGATTTTGTTAGCAGCTGAGGCGTTAGAGCTTTAACCCACTCATACTTTTTATCCCAGCTCGCTCCAGAATTAACTTGTTAGTTTGTTAAACACCGCCTAAGCCAAAGATAGTATGGCTTTAAGGCTAACAAAGGTGCTAACAAATACTAACAATAATGACCTTTCTTTGTTAGATATCTTAACCACTAACAATCCCTCAAAAAAGGGTGTTGTTACGCTGTTTGTTAGCGCTTGAGCCTTATTCTGTAATGCGTTAGACGGCACTAACAAGATAACAACTTTGATTTCAGAGTGGGCAAACGCTCATTATTAAAAGGCAATAGTAATTATGATTAAAATAGAAGAAATATTAGATTGTTTACAGGTTGAAGGGCTAACTCTAAGTCAAGCAGCGACTAGTCAAAACCCTGACGTGCAGCATGCGCTGACCGGTAAAGCGAACCAAGCAAGTTTGCTTAAGTTTCAAAATATAACCGAGTACCTTAAGCCTTATACGATTGAGATTATTACTGACTTGGTCAAGGCTGAGGCGGTAATGCACCGGTTAACACAAGCTTCACTACTGGGCTTTGATATTGAAACCAGTAAGCTAATTGATCACCCACAAGCAGGACTCAATCCAAAGCTCAGCCGTATACGACTGGTCCAACTGTTTGATGGTAATCATATCTACCTTTTTGATTGTTATAAATTAGGTGGTGTTGACTGGATGAACCCACTTAAAGCGTGTCATTTAATTGCCCATAATGCAGCCTTTGAAGCACAACACTTTTACCATAACAGTATTAGCTTTACACAGCTCGATTGTACGATGTTGATGGGACGGGTATTTTTTAATAATAATCTTAGCTTAAAAGATTTAGCTTACGAGGCTTTTAAGCTGGAGATGGATAAAAGTTTACAGGTATCCAATTGGGGTCGTGACAACCTACTGCCTGAACAGTACCTCTATGCCGCACTGGATGCAGTAATCGCTTATCAACTTTATGCTGTATATCAGGGTTGGTTTGAAGCCGATCCACATTATGTCGATACCTATCGTTTTCTAAAAAAACTGATTTATCCTTTAGTGCACCAGCAAGCACAGGGCATCAAAGTTGATACGGTAGAGCACCAAGCCATTATCAATCAGTGGCAGAAACAAGAGACTGAATGTCGGAAGCTATTAGAAGCAGATGGACTGAGTAACCCAAAGTCGGTAAAGCAACTGCAAAACTATTTACGATCAAAACTCTCTGAGGACGAAGTCAGTGAATGGCCTAAAACAAAGAATGAGAATTTAGCGACTGGCAAAGATTCATTATCACGACTGGAGCACCATCCAACATTACGTGTATTAGCGGAGTTTAAGAAAACCAACTCGCGGCTGGCTAACTTTGGTCCTAAGCTGAGTGACTTATTGGTAGAGGGTGAGCTGTATCCTAGCTACCAGATTGCAGGTATGGTCTCAGGCCGTTTCGTTTGCTCTAAACCTAATATTCAAAATCAACCCCGAACAGGGTTCAAGCATATTTACGTTGCACCTGAGGGTTGGAAACTGGTGACGGGCGATTTAGCGCAAGTGGAGTTACGTGTCGCAGGACTAATCGCTGAAGATTCGGTGATTATTGATGCCTATGCCCAAGGTAAAGATTTACACAAAATGATGGCTGCAAAAATGACCGGTAAGGCAGAAGATCAAGTTACCAAAGATGAGAGAACTGCAGCTAAAGGGGTTAACTTTGGCTTACTATTTGGGGGTGGAGCAAACGGATTAAAAGCGTATGTGAGAGCTTCCTATGGCGTTGATATGTCCTTAGATGAAGCAAAACAAGCTAAGTGCGCATTTCATGAAACTTACAAGGACTTCACTAACTGGCAGAAGGCGATCGTCAAGCATACAAACAGCCACGATGAATCAGAATCTATTTATTGTCGTTTGACGCGGCATTATGATCAGAAGGATCATTATATGTATGGGATATATAATGATATTTATACGCATGCTATGAATTATCCGATACAAAGTACAGCTTGGGAATTGTTGGCATTAGCAATAATATATATCGACGAGCGACTTCCGCTAGATGGCAGTATTCGTATCAGTCACCATGTTTACGATGAATTGTGTTTATGTGCCCGAGATGATCAAGTAGAGGTGGCTAAGACATTGCTCTTAGAGGCTTTCAAACAAGCTTATCTAACTATTTTCCCTGACTGCAATATCAATGGAATTATTGAAGTCGGGTCAGGGCAGAACTGGGCAGAGGCGGCTAGTAATAGCATTTAGGGGTTGGTGTACAGGGCAGTAAAAATCCCCAGATATGCTGTCCTGATCTAAAGCCCTATAAGCTATGACGATTGACCTAACAGTTAATTGTTTTCTTGAGGAGTAGGGTTTTGAAATTACTCATTCGACTATGGTGAGGGTAAATCCCACCTGATATTGGGTAGTTAGCTAATAACTGGGCTTTCTATGCATTAACTGCACGTATTAATTGCTTTTGAAGAATAAAATGAGCGTATAGTAATATTTTAGATAATTTATGTAATAAATAAGGCTTCTATGCTCGATCAGTCCAATACTATCAACACTGTCATTTTTATAGACGCACAGTTACCCGATTATCAAACCCTTATTGCGGGCTTGCCAAATAATAGCACTTGCTTTGTACTGGATGCTCAAAAAGACGGTATTGAGCAAATAGAGCAATTTTTAGCAGGCTATAGCAACCTCGATTCTATTCAAATACTCTCGCATGGCTCACAAGGTAGTCTTTACCTTGGTAATACCGTTCTTAGCAGCAATACCCTCAAAAAATACCAAGACCAACTTACCAACATTGGCAGTCATTTAAAAGACACGGGCGATATTCTGCTCTATGGCTGCAATGTAGCCCAAGGGGATACGGGCCTGCAATTTATTGATGCACTTGCAGAAGCGACTGGGGCGGATGTAGCGGCCTCCAATGATATAACCGGTTCTGCTGCTTTGGGTGGTGATTGGTTACTAGAAACAAATACAGGGTCAATTGAAGCTGC
>CANNLO010000184.1 GCA_947505055.1 Methylococcaceae bacterium | reverse complement strand
GAGTTTAGACGAAGAATTGAATATCACGGGCTATGAAGTCCTATGGGCTGAAAAAGACAGCCTGGCCTCATGGTATCTATCGGTGTGCGAATTGGGCATTGATATTGACGCCATTATTAGTGAGCTTGAAAAACGTGTAAATGACGGGCTGGATATCAATGCGCCGCAATCATTCATCAAAAACAATGAGGCATACACTGCTTGTTTCAGTCATATTATTGCCAAGCAGAAGGTGGAATCTTTTCAGGAGTACATTTTGCTGATTAACACCCTTTTTAAACTTGATATTGATTTCACGCAAACCAATAGTAATGGTGAAACAGCGATTGATTTAGCCAAACAATGTGGCAATGAAAACTTAGTTAAAATGATTGAGTCAAAAGCCTTGTTTAATAAATTGAATGAGATGTTGCCAGTAAAATAAGATAGGAATAGCATAGGGACATTAACACCTATTCCTTAAATAAATTTTTTAACAATAATTGAAAGCTCTACTCACGTAGGTATATAAAAATGAATGCAGAAACGAATGTAACGCCACAACAAAGAATAAAACAGATTGACGATAAAATTGGTTTACTGAAATTAAAGATAAACGAAGATGTCGATACACTGGAAGATCATGATGACCTGCAAAAACTACGTGTAGAGAAGGCAGCAATTATTGAGAGTCGTGGGGCAGAAGCCAAAAGAATAAAAGAAGAAATAGCTTCATTCGGCTTATCGTTAACCGAGATTTACACAATTGACGAGCTTGTGAAAATTACTGGTCTTGTTGTTGATAAAGTAAAGAAAGCTAAAGCCTCCTCAGCAGACACTGCTACAGATAAGTCATCTCGCGCAAGTGACGCTGCAATCACTTTGATTAAAGTAAACGCGACTAGGGATCCAAGGACGCCAGGCTATAACTACAATCAGGGTCGTATATATGAGCCAACAAACCTAGCCAATAGAAATTCAATCAATCAAAAACCATTCCAAAACATGCCCGATACATTATTAGAAATTGCTGGGTCGATAGATTCATTGAAAGCCTATATCAGCGAAGAAAACAAAGAAGAGGCCACAGCTTACCTAGCTACACCAGAGGGGATTAAAGAGTTAGAGGCTATTGTTGCCTTTGCTGCCAACCAAAAACTTAAAATTAGTGAGTTGCCGAAGGCTTAATCTCAGGAGTCTTCTGTAATATTAATCCCTAGTGGACTATCCCACTAGAGGTGGCTCAATAATCACAGGATTTTCATAAAAATCACTAACATCCTTTCCAAAGTGATATTCAACAGCGCCAGCAGTAATGCCTTCCAACATATAGTCAATCAGTGGCTTCACTCTCTTGTCGTCGCTGGGTAAGCATATATGACTCAATGCAATAATTGATAAGACTAACTTCTTATTTAAAATCTTATAATCATCTAGCAAACGCTGCGGTCGATTTGTTTCAGCATTAAAGTAAATTGGGTGTTTCAACGAAAACTTAAAACCATTTTCTTCAAACATCTTACAGCCTGCCTCAAAGCTATCAGCAATCTTGTTTGGCAACGAAACAAGCATATGTTCAATATCGCCGCTGTATTGCTTGGTGTGTTCATAAAACTCTTTACCCAAAGGGGCATTCATTGACAAAAAACACATCTGCATACACTTGTCTGCATTTGTCATTGTCTGACTAAGTACCTCATACTCACCCAACACTTCATTCACAAGTTTTTCACAAACTAAATAATCAGCCGCTTTTATTCTGTCTTTTTCAGCCTTCTTTTTCTTGGCTATCAATTTCTCATTAATGATTTTAGTGTCTAATTTTTTCTCCTCAACTCTGCTCAACGCTTGAACCTCACCTTGGGGTGAAGGTGGATTCGTCTTAGCTAACTTCTCCTCAGCCAATTCCTTTAAATCCCAGTATTGAGTAACGGCGCGTAAAACACTCCATAAAGGCAGTGTTTCATCACCATTCGAATAAACGATTGAAGAGCCTGGGATAATTTTATCCATGTTAGAAAGCATAAGCTCGGAAGGACACCTTTTCCCATTGATATATTCTGACCACCTAGAACTTTGCAGCGGCAAGGGGGCACTGTTGATTTCATTAGCCTGAATCCACGCACCAAACTTTTTGGTAGAAATTTTACCTTTCTCATCGGCGACATATGTGCCAGTTCTATTAAGCAGATACTTAAACCAGACCAATACTGGAAGTTTTTCAAACTCATCTAACGGTGAAACATACCTCGTCGCCTTGGGTATCACCTCGGACTTTTCTGTTTCTGATGACACGTATATCTCTTTTAAAATTTAGGTAGTAATCATGATTTTACTACACATACTTTAAAAAAAGTAAGCGAAGAAATGCCACTTTAATGATTAACGCAATAAGGAAATTAAAGAGCGTATTGATATATTAATTGTGTAGTAAATGCAAAATCACTACACATATTAAAAAATGTGTGAATGATAAAATTTTGTTTTAAGACGCAATCTTAATAGGAGGATTGAAGAGTAAGAAGTTCTAATTATTGTGTGGTAAATGCAAAATCACTACACAGATAAAATAATATGGAAATGATAAAATTTTGTTTTAAGACGCAATATTAATAGGCGAATTGAAGAGTAAGGAGTTCTAATTATTGTGTAGGAAAGTCAAAATCACTACACATATTAAAAATAAATGAAATGTTACAATAAAGTTTTACAAAAAAATAACTTATAAACAACTTGTTAAATAAAGGAAATTGAAATGAATAAAAATAAAACTAAAGTAAATAATAATGTCGGCGCAATAAGTAATGCCTGCATTAATGAAGGTCGTGACTTTTATTATACTAATGATGAATTTGACGAAATAGATAAATTTGAAGAGCTTGAAAATTCAGGCGACTATAAGAATTTTTTCGAAATAGCTGAGAGTCAGGAATATAGAGATAGCCATTGGCATTAACAACATTATCAATAAACAGGAGAAATAAAATGAACACACAACTACCAGATTACATGATTAAGAAATCACTATCATATTTAGAAAGTATGATTCCATCAGTTAAATCGTTAAATGGAATTGGAGGAAATGATGATTCCAAGATTACTTTAAAAGTGATTACTAAACATGCAGAACAAAAGAAATGGAATAATTTATTTTTACAACACTATGACGGTGCTATCGATCACCATGATCTTCGTTCACTTAGATTGAATGCTATTTTTATAGTTATTCGTGTAGGTAAAAAAGAAGTAGGTTATATGAGATTAACAGAAACACCTTATGAATCTGCTTACTGTGTTAGCGAAGCATTTGTTAAGGCTGCTTATCGTGGAAAAGGAGTGTTTCGTGAAGCATTAAAGTTGGCAATCGAAAATTACAATGTGATAGCCATTTTATTGGAGATTGAAAGAGCTGAACTTAATGTTCATTACTATAAAACACTTGGATTTTGTAGCGGTGAAGTAAATGGAGCCTTAATTTATTTGGTGCATGATGATTTTTTTCATAAGCCTCAAATAGAGGAGTCTTTGTTGATAGATGAGCAGCTTGCACAAGATTTGTACATGGCACTCACTACAGAAAACGCAGTGGTGCATTAAGCAGTAGGAGTAAAAAATTATCGATGCCGTAGAGCATAAGCTAGCAATTCCGTTGGCTTAATAGTTCAAGGCTTGTTTCCCAGCTCAATATTTTGAGTTGCAATGAAAACGTATGAAAGGAAGCCCATACAAGAATAGAAGGACTATTTTATGAAAAAAGAGCTAAACATCAGCGCTACGCGCACGGCTGACCAAAATACTGAGATTAACTCAGAGACTTTCAATCCATTTGAACTACTCCATGCCAATACGACATTAGAGATAGCCATCTACAAGGACTTGAAGGCATTCCAAGCAAAATATTCCATCATCAATCGTTCAGGCAAAACCTATGTTTGTTGGAAAGACCGTGAGCAGGATGTATTGGAATTCCAGAATATCCCCGACTTCCACACCTTTCATGCACACAAATTTCACTATTTGCCTGCAAAGGGTAAAGCTGAACCCAAGAAGGTTCTGATATCAAAATTGTTCATTGAGAGCAAAGACACGACCCGCTATGAAGGCATCATATTTGACCCGTCACCGTCAGCCAACATCAGCAACAAATACTGGAATCTATGGAGTGGTTTTAGAGTCACGCCGAAACAAGGCGATATAACCCCGTTCAATCAGTTAATAGCAGCCTTATGTTGTGATGATGCCAAATCTATCGACTATATGATGAACTTCCTCGCACATTTGGTGCAACAGGCATTTTCTATCCCAGAGACGGCAATTATTTTGCGAGGTCCCCAAGGTTGTGGAAAGGGCACGCTCATGAAAACTTTGTCCTACTTAACCGACAACTACAAACACCTCTCTTCCAGTTATGCCTTAGTCGGAAATTTTAATGGCCACCTACTTGATGCTTATATTGTGTTTGCCGATGAGGCCATATGGGGCGGGGACAAATCAGCCGAAGGCACACTTAAAGCCATGATTACGGAACCGTATGTCATGATTAACGATAAAAACCGCACCGCCATTCAGGTGAGAAATTACAAGCGATTATTTGTCGCATCCAATGAAGACTGGGTAATTCCAGTCGGTGAAGGTGATAGAAGATTTTTTGTGGTGGATTGTGATGCGAGATATAAAGGTCAAACAGAGCCAGGGCAGTTCTTTAGCACCTACAACCAATGGCTTACATCAGGTGGCATTGAAGCCCTTATGTTTGAGCTAACAAGCCGAGATATTAGCGAATTCAACCCCCGCAATTTCCCAGTCACACATGCTCGTGTTGATTTAATGATCCGCAGCTTATCACCTACTAACAAATTCATCATTGATTTGTTGGGAAAGAACATTAACTTGGAATCTGGAACAGAGGTGACACTTAATGCCACGGGTGCAATCCGCTGGTTCCGCAATCACCTATATCAAGACTATCTCAACTGGTGTGACAGCCAAAAAATTAGATTTCCATCATCACTGACTGATTTCGGTAAAACAATCAGCCTAGCTTTCGGCTTCGAAAAACAGGACAACAAAAACTGGCGCAGTAACTGGAAACATAAGACGCTAGGCTATTATTACCAACTGAATTCCAGAAAAGAAGGCATGAAGCGATTTGCCGAGCTTTTATTAAATGTCCCACCTGAGCTGGTGTTCTTTGGATACAACGAAGAATCAGACCATGTGGTTGAGGTGGACGAAAACGATGTTGTGGTGAGTTTGTTTAAACAGGCATAAGCATTAAAAATTAACTAAATAAGGGGAATGAGCATGACCGACAAGAAATTTGAAAGTGTAAGAAGAGCTATTTTGAAAAAAGGTGAGATTGGACTTGTGAAATTCACCAATCAGAAGGCTTATGCAAGCGACAGGGAAATAGCGATGCTTGCCGTAAAGTGCAATGCTGATGCATTAAAGCATGTAGTCGACGAATTAAAAGGCGACCATGAATTTATGTTGCAGGCAGTTTCGCATCACCCAATTGCTCTGAAATATGCATCTGATCTATTAAGGGACAATGAATCTATTGTTTTGGCTGCCGTTGAGAAACATGGTGAAGCCCTCGGCTTCGCCTCAGACCGATTAAGAAATAATGCGGATATTGTTGCCACCTCTGTCAAAACTTTTAGCGGCGCGTTGGCGTTCGCTTCAGATGCTTTAAATGGTGACTATGACCTAGTGATGAGTGCTGTTAAATCTAACCAGCATCATAATCTCAATTTTAAGAATAATCATGAATACAAATGCATTCTAAGATATGTGTCTGAGAGCCTAAGAGATAATGAAGCATTGGCATTAGAAGCTGTGACAAGGGTAAGTGGGAATTTTGAATTTTTGTCGGAAAGACTCAGGAATCATGATGCCATTACATTGGTTGCCGTTCAGCAAAACCATTGGAACCTAAATTATGCCTCAGAACGATTAAGAGGCAATAAAGAAATCGTCTTATCCGCAATGGCTCAATATGAATCCTCCTTAGAGTTTATCTCCGAGAGCTTAAGAGCTGATGAAGACGTCGTGTTAGCCGCAGTGGAATCCAATTACGACTCGTTTAAATACGCTTCTGAAAATTTGAGAAATAACGCAAAGATTGCTCTAGTCGCGGCGGAGCGCGATGTTGGAGTCCTTCAATATGCCTCAGACATTTTACGGGACGATAAAAACTTCATGCTGTCGGCTATAAACTCAGCATCGTCTCAATATAGCTCTGCACTGCATTATGCATCAGATAGGTTAAGAGATGACGAAGAAGTTGTTTTGGCCGCAATTAAAAAAAACGTGAATGCGTTGAAATCTGCGAGTCAAAGACTTAAAGGTATGGTTGGGAGCATGGACCCAGTGATATTTTTTACAGCCAAATTACGTGCTGATAATCTTATGTCCAAGCTTGATGTGCCTCCACTCACACCAACACAAATGGCTAATGACTCAAAAAAATCAGGGGGTAAAATTTGACACATCCACAAGGAAGAGCCGAAAGGCTCTTTATCTTACCAATAGCTCAAGGTTCTATGCATTCAAGCACCCTTTGATTAACTAAAATTATAAAATGGAAAATATCAATGTCAGATTTAGAACATTATTTTGAAGTGTGTGGCGATAAAGATTCCATTAAGGATTTTTTAGCGTCAATGGATAAAGAAGCAACATTAAACCAAGAAGGCTTATGGGGTGCTAATTATGATCCAATGAGGGTTTGGGATGATGGTGTGCCACCAAAGGGTGAGTTAGTTGTAGGTGCTAATATTGACTGGATTCATTGGGGCTGGCAGGGAGCGTGGCCTAAAACCGATTACATAGAGGAGCTGTCACGTCAATTTGATAAGTTGGACTTTGTGTTGATTACTCTTCGCGATATAGCTATCTTAACCTGCAACCATTTCAAAAATGGAGATTGCGTGCATGGTGTTTGTTTTTACTCACCCGTAATGAACTACCACATAGCTGTTGGGGAAGCCTATAGCCACTCAAATGACCCAACAAAATACGAACGTATTCGCGTCATATTAGATGAAGATTTTTTATCTTTTTCGCCTGATTATGACAAGTTTGCGCTTGAAATCTTCTCAGATGAGGACTTTGATTCAACCGAGGGCTGGAATGAAATTTTGGAGATGAATGACTTATTTTTATTAAACAGAATTCTCAAGAACATCGGTAAGGACTTCTTGGCATCTTTGAACACCGAGCAAATGAAGCGAGTTAAATCTATCAAGAAAACAGTAAAAACATTAACTAACTATAAGGGTGAATTAGGCGGTGGCATAGGTCCTCTTGAATGGGACGTTGTTGAGGGTGATGAATAATGAACTTTGGTTCTACGCACCACGAAAATCACCGTAGAACCGTCAGAGCCAATGTTTATAAGCCATCCAGAGGTGTTTTATGGTTCTACGCAAAATGTTGAAACTTATTCTAAATAGTACTATTAGCTAGTAACGGTTACTTATACCTACCTTTATTTATATTTAATAATATTGAGTAGAACCGTAGAACCTTAGTGACAGGCTTGAATTTACTTGGCTTAACGACCCTACGCACTAAAATTTTACCCGTAGGATTGCGTAGAACGATTGACCAGAGTTGAGCGCCAGCCGATTCCCCAGTGACTTGGCTTATTTGCCTAATCCATCAATATTTATCAAAATAATCACCACCCACCCTTTACATTGCCATTATTTTTATTAGGCTCAGTATGATTGAATAATAGGAGCCATGATGAATGAAGCATTAAAGAGGAAGCAGATATACATATTACTCACCAATGAGGGTTCAGCCACCAAGTCAGATATTGCAGATAAAATTTGCTACGCCTTTGAAAGCAAGGGTCTCAAAATAGCGAAATATGACGGGGATAATGACCACCGTAGTTTGTATAAAAAATATGGCAAAAAAGACAAGCATGGCAATCTCACTGGGCTTAATGATGCGCTAGACGGGTGCTACAGGTTTGACATTGAAACTGACAACGACATTATTGTAGAGAGCATTCAAACCCACTGTGATTATGTATTGTTAGACTTGCCTGCCAGGTCTATTGATATAACCCAGCGAATATTTGGTGATTTAGATTTGTTCTACACTGCTTTTGAAAATAACGATGCTGAACTGAATGTGATTATTCCTGTGGTATCTGACAAGTCCATGACGTCAATTAAGGATATTTACGCCACCATATCGGATGTGACTTTAACCAACCCTATCAATTTAATTCTGGTGAAAAATACTGGCTATATGAAGCACCTTGGCACCTATGCAGAAGTGAGCCACTTGTATGTTGAGCTAATGGAAATTATTGCTTCAAATCAGCAGGTCAACATTATTGAGGTGGAATTAAAGACCATCTATGACAACAAGGGCGTGATGGCTGGTTTATTGAAAGAAAATAAATTAGGCGACATTCTCAATCAGAAACACAGCATTGTGGTTAAAACGCTGTTAGGGCAGGTGCAAGGTGATGTGGAAAGGTTGTATCAGGCGCTGGTGAAATGATGGTGGGTGAAGGCACATGGGGATTAGACTTTTCTAAAGCTGCCAGTGGTGAATCTACTGGTATTTCTTTTAGGGGTCGACGCACGAAACGGAATATAAACCCCGTTAAGGATTTTGAAACTAGTACGGTCAGTTATTGTGATATAATTTTTACCAATGAGTCAGACTAAGACTAAATTAATAGCTTTATTTCTCGCTTTTTCTGTGGCGTTTGCTTCGCTGTGGGCAATGAGTCCAGAGGCTGTGGCTGATACAATCAAAGAAGATGCTGGCTATCTTCATCAAGAAGTGCAAAAGGCACATCAAAACCGAAATACCCCTGATCAGGTTACGCAGAATCAAACATGCAACCATGGCTGCCACATTGCCTGTCATCTGCTAGGTTTTTCTGAAATGAATCCATCGAATGTTTTTGCATTTAATGAATCATCAATTGTATTTTCTTACGCAAATCATCCTTTAGAAAACCCCCT
>CANNLO010000183.1 GCA_947505055.1 Methylococcaceae bacterium | reverse complement strand
ATTAGCTGGAAAAGCATCATAAAACTTGTAGTCGATGCTGATATTGCCCATCTTATGGGGCATTGGAGTGTACTCAATGGACTTGTATATATTGCGCTTCGTCGCGCTCATAAGCCTTATGTTGTTTGTCCTGCGGGCGCATTACCCCTTTTTGGACGCTCAAAATGGCTTAAACTTTTATTTAATTTCATTGTGGGCAAAAAGATTATTCTCAATGCTTCAGGATGGATTGCTGTAACTTCTGCTGAATTTCCACATTTTGAAAGCTACGGTATCCCTTCTTCGAAAGTGACGGTGATTCCCAATGGGATATCTAAGGCCGACTTCCCTGTTGTAGATGTTAATTCTTTTAAACGCAGCAAAGGCTTGTCGGATAAGCCAATCATTTTATTTATGGGGCGCCTTAATCCGATAAAAGGGCCCGATTTGTTGCTGCAAGCGTTTATATTGGTTAAAGATATTATTTCTGATTATCAACTTGTCTTTGCAGGCCCAGATGAAGGAATGCAATCTGAGTTGGTTGAGAGGGCAAAAAAAGAGGGAGTGATTGATCGTGTACATTTTCTGGGTTATATCGGGGGTAATGACAAATCAGCAGCCTATCATATGGCAAGTTTACTAGTGATCCCATCTCGCCAAGAAGCGATGTCCATTGTTGCTCTGGAAGCAGGTATTTGTGGTACGCCGGTTTTACTGACAGATCAATGTGGCTTTAGTGAAATCAAATCTATTGATCCTTTTCTGGAAATCCCCGCAAGTCCATCTGGTATCGCAGATGGTTTAGTTAGACTTCTGGCCAAACCTAATGAACTAAAAGCCTTATCAATTGCCTTCGAGAATTTTGTATCAGCACGATATTCTTGGAATTATATAATTAATAGATACATAGAGTTATATCAAAAGATAATTAAAGATCTTTATGATAAATAAATTAAATTATTTATTCCCAATAGCTTTTATGTCTAACGCCTTGTCGATGACGGTTTTTTTGATATGCTTGGGGTTGGTTGGCCAGACTGAGATGGCGGCAGACGTTAGTATTGTTCAAGGTGCTACTTTAGCTTTATTTTATGGACTTTCTGGCAATGCTCGCAACTTGATTTTGAACGAGCACTTTTCTATGTCGGCGAAATCGATATTGGTTGCTCGTATCATTTTATCTATACCAATAGCATATCTTGCCTTTTGGCTTAGTGTCAATTTATCAGGGGTTGATGGCTATTTAGCCTTTATTTTAATTTTACGCCGCGTTGTTGAGTGGTTTGGTGAGGTCCATTTAAGTGAGATGGAACGGATTGGCAACCATAAATTTTCGCGTAAATACCTCGTTATCCAAGTAACCTTCTTAATTGTTGTATTGGTTTGGTATATAGGGAAGATGCCTTTCCCTTTGCTGGGACTGGCTTTGTGGGCAATTTCCCCACTGTTTTTAAGTGGTCAATTTATATATGAAGCACTTAATTTAACGCTGTCGAAGCAAAACAAAGCATTAGATTGGCAAGGATTTCTACCGCATTTAGGCTCTACCACCATTATCGGGGTTACAGTTTATATTTTTCGGCTATTAATAATAGCATTATTGGGTAAGGCTGAAAGTGGAGATTTATTTACAGCTTTTGCTCTGGGTGGAGTGCTTGGTTCCATATTCGTGAATGGAATTGGACCTAGTCTCGCTTTTCATCAAAAAAAATATGCCACACGTAAATTGCCAATATTAGTTAACGTGGCGTTAATAACTTCAGGTACAGTGGGGGTTTTAGTTTTTTTTGTTGCCGCTTTTAAGTTTGATATCTTGGCTTGGGTAGGAAAATCTGCCTTTTTTTGGGAAGCGACAGGGGTGTCGATGATCGGTGGGATCGTGATGGTCTATGCGCAGATTATTCGCCATCGATTACTACAGCATCATGAAGATCAAGATCTTTATGGTCCCGATGTGTTGATGAATATTTTGATTATTGCTATCGTGCCATTTGTTTATGGCTTGTTTGGCACTCAGGGAATGATATGGCTTTTTTTATTTAATGCCTTGATTGCTTTTTTATTTTACTTTAGTAGTGAAATGAAAGATAAATTAATAATGTCAGATGTTGCGTTTTCTTTAATATCGGGTCTGTTGTTATTGCCGATTTTTTTTCAGATGAGTGGCGGTTTATTTCGCGACACTGCGATAATCTTCAATTCGGAACATATTTCATCTAAACTACCTATTTCAATATCGGTATTCGCTTGTTTCGGCGCAATTTTGATGATTGGTTCTTATAGGCGTGCCAACTTAGCGTTAAATGTTATCTATTTTACTTTTATCTTAATGATTGCTGGGTCAGTTTTAGGTGCGCATGAACAGTTAGGCCAGCTGGGAGATAAGTTAATATCATTGATTCAATTTATATTACCTATGTTTGGCTTAGTGCTGGCGCAAATGTATGAGCCTAAGCCTGCCTCACTGTATATAGAAAAATCATTTCTTTATGTCTTAGTTGCTATTGTCCCTTTGCAATTGTTATCTGTGTGGTTACATGGTTCAGTATACCTTCACCCCTATTTATATGTATTTAGTATTTATCAGCACCTACAATATACGCCAGTGATATTTGTTTCTGCATTTCTAATTGCCCTTTGTGGCTTATGGTCGATACCAAAATATAAAAAGATTTTACTTGTGTTGGCATTGTTCATGGCTATTTATGTAGCGGCATCTATGAGTATACTTGCAATAGGCTTATTATTTTTCGGTTTGTTGGGATGTGCTATTTATTACTGGAAATTAAACTCCGAAAAGTTACTCTTTATAGTCTCTCTGGTTGTTATAGTAGTGGGTTGCTGCTATTTAACTTATGGGAAAGATAAGCTTTTGCAAAAATATACGACTCAAACGGAAGTGGTTTTAGATATTGGCAATAGCTCTTTTAAGTCAATGCAATTGCCTATAAGCTTAAATGAAATAATGCTCGACAATGTAAAAGATAGAGCAACCTATTGGAATTTTTATATAGACGAGATTTTCAGCAGTACTCAGGTATTTTTAATCGGCCATGCTGAGCGGGCAGATCGTTCGAAATATCCTAGTGCGTATAATTATTATTTGGACTTTATTTATAGTTTTGGTGTGTTAGCATTATTGCCTATATTGTTGATGTTTTGGCTAACGTTAAAGAAAATTTATGATTGTCGATGGCATGTGTTTGCTACGCCAAGTTTACTTTGTCTTTCGGCAATGGTGTTATTTCTTCTAATCGTTGATAATTCAATAAAGGTGAGTCTTAAGCAACCTTATTCAGGTATTTATAGCTTTTTCCTCTGGGGGCTGCTAATTTCGAAATTATCACAAGTAACTCAACATGTATCAAAAGCATAAATTTAAATGTAAGTCGTTAGATTTTTCGATGTATATGTTGTATTTTTTTTATGGATTGGTTGGTGCTTTATCTGTTGCTGGATTTATAGCTTACAAAGGTCAAGGTGCAATATATATCTTATTTTCAATAGTCTCAAATACTCTATTATTTTTCGGTTTTACAAAAAAAGCTATTTTCTTTGATACATTTATTGGTGTGTTTCTTTGGTTAGGATTTTGGTTAAAACTAACCATAAGAGTTGTTTTCTTAGAGGGATTGTTTCATGAGTCTATAGGCCATTTCGATGGTTCTGGAGCCGCATTTGATCGTGCTTTACTGGTAAGTACCTGCGGCTTTTTTGGGCTTATAGCAATGAGCTTCGTTAGGGGTAAATTAATATTTACCTATCCAATAAAAGCTAAAGAAGCTGGCCTAGAGGGCTTATTTAAGGTTTATCAGCATAATCGCAATATTATTTTGATAGGTTTTGTCTTATTTTTTTTTACTATAGCGCTAACAAATGTATATTTTGGTATTTACCAAAGAGGTGCTCTACCAAGAACCATAATGCCTTTTGGGCTTAGTAGTATTTATAAATGGTTATTGTTATTTGGTTTAGCGTCTTTTTCTGCATTGATACTAAAATTTGAGTTTACTATTAATAAAAAAACGCCATATTTAGTTGTCATGTTAAGTCTCATTGAAGGATTCATGAGTAATGTTTCTTTGTTAAGTAGAGGTATGATCCTTAATACCAGCGCTCTCGTTTATGGACTAAGCAAAAGTTTAAAATTGAGCAATACAAAAACAAGTTTTGGTTTTATATTGACATCGTTTTTAGCATTTTTTTTACTGTTTTCAAGCTCTGTTTTGATCGTAAATTATATGCGTTCTGTTAATAAGAGCACGAGTATAGCTGATGTACAACTTATTACTGTCGGTATGGGCGCACCACTTTTTCTTGATCGTTGGGTTGGTATAGAGGGGGTTATGGCTGTATCTAGTTATTCAGATTTAGGTTGGCATTTATGGGAAGATGCTTGGAAAGAAACCTATTCTGAAAAAAAAATGACTTTTTATGATGCCAACCTCATAACATCACCCTATATATATTTATATAAAAATATAGAGCTATCAAACTATCACTATGTCTCTCTTCCTGGAGTTTTAGCGTTTTGTTTTTATCCGGGATCCTATTTGTTTTTATTTGGGTGTATGTTTATAGTGGGCGCAATAGCGACGGTGATAGAGATGTCTGTTTATAAATTAGGCGGACAAAATGTTATTTTATGCTCTTTATTAGCTCAAGTCGTAGCTTATAGATTTGCCAGTTTTGGATATGTTCCCGGTCAAAGTTATTTGCTTTTTGGGTCGATTTACTTCAATTTATTTATTATTTATTTTGCAAATAAATTTATAGTTTATTGGCATAATGGAGCTGTTAAAACCTGATGAAAATACTTGTCGTCAGTCATTATTTTTGGCCGGAAGAATTTAGTATCAATGCGGTTGCCAAGACCTTAGCTGAAAAAGGTGTTGAGGTTGAGGTGCTGACCTGTAAACCAAACTATCCAAGCGGAAAAACACTACCGGGATACTCCGCATGGAAATGTCAGCAAGAAAATTATCAGGGCATCCGCATCCATCGTATCCCCTTTTTTCCACGGGGAAAAAGTGGATGGCGTCTGGCGCTCAATTACTTATCTTTTATTGCCTCGGGGTTGTTGTTTGCACCTTGGATGTTGCGCAAGAAAAAATTTGATGTGATTTTTGTCTATGCACCTTCGCCTATACTGCAAGCTATTCCGGCAATCTTTCTTGGTTGGCTTAAAGGTTGTCCTGTTGTTTTGTGGGTGCAGGATTTATGGCCGGAAAGTTTATCGGCAACGGGTCATGTGCAAAATCGCGTGGTACTCAAACTGGTTGAGCATGTGGTTCGGTTTATCTATCGTCATGTGGACTTGCTATTAGTTCAATCACGAGCATTTGAGGCGCCTGTCCGTGCTTTAGCATCAGGTACTCCCATCATGTATCACCCCAATTCGGTGGATGATACTTTTACTAGGCAGGCTACTGTTGAGTCTCCATCTGTCGAGGGTCTTGATAAAGGATTTTCGGTGATGTTTGCTGGTAATATAGGTGTTGCGCAATCGGTAGAGGTAATAGTGGCTGTCGCCTTATTACTTAAAGAATATACAGACATTCATTTTGTCGTTCTTGGAGAAGGAAGTCGCTGGGCGTGGATGCATCATGAAGTAGAGAGACTTGAGTTAACCAACTTGCATCTTCCTGGGAGGTTTCCGGTTGAAACCATGCCAAGATTTATGCAGAAAGCATCCGCATTACTAGTAACATTAGCTGATCAAAATATATTCAGCGCAACGATTCCAAGTAAGGTGCAGGCCTATCTGGCTGTGGGACGTCCTATTTTGGCCTGTCTCAATGGCGAAGGAGCTAACCTAGTGGATGAAGCTGGCGCTGGTTTGTCAGTTCCTGCCGAAGATGGGTCAGCTCTGGCGAAGGCAGTGTTAAAGATGTATCACATGTCAGAACAAGAGCGGGATGCAATGGGGGAGCGTGGTCGTTTGTACTATGCAGAGCATTTTTCACACAACATGTTAGTTAATCAATTAATAGTGCATCTGCAATCTGTATGTAATAAAAAAGAGTATAGGGAATGAAAATATTGGTTTTAGGCGCAAGTGGCATGCTTGGTAATGCGATGGTGCGGGTATTAAATGAACAACCTGATTGGCAAGTTTATGGCACGATACGCTCTGACAGATCAAAACGATTTTTTAATGCCGACATTACTGAGCGGTTGCTTTCAGGTGTAGATGTTGAAAGCCACGATTCACTTTTACAAGTATTTAATCAGATTCGTCCTAATATTGTAATTAATTGTATCGGCTTGATTAAGCAATTAGCTGAGGCGGATGATCCGTTACAGGTTATTCCTATTAATGCGCTACTACCGCACAGATTGGCAAGATTATGTGAATTGATTGACGCACGACTTGTGCATATGAGCACGGATTGCATTTTTGCTGGGGATAAGGGTGGGTATAGAGAGTCTGATACATCGGATGCCCATGACTTATATGGTCGCTCGAAGTTCTTGGGAGAAGTGTCTTATCCGCATACAATTACTTTACGAACTTCCATCATTGGGCACGAGTTACAGAGTGCAAATGGCTTGGTGGACTGGTTTTTGTCCCAGCAGGGACGGTGCAATGGATATACGAAAGCGATATTTTCAGGTCTACCTACCGTTGCGTTGGCGCGGATTGTACGTGATTTAGTCGTTCCTCACGCACATTTAGCCGGTGTTTATCATGTCGCTGCGCAACCTATTTCTAAATTCGATTTGCTACAGATAATTGCTGAAGTGTATGGTAAAAAGATCGAAATTATGCCCAGCGATCAGTTAGTGATTGATCGTTCACTTAATGCTGATCGATTCAATAATGCTACAGGATATATGGCTCCAAGCTGGCCTGAGTTAATTAAAATAATGCATACTTATCAATTGGATTTAACTTAATTCATGTTTAAAAATAAAGTACTAATGATTACGGGGGGGACAGGGTCTTTCGGGCATACTGTTCTAAAACGCTTTTTGTCAACCGATGTAAGCGAAATCCGCATTTTCAGTCGTGATGAAAAGAAACAGGAAGAGATGCGTATCGCACTGAACAATCCAAAGCTGAAGTTTTATATTGGAGATGTCCGTGATTACGACAGCATTTATCAGGCAATGAAGGGCGTTGATTACGTATTCCATGCGGCTGCATTAAAACAAGTTCCTTCCTGTGAGTTCTATCCTATGGAAGCGGTACGTACGAATGTGCTAGGTTCAGAGAATGTGATGAATGCAGCAGTTGCGCGTAGTGTGTCTCGCGTGGTGATGTTGAGTACGGACAAAGCCGTGTATCCGATTAATGCGATGGGCATATCCAAGGCGATGATGGAAAAATTCATGGTGGCCAAGGCACGTATGCAGAATGAGGGCGAAACGGTAATCTGTGCCACACGTTACGGAAACGTGATGGCATCGCGAGGTTCAGTGATTCCTTTGTTTGTGTCGCAACTAAAAGACAATAAACCGCTTACGGTTACTGATCCGAATATGACTCGTTTTTTAATGTCATTGGAAGATTCTGTAGATTTGGTTTTATACGCTTTTGAACATGGCAAGCAAGGTGATATCTTCGTGCAGAAGGCCCCCGCCTCGACTGTGGAAGATTTGGCTCTGGCTTTGAAAGCCTTATTTGCCAGCACTAGTTCAATTCGCATTATCGGTACGCGTCATGGGGAAAAACTTTATGAGTCGTTGATCTCGCGTGAAGAAATGGCGAAAGCTCAAGATCTAGGTGAATATTACCGTATTCCTGCGGATAACCGCGATTTGAATTACGCACAATTTTTTAGCGAGGGTGAAGAAAAAATATCGCATCAGGAAGATTACACTTCACATAACACCGAACGCTTGAACGTTGAACAAGTGAAAAAACTTTTATTGGAATTGGATTTTATAAAGGAAGAGTTGCATGCTTAAAGTGATGACCATCGTTGGAACGAGGCCCGAATTGATCAAAATGAGCCGGGTGATTGCTGAATTCGATCAGCATACCCAACATATTTTGGTACATACCGGACAAAATTACGATTACGAGCTGAACCAACTGTTTTTCGAGGATTTGGGGATTCGCAAGCCGGATTATTTTCTTGAAGCGGTCGGTGAAAATGCCGCGCAAACTATTGCACGGGTGATCGAAAAGTCCGATGAGGTCATGGAAAAAGAACAACCGGATGCTCTCATGCTATACGGTGATACCAATTCCTGTTTGGCGGTTATTGCGGCCAAACGCCGCAAGATTCCAGTTTTTCACATGGAAGCCGGTAATCGTTGCTTTGATCAGCGCGTACCGGAAGAATTGAATCGAAAAGTGTTGGATCATCTAAGTGATATCAATTTGGTATTGACTGAGCATGCGCGGCGTTACCTGATTGCAGAGGGTATTCGTCCAGAGACCATTATAAAAACAGGCTCACACATGCGTGAAGTGCTGGATTATTACATGCCAAAGATTCAGCAGTCAGATGTTCTGCAACGCATGGGCTTAGAGGCAAACAAATTTTTCATAGTAAGTGCGCACCGCGAAGAAAACATAGACAGTCCGGAAAATATGCTGAAAATGGTAGAAACGCTCAATACCCTGGCCGAAGTTTATAACTACCCAGTGATAGTTTCTTCGCATCCACGCACCAAAAAACGTTTGGATACAATGGAGTTAGGTAGTCTTAATCCGCACATTCGGTTTCTCAAACCATTTGGTTTTTGTGATTACATCAAGCTACAGATGGAGGCTCTGTGCGTGGTTTCTGATAGTGGCACTATTACTGAAGAGGCTTCGTTGCTTAATTTACCAGCAATTACCATCCGTAATGCGCATGAGCGTCCAGAAGGCATGGATGTAGGTACGCTTATTATGAGCGGCCTAAAAAGAGAACACGTTTTGGATGCTGTTCGAATTATTATTGCTCAGCATGATAAAACAAAGCGTATTATGCAACCCATTCAAGATTATGAAGCCGGCGCAGTATCAAAAAAGTTACTGCGTATCGTAATGAGTTATGTTGATTATATTAATCGAACCGT
>CANNLO010000182.1 GCA_947505055.1 Methylococcaceae bacterium | reverse complement strand
ATAACGTTTACCTGCGCAGTTATCGCAATGCACGAAAATATCCGGCAAAAAATGCATTTCAACTTTAATGACGCCATCGCCTTTACAGGATTCACAACGCCCGCCTTTGACATTAAAACTGAAACGTCCCGGTGTATAGCCGCGTGAACGGGCTTCGGGCGTGGCTGAAAACAATTCCCTAATCGGCGTAAACAAGCCGGTGTAAGTGGCCGGATTCGAGCGTGGCGTCCGTCCAATCGGACTTTGATCAATGTCGACGACCTTATCAAAATGTTCCAGACCTTCGACCGCGTCGCAAGGCGCGGGAATCACTCCGGCCCGGTTAATCAAACGTGCGGCATGACGGTACAAAGTATCATTGACCAAGGTTGATTTGCCCGAACCTGACACGCCGGTTACACAAGTCAATAAGCCAATCGGAAAGGCAATGTCGACATTTTTCAGGTTATTGCCATTGGCATTACGCAAGGTTATTTGTTTGTCTTTATTGACCGGCGTTAAATTATCAGGAACGGTAATGCCGATTTTTCCTGATAAATATTGGCCGGTTAAAGACTCCTCACTGTTAAGAATGTCGTCCAAGGAACCTTGGGCAATAATGCGGCCACCATGGACACCGGCACCGGGGCCAATGTCGACAATATGCTGGGCGGAACGGATTGCATCTTCATCATGCTCAACCACGATTACGGTGTTGCCCAAGTCGCGCAAACGGAACAAGGTGTTCAGCAAACGCTGGTTATCGCGTTGATGTAAACCTATCGACGGTTCATCCAGCACATACATCACGCCGACCAAACCGGCGCCGATTTGGCTGGCCAGCCGAATACGTTGCGCTTCGCCGCCCGAAAGCGTGTCCGCGCTGCGATCCAGCGTTAAATAATCAAGACCGACATTGACTAAAAACTCCAGACGTTCCTGTATTTCTTTGACGATTTTCACCGCCACCTCGCCGCGTTTGCCGGTCAGCTGAAGATGCTTAAAAAAGTCCAGAGATTTGCGAATCGGAAAGCGGGTGAGTTGGTGGATGGGTAGTTCTTCGATAAAAACGTTTCGGGCAGAAACATTAAGCCGCGCGCCCTCACAAACATTACAGGCTTTTTGAGATAAATACTTGGCCAGTTCATCGCGCACCAAAGACGAGTCAGTCTCATGATAGCGCCGTTCCATATTGGCAATAATGCCTTCAAAACTATGGTGCTTCTTTTTGTGGCCGCCGGCACCGGTCATGAATTTAAATTCGATAACCTCAGTTCCGCTACCATAAAGAATAACGGTCTGGATTGATTTTGGAAGCTCCGAAAACGGTACTTCCGGATCGAAATTATAGTGTTTGGCAAGTGAGCAAATGATCTGGTAATAATAGGCATTGCGTCGATCCCAGCCGCGAACCGCACCGCCAGCTAAACTGATGTCCGGATTATGGATAATCAGTTCCGGATCAAAATGTTGCCGAACACCCAGTCCGTCACAACTGCCGCAAGCGCCTTTGGGGTTATTAAAAGAGAAAATGCGCGGTTCCAGTTCCGTTAAACTGTAGCCGCATTGCGGGCAGGCATAGCGTTCTGAAAACATCAGCTCGGTACTGTCATCCATACACACCGCAATTGCAATGCCATCGGCAATGCGCAATGCCGTTTCAAAGGATTCGGATAAGCGTAAGGCGATGTCTTCACGGATTTTAAAGCGGTCGACAATCACCTCGATGGTATGTTTCTTTTTTAAATCCAGCTCCGGAGCTTCATCCAGGTCATAGACCGTGCCATCAATTCGGGCGCGAATAAAGCCCTGGGCGCGCAAATCATCGATCAGTTGAATATGTTCGCCTTTGCGTTCATTGACCACCGGTGCCAGCAACATCCAGCGTTGATCCTGGGGTTGCGAGAGCACATGATCAACCATCTGGCTGATGGTTTGTGCTTCCAGCGAAGCCTGATGTTCCGGGCAGCGTGGCGTTCCGGCACGGGCATAGAGCAGTCGTAAATAATCGTAGATCTCGGTGATGGTGCCGACCGTGGAACGCGGATTGTGCGAAGTGGATTTTTGTTCAATGGAAATAGCCGGAGACAGCCCCTCAATATGATCGACATCGGGCTTTTCCATCATCGACAGAAACTGGCGGGCATAAGTAGACAACGATTCTACATAGCGCCGTTGCCCTTCAGCATAAATGGTGTCAAAGGCCAGTGATGATTTACCCGACCCCGATAGTCCGGTGATGACGATGAGTTTGTCTCTAGGCAAATCCAGATCGATATTTTTGAGGTTATGCGTTCTGGCACCACGGATGCTAATCGTATCCATTAATTAATTCCGGCAATTTAAACAACCATATAATATACGAGTAAAGCCGTTTTAATACAAACAACGTAGACTAAAACGCATCTTCAGTCTTTCACTTGTGAGTTGGCGGGGTGCAGAAAGCCCAGCTTTAGCCATCCCAAGAAATAGCAGGAACTGAAGATCGTATTTCAGATTTCATGACATCATCAAATACTTCTGTGGTTTTTTCCAGATCATATTTGCTTACAAAGTAACTTTTCAGCCAGGCATTGATGTCTTGTTGCTGGTCGGTTGGTACATCATTTAGCATTAACAAGCGTTGCTTTAACAAATGCTGCGGTAGTAATAACAATTCAATATCGGCCATGCCGACAAATTTATCCGGATGGACATTGCCATTGTTGATGATGGTGAATAACTGTTGTTTTTTCAAACCCAGGTTTTGAACCAATTCTTCTCTGAAATCAATAAACAGCGGCAATAAATCGCTGCCGGCACGATCCAGATCATTAAGCTTTATCAAGTGCTTCAGCATAATGCTCACCGCGAGGCGATACAGCTCCGATTCCCGGATGCAAAGACGTGACGCCATCGATTGTATTGCGTTACGGTCATTAATATTGATGCGCATTGAAACAATATGTTTCTTCTCGCCCAGTGTAGTGTCTGGTGATGACATTGTGCGGTTTTAGGTTATAAGCTCAGTAGCTTTAAAGTTTAAGTTACCGTTAATATAGTCGACCAATGTTACAGTTTGATAACAACACCTACATTTCATCAAACTGTAACAATCTAAAGCTGCAAAATATGCTGAAATACAAGTATCCATTCTATTTTGGTTTGACAGCCTGATTTTGAGCGGTCCCCTTCAAAATAGGTTGGCTGTAATCATTGATAGCGTGGAAGTGCTGTGGTTAACCCAACTGCTGGTGTTTCATGATTGCACGCAAGATTATACTTATAAAGGCCGTCTCGGTTTATTGCAACAATTACCCCCGCACAAAAGTCTGCTGCAAGCAGGCGCTGCCAAGGGCCTGCCCATTGGTAATCTTAATAGCCAGTTTTTGCCAATGTCTATCTCAATGCTTTGGATCAGTTTGTCAAACACACGCTTAAGTGCCGTTATTATCTGCGCTATTGCGACGATTTTGTGTTGTTGTCGCAAGACCCGCAGCAATTGGAACTTAACAACAAGCGCGAGAAATTAAGGCCGGTTAGTGATGGTATTCCCCTGTTTCAGTTTGCCAACCGCCGCCCAACGCTTTATATAAAGCAATCCGGTTGCTGGATATTTGGGCTTCACTGCTAACCACTAAACTTTCCGCTTGATACAACGCTTTTTGGCTTTCCAATACATCCAAAAATGCCGTTAGACCTTTTTGATAACGCTCATTTGCCAGCTGAACGGCGGTTTGATTGGCGGCCACCGCTTGCGTAAGGGCTTTATGACGTTCCAGTTCTTGGCTGTTTGCGATCAGCGCATCTTCGACTTCCTGAAAGGCCGATAATACGGTGGCTTTGTAATTAAGAAAGGCTTGTTCAAACTGGGTCTTTTTGCTGTTGATATTAGCGTTTAGTTTTCCCCAGTTAAAAATCGGCATGGTTAAAGACGCGGCTGACGACCAGGATTTGCCGATCGGGGTAAAATCGGTGATCTTGCTATTTTGTAAGCCGATGAAAGCGGCCAGATTGACTTTTGGATAAAGCTCGGCGGTTGCAATGCCTACTGAGGCATTGGCAACAGCCAGTCGGCGTTCGGCGAGACGGATATCCGGTCTGCGCTGTAATAATTCTGAAGGCAGGTTGTTGGTCATCTGAGCCGAAACGGTCGGGATAACACCGGCTTGAGCCAGTTGCGGGAGCAAAGCGCCAGGTTCTTTGCCAAGCAACACGCTCAGTGCGTGTATCGATTGCTTGATGGCTTTTTCGTAATTGGGTAACTGGGCTTCGGTTGTGGCAATTTGAGCCTGAGCCTGCGTTACGTCCAGCATGCTGGCAAGTCCTGAGTGTTGTCGGCTTTGCGTTAATGCCAGCGTGTCCTGTTGCGCGAGTAAATCTTGTCGGCTTATTGCCAGTAACTGTTGATTGGCGCGCAGCTCAATGTAGTTGCGTGCTACATCGCCTAGCAAAGTAATCAGTACGTCCCGACTATTTTCAACTTCGGTATCAATAGTTGCGTCAGCGGCTTCGACCGCACGCCGGATACCGCCAAAAAAGTCCAGCTCCCATTGTGCGTCAAAGCCCAGCGAGAAAATATTGATCAGTTGATTGCCTACCCCTGAACCACCAAATGTAGATCCGGTGTTACCAGATTGGGAGGAAGACAAGTTATTAAAGCGTTTGCTGACATTACTTTTTGCCGTTAAGCTGGGCAAGCCTGCAGCAATAGTTGCGGAACGCAGTATCCGTGCGTCTTTCACACGTTCCAATGCGATCTTTAAATTTAGGTTTGACGTTAATGCTTCGCTGATCAGTTTGTCGAGGATTCGATCATTGAACGATTTCCACCATTGGTCAGCTAGAGCATCATGCTTTTGCGTTGCTGGTGAAAGGGATGTGCCAGTCGCTTCAGTCCACTGTTGCGGAATCGGCATGGCTGGCGGTTTGTAGTCCGGGCCGACTGCAAAGCAACCCGCTAACAAAGTGGCTAAGCTTAGCGGAAGTGTTCGTTTGATCATAAAGCTGAGCCTTCATTACCGGAAGAATCCTTGGACTCAATAAACACATCCATCTGTTGCCCGACATAGACTGGCAATTGACTGCGTTCAAAACTGTACAAAGCCTGCAAGACACGGGTATCAACGCGTTCGGTGCTGTCGCCGGTCAGCGATTTTTTAGGTACCACGAAAGGCTCAACATAAGCCAGAGTCAGATCAACTTTAAAGTTGCGATTGCCCCGTAAAAAAGCCACAGCCTTGCTGTTCTTATCAAAACGCCAGGCATCATTTTCATCTATGTCAACCCGCACATACATCTGATCCAGATTACCGAGTATCAGCAACGGTGAAGTCAGAGTGCCTGCTTGGGCAAATTCGCCGGGTCGGATATTGACTTGCAATATCTCGCCTTCTATTGGCGACTGAACAACGAGGCGGGCTAGTGTAGTTTGCGTGCTAAGTAGCGCGGCTTCTGCTTGTTGCACCTGCGCTTCGGCCGATTTAAGTTTGGCGCTACTGATCTGCAGTGCGTTGCGGCGTCTAAGCAATTCTTCAGAACTGATGGCGCGACGGTCGGTTACCGCTTCAGCAAGATCGCTTAATGATTGAGTATCTTTGCGCGAGGCTTGGGCTTCGTTAATGGCTGCCTGAGCTTTGGCCAAATCAGCGCGTTTAACCGCCAGTTCAGCTTGCGCATCGCGATCATCAAGGTAAAAGAGCGGCGTTTTTATTTTAACTTTATCGCCAACCTTAACGGCCAAGGTCTTAACGATGCCTGGTAAAGGCGTGCCAATCGCTATGCTACGACTTTTGGGTTCGATGATTCCGGAACCGGCAATAAATAATTTAAAGGGTGTAGAAGCCGGTTCGGCAACAGCCGGAGCAATCGGTATCGGCTTGTTGCCCTTGATAACTGTATAAGTAGCAAAAACGAATCCGGCAACGGCGAGTATGGGAAGTAGGTATTTGATTTTCATATCAGCTCGGGCTTGTGATTTTGGGATACGTCTATTTTATTGACATCAACAATATGGCCGTCATCCATTTTTGCTATGCGATCGGCGAATTCAAAAATCCGGGCATCATGGGTGACGATGACCAACGTTCGATCCTGGTGTAAAGCGACTTCCTTGAGCAGGCTCATTACATTTCGGCCGGTTTCATGATCGAGTGAACTGGTGGGTTCGTCGCAAACGATTAGTCTGGGATTATGAATCAACGCACGGGCAATAGCGACACGTTGTTGCTGTCCGCCGGAAAGTTCGGAGGGTAAAGCTTTGACCCGATTGCCCAGGCCGACTTGTTCAAGTACGGCGACGGCTTTGCGTTCGGCTTCGGCGCGTTTTATGCCGTTGATGAGTAACGGTACTGAAACGTTTTCCGCAGCGTTGAGAGAAGGTAACAGATTAAAGGCTTGAAAAACAAAACCGATGTTCCGTGCCCGAAATGCCAGTTTTTTCTGGTTGCTCAGGTTTAACAGATCTTCGCCGAACACTTCGCAACAGCCGCTATCTTGATCAAGAATGCCGGCGATTACAGAAATCAACGTGGTTTTACCGCAGCCTGAAGGGCCGACCAGCATCATCAGTTCGCCCTGGGCAATCTCCAGATTGACGCCATCCAGGGCAGTGACCTTTTGCCCGCCGGTAGCGTAAACCTTGAGGATATTTTGGCAGCGTACCGCCAAGCTTGAGTTGGTCATGGCTTAGCCTTTAAACACAATCGCCGGTTCCAGACGAATGACTTTAAAGATGCTGATGAGTGCTGCAAAAACACAAATCAAACTAACGCCGGCACCGCTGAACAGCAGCAGTTGCCAGGGGAATTTAAACGCTAAAATCGAATGCCGCATTAAATAACCAAACAAGGCTGTCAATCCCACGCCCAAGCCATAACCGGTGCTGCCCACTAAAACCGCTTGCAACAAAATCATGCGCAACAAGGTCCAGTTACTGGTGCCCATGGCTTTTAGAACGCCGAATTGGCGCAGGTTTTCGAGTGTAAAATTGTAAAAAGTCTGGCCGGCAATCGCGGCGCCAACGATAAAACCTAACAGTACTGAAATCCCGAAATTGATCGGTATGCCGGTGTTATGCATGAAGTATTCGTAAGTTAGTGTCATAAATTCTGCTTGGGTATAAGCCGCCAAACCGGTATTGTCGCGGATACGGCGGGTTAATTCGGCTGGGTCCTGGCCTTGTTTGGCTTTAACCATAACAAAAGATAACAGCTTGCGTTCTCGAGGTGCGTAGCTTTTGGCACGGGAATAGGTGGTATAGACTACCGGTTGCGATTGAAAGGTGCGGGTAACCTTGGCGATGCCGACAATAATGGCGCGATGGTCATTTAACTCCAGACTGTCGCCCACTTTAAGTGCAACAGGCTGGCCGCCCGGTATTGATGAGGGCTTGCCGAGTTTATCTCGGGCGCCGTCTATATCAACGATAACACCATCACTGCGGCGCAAGTCTTCAAGCTTTCCATCCAGCATCAGCGGTGGCCCGCCAATTAAGGTCGCGTCATCAAGACCGATGACATTACAGGTCTGAAAAGTGCCGTCGGTCAGGCGAGCTTTTAACAGCCCTTTGTACATCGGCATTGCCCATTCGACACCGGAAATGCCGCGCACCCGATAAAGTTCGGTGTCCTGTAAAGGCTTGATATCATCAACAAACTGTACTTTTGAATCCATGACCCAAATATCAGGCAAACCGACATCGGAAATAAAGCTGTACGAGCGCGACATCAGACCTAAAAATATCGCCGGTTGCTGGGTCATGATTAAGGACGCAAAAGTCAGTCCCATGACAATGCCGAAATATTTGCCTTTGTCGCCCATTAGCATTTTTAAGGCAATGTGATTCATGTATAACTTTTGATAACCAGTATTTGATGATGTATTTATTTTATCATGCAAAGTGGTTTTGTGGGGTTTATGGTTTTGCGTTATGTTTTCTCTTCAAGTACCAGGCAATTCTTTTGTAAGCAACGATAAAGTTTTTGTTCTAGCTGTCGCTACAGTAAACAGGTGTTTCAGGTAGTGGAACGCAATGAATCGATCAATGAGGATAGTCAAATGAATGTAATGTCAGCCATTAAACAATATCAACAAGTGAGTGTGAGTAGTTCCGTAATGGGCGCATCACCTCATCGTCTGGTGCAAATGCTGATGGAAGGGGCTCTGGAAAGGATTTCAATTGCAAAAGCCAGCATGGCGCGTAACGAGATCGCCACTAAAGGTCAGAATATCAGTGTCGCTATTAATATAGTGGGTGGCTTGCAAGGTTCTTTAAATAAAGAAGCCGGTGGCGCGATTGCAGAAAACTTGCATAATCTTTATGACTATATGATTCGTAGGTTGTTGATGGCCAACAGCAAAAATGACGAAACCATATTGGATGAAGTATTCGGTTTGATGCTGCAAGTTAAAATGGGCTGGGATGCCATGCCCGACGCTTACAAGAATTAACTGAAAGCACTTTCTCCGCACGGCTGCAGTTCTGGCAGCAAAGAAATAACCTCCATTTAAACTGTCGGGTAGCCAAAAAGACTATCCGATAGGCCTCAAGCTTAAAACTTCTGTCTTACCCTTCGCTGTTCTTCAACTAATTCTCTACAGTCTGACACCTCGACCGACAAAACTTGCTTGATATGCCATTTCTGTCATATGGCCTGACAGTCATCTATTTTTCCAATGCGGTATTTTTCATTTATTTTATTTTTAAAAGACCCTCGCACGCTTTTTTAAGGTGAATCTACTTTAGTTTTTTTCTGCAACTGCATGAAAAACAATAATTAATGAGATTATTGGATTTTCTTTGGTGTAGTTAGTAAATAAACTGTTGTATCAAGAAAGTTACAGTTCCATAAATCCCATATTTTTTGGCTTGTAAAAGCAGCTATTTACCATAAATATAATTAAATTTAATTACAAGCTACTGATTTAAAGTATTAATTTTATTTTATTACTGAATGACTGGTTAGTGCAGATTAGCCCCTGGATAACCCTGTTTTCTATGAGCTTATCATGTGCGTGTGTATCAAAAATATTACAGTCCTAGTTGATAAGCTGTTGTCTATTCCATTATAAAAAATAAGACTTTTTGTGT
>CANNLO010000181.1 GCA_947505055.1 Methylococcaceae bacterium | reverse complement strand
TGTTGGTCCTCTCGCAACGATACGCTGTAAACCCCGCCAGGCCCGGAAGGGAGCAACGGTAGCAGCAGATTCGTGTGCCGGGATGTGGCTGGCATGATCGCCGCCCAAATCATACTTACCTTTCGAGCCTGCAATGAATTATCAGGTTCTCGCCAGAAAATGGCGTCCCCATAATTTCACAGAAGTGGTCGGACAAGAACATGTCGTCAAATCGTTAATGAACGCTTTGCAACATGATCGACTTCATCATGCCTATTTATTTACTGGAACACGTGGTGTCGGCAAAACAACTATTGCCCGAATTCTAGCCAAAGCCATCAATTGCGAAAATCTCCAGCATTTCAATCCTTGTGGTAACTGCAGCGTTTGCCAAGCTCTGGATCAAGGACGTTTTATGGACTTAATTGAGGTCGATGCAGCATCTCGCACCAAGGTTGAAGATACGCGAGATTTACTCGACAACGCACAATACGCTCCCAATCAGGGTCGCTACAAAGTCTATCTGATTGACGAAGTTCACATGCTTTCAGGACACAGCTTCAACGCACTACTAAAAACATTGGAAGAACCACCAGCGCATGTAAAGTTTTTGCTGGCTACCACTGACCCCCATAAAATTCCTGTTACCGTACTGTCCCGTTGTTTGCAGTTTAATCTCAAACGCTTGATGCCCAACCAAATTTTCAACCAGATGGAATTTATACTCCAGCAGGAAAGCATTGAGGCCGAAGCGGACGCTTTAAAATTATTGTCACGCGCCGCCGATGGCAGTATGCGTGATGGCCTTAGCTTACTCGATCAGGCGATCGTTTACGGTAACGGCAAAGTTAACACGGAAGACGTCAACGCGATGCTAGGAACCGTTGCCCAACAACCAATTGAAGATATTTTAACGGCGCTCGCGGCAGGCAATGGCGCAGCCATACTCGATAAAATTAACGAGATTTCCAATCTGTCTCCAGATTTCAGCGATGTTTTACAACAGCTTTTACAAGTGCTGCATCGGACTGCCCTGCTTCAACAAATTCCTGGTGCTATCGACCATGATTTTGATGTAGAGATGATATCGAGCTTGGCTGACAAATTTAGCCCCGAGGATCTCCAGCTTTATTATCAGATTGGTTTAGTTGGACAACGTGACCTGGATTTGGCACCAGACCCCCGCAGCGGTTTCGAAATGGTTATGTTGCGCATGCTGACCTTCAGACCAGCCGGCCTTCCTGCGCCACCGATTAAAAAAATTGTTCTGGCGACTATCGCAACGCCAACTCAAGTTGTTGTCAACCAGCCTACTAAAGTTCAACGCGACAAACCTGTCTTGAGCCAACAAGAAAGCCTTAAGCCACAAATAGTAGCTGTCAAAGAACAGCCAAAGCCACAAGTATCTAATTCCCAGTCCTCTGAAAATAATTGGACAGCCATTATCGCGGCCTTACAAATCAGTGGCCGAACATTGGAGCTAGCCAACAACTGCGTACTTGAAAGTCTTGATAACCAAGCCTGCACTTTAATCGTTGATCCAGCCTACTTTAGAAGCCCTCGCTCCGAAGAGGGTCTGCTAACAGCTCTTCAGACCTATCAGAGAACTTCTCTTAAGCTAATTTTTAAAGACCAGATATCCACAATTGACACACCGGCAACCCAGTTGGTAAAACAACGCGAAGACCAGCAGCAAGCAGCAGTGGACGCGATAAACTTAGATGAAAACGTTCTGACTTTAAAAGAACACCTGGGAGCCAGAATCATGCCTGGCACCATAGAACCTCTATAACAAGTAAGGAGAAACAAATGAAAAACGCACTCGGCAATATCATGCAACAAGCCCAAAAAATGCAGGAAGATTTTAAGAACGCCCAGGAAGAACTTAACGCGATGCAAGTCACAGGCGAATCAGGCGGTGGTTTGGTGACTATCCTTATGACCGGCAAACGCGAAGCCAGAAAGGTAACCATCGACCCATCCCTGCTCGACGATGACAAAGATATGCTGGAAGATCTGGTTGCAGCGGCTATCAACGATGCCGTCAATAAAGTATCAAAACTGAAAAAAGAAAAAATGGCCGGCATAACATCAGGACTGCCCTTGCCTCCAGGATTTCAATTACCTTTTTAATCTAAAGACAAGAATCTACCCATGAATAAATCAGGGCTCTTAGGTCAATTGATTCAAAGCTTATGTTGTCTGCCGGGTGTCGGCCCTAAATCCGCTCAACGTATGGCGTTTTATTTGCTTCAGCGCGATCGCAACGGGGCAAATATGCTGGCCAAGACTTTGTTGCGGGCAATTGAGGAAATGAGACATTGCCTGCAATGTCGCACCCTGACCGAAACCGAGCTATGTGAGATCTGTGCCGATAATTTAAGAGATGAAACCCTGCTCTGCATCGTGGAAAGTCCTTCTGATGTCTGGGTTGTTGACCAGGCCACATTTTTCAAAGGTCGTTATTTTGTGCTACATGGGCGCTTATCACCGCTAGATGGTATAGGCCCTGATGAACTTGGCCTTGATCAGCTGGAAAAACAACTGGCAGAGGGTCGCATCAAGGAATTGATTCTGGCAACCAACTCTACGGTAGAAGGCGAGGCAACTGCTTACTTCATCGGCGAACTGGCCAGAAAACACCACGTACCCGCCAGCCGAATTGCCCACGGTGTCCCGATGGGCGGCGAACTGGAATTCACTGACAGCAATACTCTATCGCATGCCTTTAATGGCCGCATAGAAATTCAAACAGACTGATATATCAACATAAAGGTAAAAAGCCATGACTGATTGTTTATTTTGTAAAATGATAGCCGGCGTTATCAAACCTAATGTGGTTTTTGAAGATGAAAATATATTAGCTTTCAGAGATATTAGTCCGCAAGCTCCTGTACATATTTTAATTATCCCCAAACACCATATCCCTACACTGAATGAACTGGACGACACCCTGCTCGCTGGCCAGCTATTACAAACAGCGGTGAAACTGGCAAAACAGGAAGGTTTATCTGATACGGGTTATAGAACCGTTTTTAACTGCAATAAACACGGAGGGCAAGAAGTTTATCACCTGCATTTACATTTACTTGGAGGAAGGCAACTGACTTGGCCACCGGGTTAAATAAAGATATCCAGCTTTAAGTCTTTAACTGGTAGAACAACAAATTTTCGGGCCTGATACTTACATGCAAGCCTATACAATTTATATCGCGCTACAACCAACAAAAGTATTTTTAAAATACTGAAAAAATCTTTACAAAATACAAGATTCACCGTAATTTTAAGAGGAAATCAACGTTCTTTTAAAAGCATGTAAGTCAGGTAAAATACCGCACTACAACTATCCTTTAGTGAAAATATCATTTTTTCACACGCAGAAAAAGAATGCGTAGACGGCAAAATATATCCGCCAGTTCCACTTCCAGATACCTAATAAAAAAATTTTATATGCGCTTAGAACTAAAATTTAATATAACTTAATTTTTACAGAGATTTTCAATCAACTTAATTCTAATTAATCTGAATCTCTACAAATAAGTAGATATCATTATGACGGTTCATATATTAATTTCATGTCACTCCACTGACAATTTAGTCTTATTCTGCCAATCATGACATGCATGGCATACTTTCATACCTAATACATTTATCAACCAGTGATTATTTCTGCCGTTAGTATAATATTTTCCAACGTTTCATTAAGCCTATCAAGTGACTCCTCAATTGCCTTAACTGGCAAACCTAACTGTACCAATAGCTCATCTGAATATGATTGTTTTTGTGAATGACCTATACCCAACTTACCTAACAAACAATCATTTAAATAAGTAAGTAGATTTAGCTTATAATTTTCACCACGATAATTAGGATTATGATGATTATATACGACATCAACTATCGGTTTTGGCATATCCCAAGAACGCATTAGCCATGCACCGAGAATATTATGGTCAACACCTAAGGCAAATCTTTCCAGATCAATAATTGATATATTCGGATTAGCAAGTATAAGTTGGTTTAAATAGCCAAATTCCAATGGAAACTGATCACCTAAAAGAGGCCACCCAATATTATGCAGCAATCCCGACTGGAATAATTGAGTACCATTAAATCTATTTTCGACCGACAAATGGTTATTAAGCAAAGACATAAGCCTTACACTTGCCATAGCATGAATCCAGTATAATTGCGTTCCAATTACCCCTCCCCTAGGGGCTTTTAAAGGTGCAAGTGCCGATAAAACAAGAGCCAAATTAAAAACAAAATCAAAACCGAGAACACGACTAATCGATTCCTGAACATCAAGAGATTTTCCACGGTATGCATATAAAGGAGAGCTCGCCCAACGAATTATTTGTGCTGTTAATAATGGATCAAGCTCAATAATAGCCGCTAATTTAGCCGCATCTGCCGATGGATCGTCAGCTAATTGCATAATGCGCAATGCGACGCCTGGCAAAGGAGGCAATGCCTCTAATCGTCCAATAGACTCAAGCATATCATAGGGCGGCATGAAGCTATCTTGATGAGGATTAATAGTATTAAGTGTCCAATTAATCAGGTTAGGAGTCATAATTTCATTTCGCTTCGATTTTAACTTAGAGTTGTTACGCTTTCTATACAAAGTTCTTTTTATAGCAGTAATTTCAGCGCCAATTAGCTTTCTACTACAATTATTTCTTAGCAGAAAATTTTTAATGTACCGGTTTTTTGTCAGCTTTATGTTATGTATTTCGTCTATTACAACCATTTAAAATTTTCTCTAGAATTGCGCAATTAATTTATAAAACATACTTTAATATCAAAGCAATTTCTTTGCCAACTCCTCTTAAGCTTCTTCCTTTAGCAAGCAAATAGAGCTTAACCTTGCTTAATGAACCAATAAACAAAATCCTCATCAACTTTAATAAGTTAGTTCCCTTTTGAAAGCAAATAGTTCATTCAAGATAAAATTTTTCGCTTTTAGCGATTTCAATTTGTCACATCCGACTTATTACAAGCCTGATATTTATGGCAAATAGTACACAATAAACTGTTTATATAAATGTCAACATCATACTAATCCAAATAAAATGACTAATCTAGGTTATCGCCTCGACGATAAAACCTTTCTCAAATTAATTAACTGCAGTTGATCTGGGTTTTAATGGCTCACCATCAATTTCAAAGTCCATTTTAATTCGCTTTACGGCCGCTTTCATTTCTATTTTACTTTTGAATGGTCCTGCAATTACCTGATAAGCGTTTTCTTTTTGGACTTTATGTGCAGGTATGATTGGCCCTTGATGATTAAGCATAGCCGCCAATTTTTGCGCTTGTGTTTCGTCATTAAAACTAGCTACTTTTATAGACCAGTTACTATCTTTTAAGGGTTCGATTACAGGTTGATCGTAAAAATGCTCTGGATGCTTTATGAGAACTGCATTTTTTGAAATTTCTGCTATTTCGATACTTTCCATCAGAATAGGAGTCGGAATACCATCGGCCCGCTGGATTATTTTTTCAACTTTTTGCCAATCAACGGCGACTTTTCTTTTGTCACTAAGCTCATGTATTTGCTTGAATAGCTGTTTTTTAAGACTCACCTTATCCTTGGTCCATTTCTCTAAAGGTTCATGCGCTTCAAGATATAACATACCCTGATCCCAAGCAGTTAGATATGGTTGATGCACTATACGTACTGGCATCCCAATAGTTGATTTTTTAAACAATACTTCAATATCTTCCGGATACAATTGAACACATCCATGACTGATCTGCATACCAATTCCATAAGGTTTATTTGTGCCGTGTATTAAATAACCGGGAATTGCCAAGCGCATTGCATAAAGCCCCAGAGGGTTATTTGGTCCTGACCCGATAATTTTCGGCAAGGCATCACCTTTTTCAGCATGTTCACGCTGAATAGATTCAGGAACCGTCCAACTTGGACTGGCATCTTTTGAAACTATACTGGTAAGCCCCATAGGGGTGTTCCAACCCTGACGACCAATCCCTACCGGGTAGGTGAAAACTTTTCCAGGCTGATTTTTTGGATAAAAAAACAATCGCATATTTGCTAAATTGAGTATTATTCCTTTATGTGGCGAATCAGGAAGTATAAATTGCAATGGCAACAAAACTCTGCTGCCAGACTTTGGCGCCCATGGAGATACGGTAGAATTAGCGATGCTTATGTCGTTGTAACCTAAACCAAAATGGCGTGCAATATCTGGAAGAACATCATTTTGCCGCGTATCAATTGCAACGAGCATACCGACAATATTATTTCCACCTGATATATCAAACTCATGAATAGCAAAATTCTCCTGTTGTGGCTGAGACTCTGTTTCAGGCAATTCAATAGCCAGTGACTCCTCCTCAGAAAATAATGAGGACAAAGGCTGGCAACCGCTAAGTAACAGCAATACAATTGCTATGCCTAACGCCTGAACCGACCTCTTTATATGAAATTTTTCTGGGCTAGTCATATTCTTAAGCTGCAAGCATGGATATAAGCATTAAGTATAGACAAGCAACATTAAAATTTACCCGGGATTACGTTAAGATATGATTAAAAAGACAGAGGCTAATTCAAATTATATTAATTCTAGAATACTAAAACTAAGCGCACAGTTAATAACTTACTTATAAAAGAGATATAAAAATAAACTGAACTTTAGGTTTTATGAACGTCTCGTCTAAAAATTAGATATATATCTTTCAACTAGATGGTCTTAGAAATGGTTTTTATTGGTGTGGTAAGAGTAGTCGTTATTTAATACCCAAGAATGGCTTCCAACCTCTAAACACCACCATTCATTAAGAGCATAGGAGCCGTTAATTTATCCTTTTTGAATCTTCAACAGAACCTAACTACAATGACATTATAGTTTAGACCAATAAGGATTTTAGATACGATTTTTAAATTTACAATATCGTATAAATACCATAAAAAAACCACCATATATCAGGATTAAGTGCTATATGGCGGTCGCATATTTTTAGAATTTTGAGCAGTGAAAATATAAAGTCTATTTTCAAACTCTATAAAAAAATACTTTATAACTACATTATAAACTCAATACTAAAGATTATAAACCTCATCTTTTGACTCAATCACAGGCTCAACTAATATTACATCATCTCGATTCCTCAGAAAATCAATAGCTGCATTTAATTTAGAGTCATCATTATCTATATCCAGACTTATTGTATAAGCCCCAACCTTATTTGGACCGTCTTGAATCTTTCCATTGATCTTTTCAAGTAAAGAATCAATATCCACGTCCTCCAATGACTTAGCAAAAACAACTCGTAATTTAGATCCTACAAGAACGTCAGATTTAGTACTAGACAGCGTATAAAAATCGTCAGTATAAGTCGGCATTCCATTTTGCATACTCAACGGAATCATCACCAACAATATTGCCATTGCCACACTTAAACTATATTTATCAATTAAACGATAAAGACTAACTCGTGAAATACCTAATACTTCTGCAGCCCTACTGACATTATTACTAGTATGCTGCATACTAGCAATAATTATATTACGGTCTGCAATTGCACGACCCTTATCAAGGGTTTTTAGCTTAAACTCTTTATATTTTGACTCCATTCCCAGATCTTCCGGCGCCAATAAAGCATTTTCTGATATAACAAGTGCATGGCGGATACAATTCATTAGCTCTCGAACATTTCCAGGCCAATTATAACCATTTAAAATATTTAAGGACTCCGCATTAAATCCTTTAGCCGTATATGCATTATTTTCTGAAAATTTATTGAAAAAATACCAAGCGAGTGACTCAATATCCTTACCTCTTGCCCTCAAAGGGGGAGTTTCTATTTGTAAAACCTGAAGCCGATAATACAAATCTTCTCTGAATTGCTTTTTTTGAACTGCGGCTTTTAAGTCAATATGAGTTGCCGCGATGATGCGCACATTGACCGGTATACCTTCAGAACCACCAATACGTTGTATTGTTCTGTCTTCTAAAAAACGCAATAAATTAACTTGTTGCTCAAAAGGCAAATCACCTATCTCATCCAAAAACAGAGTACCTCCTTCTGCCGCTTCAATACGACCGATTTTTCTTTGCAACGCCCCCGTAAAGGAGCCTTTTTCATGACCGAATAACTCAGACTGAATCAAATTTTTTGGAAATGAACCACAATTTATAGTGATAAGCGGAAACTCAGAACGGTTAGAATAATTATGTACCGCATTTGCAATCAGTTCCTTGCCTGTTCCAGTTTCTCCCTGAATAAGTACAGAACAATCTTCTTTGGCAACTTTTCGAAGCAACTTGAATAGATTAGCCATTACCGGACTATCTCCGATAATTCCATAATTCGGCACTCCACTATCAGTTTGATTACGAATGGATCGATCAGTAATTGCCCCCATACCTTGAGCATGGCCCAAAACAAAAACCAACCTATTGATATTAATAGGTAAAGTCACATAATCAAAACAATATTCAGCTATTAATTTGCTCTCAACTGAATTATTTTCTACTTCTGCAGAGACATCTCCAGGCAACCCCATTACCCAGTTAATTTTAGAATTGGAATTAAATAATTGTTTTAATTTAGCAAAGCATTCTGCTTTTCCTTGATTATCAACCAGACACAATCCTACATGGAAGATATGCTTATCTAATAGATCAGAAACCTGCTGAACCGTATTGGCAACATGTACCACCCAATTATATACGGCTAATTCATCATATAACTCCATATCAGAGACTGATGATTGGAACAGAATAAGATTACGCTTCTCTATCGACATGAGTATGTTGCTCCTGCTAACGCCATTTTTCCGGATTACGAAAGTCATGCGGCTGTTAAATTTTTTTCTATTCAGCCATAGAAAGCATTTTCATACTTAAATACAGCACCATTATTCGTTAATTCATAGTTAATGAATTTAAAACCAAATTCACCTCAACAAATATTATGCATATTTTAGGCCACTTATTAACCAACAGGATAAAATTAACTTTCAGCTATTTCTTATTAAGTATTATTAGCTTTTTTTATGATCAGACCATACACCCATAACTTAAAAAAACAAATATTTTAGTTACTTAGACCCA
>CANNLO010000180.1 GCA_947505055.1 Methylococcaceae bacterium | reverse complement strand
TTAACTTATATTAAATGTAGTGCAAGTATTAACTCTAATGAGAACAGTGCTTTACAGATATTTATAGTTCTTGATAATGTAACCGAGTTGAAGTATTCACAAGCTAGTATCATTTGTCTTAATGAATCATTGGAAAAAAAAATCCTTAGGCAGACCGATGAATTGATAGGAAGTAATGTAAGTTTACAGAAGAATATTGACGAACTTAATCTATCAAAAAATAAATTGATGGAACGTGAAGCTAAGTTTAACGCTATTTTTAATGCATCTGTTGAAGGTATTATTACAGTGAGTCTTGATGATTACATTGTATCAGCGAATGCTGCGGTGGAAGTTATTTTTGGCTATAAGCCAGAAGAACTTAAGGGGAGAAGTATAAAAATACTGATGCCGTTTATGCCGGAATTAATAAAACAGAATGCTGGGCAACAGCTAATAACAGAGACGGGTAACATTCGAGAGGTTGAAGGATTGCACAAAAATGGAAAGGTCGTATTTCTTGATTTATCCATTGCCGAATTTTCAACTGCTAAAGAGCGCTATTTCACTCATATAGTTCGTGATGTCAGCTCACGTAAGCAGTTGGAACAACAAAACCGAGAGCATCTAGATCAACTCGCCCACGTTACTCGGCTTGGGTTGATGGGGGAAATGGCTTCGGGTATTGCTCATGAAGTCAATCAGCCACTGGCCGCGATTTCAAATTATACACAAGCCAGTATGAACTTGATTGCCAAACCAAATCTTGATTTGGTAAAACTGGTTGATATTTTATCTAAAACACAGCAACAGGCTTTACGAGCAGGTAAAATAATTCATCGCATGAGAAACTTTGTCAAGTCTCACACACTCCATCGTTCCCCCATTAATCTTAAGGACTTGATTCATGATGCTTTAGATTTGTGTATACCTGAGCTGAAGCAAAATAATATAAGTTTTAAATTTGAGCTGGAAACTGATTTGCCACCTGTTAATGTAGATAAGATTCAAATCGAACAGGTACTTATCAATCTGATCAGAAATAGTGTGAATGCTATGCAAAAACAACTTCTAACACAGAAGCCCCAGTTGACCATTGAAGCATTCTTAATTGATAGTAATAAAATACAAGTCAGAGTAAAAGATAATGGGCATGGTATTGAGCATGATCAGCAACAAAACATATTAACTCCTTTTTTTACAACAAAAGCTGATGGTATGGGAATGGGACTATCTATAAGTCGATCAATTGTAGAAGCCCATGAAGGAAGTTTACATTTCAATAGTTTGCCTGGGAAGGGTGCCACTTTTTATTTTACTTTACCTATATGGAAAGATTCTTATGAGCGATAATAATGCTGAACCTGTAATTTATGTAGTTGATGATGAATTGGCAATTCGTGATTCACTCACCCTTTTGATTGAATCCACAGGATATGAAGTGAGGAGTTATGATTCTGCAGAGAGTTTTTTGAGTGAATATAATACTGAGCAACATGGGTGTTTGCTTTTAGATGTTAGAATGCCTACTATGAGCGGGCATGATCTTCAGAATATATTAACGACCCGAGGTATTTGTATTCCGATTATATTTGTAAGTGGACATGCAGATATTCCTGACTCAGCAAAAGCATTTAGAGCCGGTGCTGTTGATTTTATGGAAAAACCGTTTGATAGTGATATTTTGATGGCGCGTATAGATGAAGCTCTAAAAAAAGATATCACTTTTAGAGAAGATTTTGCTAACAGGCAGCATATTCTGGAACGTGTTAAACGTTTAACGGCTAGGGAAAAGGAAGTTCTGGACCTGATAGCCTCTAGTCATTCCAATAAATCAACCGCACAAATATTACATATCAGCAGTCGAACTGTGGATGTTCATCGGGCTAGTATTATGGAAAAAATGCAGGCTGAAAATATTGCCCAATTAATTTTGATGGTTTTGTCTTATAAACAGCCGAATTATGGATCGAAAGAAGATAGCATTGGCTGAGCAAGTTTTAGCGGCAATCAATCCAAGCTTAATCCATGGTGGTTGAGCTGAAAGCCAGATATTACCAATCTGTTGATTGGTAGTTGTTTGGTTGCGTTGCCAATCAGAAAAAAATATTCAGTTTTTCCATATTAAGTCGTTTCAGTACTTCAATTAAACCTGTGCATAGGTATTTATACGGATAGTATTCTTGTGTTTTTGTATTATAGAATGACATTTTGAAGTGGTGTTTGAGTCATACAGGTGAGGGTTGGGTTGTGGATACTATTAATTCTGTGCAAAAACCAAATAATATGGACGCTATTAATATGGATAGATTTCAAAAAATGGTTGCAGAACGTGCTTACTGTAAATATGAAAAAAGAGGGTTCGTAAGTGGGCATGAGATGGAAGATTGGTTTGCAGCTGAGTCTGAAATTAAAAGTCAATTTTTTTATTGGGTTCATGATGCTGAGTAATTTTTAAATTACATTTTTTGTTGGCTTAATAGTTATGGAGATTAAGTATGAAAAGAAATAAGGTAACTGAGCTTATTAGTCAGTGTAAATTGAAGGAGCATAAACAGCGTGTCGCTTTCCATGAAGCAGGTCATGCTGCCGGGATTTATTTGAATAATAAGGCGAGGCATCTGCCGCCAGTATTCTTTAAAATTATTTTTAAAGAAATGAGCTCAATAACAGACTTGGAAGTTATGGCTTATGAAACAACGCATGATGATTGCATTGCCAGGGTTGAAGGTGGGCGGTTAATCGAATTGCTCCCTTCATCTATAGATGGTCTGGAGAATAATATACAGGAAGACAACTCTGGGGTGAAGCAATTGAAAAAGGATTATATGGTTGCTTTCGAGTCAGATATTGTTAATCTTCTTATCGGACCTTTAGCCGAAGCCAAATACGTTGCTGATACTGATGATGAATTTTTCAATCATCAAATTGTTAATCTCAAAGCATTAAAAAATTATGGCGGCAGTTCAGATCTTGCTTTGGCACATGAATATTTAACTAGTTTATTCGGCGATCAACAACAAAAAGATCAGAAGTTGGATGAGTTATTTAATGAAGCCTTCAACTTTGTAAATAAAGATGAAAATTGGATGGCAATTACAGAGCTTGCTGATTATATACTTGATAGTGATAGAAATATAATATGCTGTGAAGATGTCATTTCAGTGCTTGATCAGTCAGTAAAATGTTTTCATAAGTGTAAAAGTAAAGCTAGAAGACACCACCTTGATGGGTTTTGAAAAATAGCACTAGGGTTCTATGGTTCTGACATTCATTTTAAAACAGATTTTTTGTTAAATAAAAATCCTGTAACAGATAACCTTGATTAATCGAAGATGTCTGTTACATATCTTAAAGAGTATATTTAAAAGAGTTTTTTAATTTAAATACAAACTCGATGAATTTCGCGTAATGACATTTATCGATCGTTAAGATATATGATTATTTTTTTGTGAACTAGAATTCTTTCAGGGGTAATGCTCCCATCTTGTAAATCTTCCCTTTGAATGCGTTGCATATAACTTTGGATGGCGTTATCGACTGAGCGTGTTATAGAAATAAATTTACATCCATTTTTTTGCATTTTTTGTAACTTTTCAGGGTTTATGATTCGGCTATAAAGTACCCTGAAAGATACAGCATGTTCCCCAGTCTGAAACAGTATGAGCTTGCATTGGTCAAAAGTTGAACCTGAATCTATTTGTTTTAAAAAATCGTCGCACTGATCCATTATTGAAAAGCCGGTAAGGCTGAGATCATGTAATTTAATGTTAATTGGCTCTCGGTCTTTTAGTAAAAATTGACAATAACTCGGTTTTGAAATGGGTATTTTAACTCTGAAATATTCTCTGCGTTCCATCCAAAAAAGTGTCTTGGGAATGGACATGCTGAATAACAGGTCACCTTCATAATTGATTTCTTTTAATTCAGAGCCGATGAATGTAACTTTGATGCCTTTATATTCAGTTTCAAAATACACTTTTTTAGCATTAACTATCTGTTTGTTTATATAATCTTTGGGCCCATAATCTAAAAATATTGTATTGTTTTCTTCGTTGATACCCAGTAATGTTGTAAGATAGGAGTCATTGTTTTCTCCGAAACGGGCGCTTATAAGGCATTTGTTTTTTAATAATAACAGTAGGTTGCTGACAATTTGTCTTTGGTGGTGAATTGTGAAAGAAGATATGTCGCTCATTGTTCATTAATGGATTATCTAGATTGTTATCGAAAATATAATTAACTTAAATTATCGTAAAAAATGTTCGACGCTATTTCGAGATAACTTAAATGATTGATCATAAAAAGTATAAGCTCAATTATGTCCTATAGCCATTAAGAATTTACGTGATAGTGAGGTTAATTTTTGCAATCACAGTTATACATTATGAATACTTTAGCAGATATTCAGCAGGTTGTTATTCAATTCAGATTTTTACTTGGCGATAAGGTCGATGTAGAGGTGTTTTTATTATTAAAAACATAATCTTAAGCAGGATAGGTAACAAAACTGACTGGTCTTGTTTTGGCCACGCGAACCTGTGGAATCTGAATGTCAGATGGGGGTACAAAAGGTAAATTCATCTATCCTCCTCAGATTAAAATCTTAAGTAGTCCGGAATATGGATTCTTGGTTTTTTATTATTGTCAGTAAATATTGTTATATTTTTAATTACGGTTATATAGTCTATTAATACCTCATTTTCTGCCAGAACATAATTAACGTATAAAATAGCAATTTTGATAGATATTTTTTATAGGTTTCGGTATATAAATTCTATTTTAAAGCTGCAGATATAGTGCTTTGTAAATGAGCTAGAGAACCACCGGCATGGTAGTTAAAATTGATAGATAGCAAATTACCCACTGATGCCTCCAGTGGTTCGGTAAGTGGCAAGACCAGATAATGATTTTGCCATTCGATAACCGAATTATCTTTACTCGAAATAGACAAGATATTCTTCGTTATAAAGCGCAAGGCGTTAACCTGACCGGCTTGCTCCAAGTTAAACACGCCTTCCCAGCATAATTCTTCGTATATTGTTTGAGTATAGTCAATACTGCTGTATAGCTGAGGAGGAGCCAGGTCAAGTGTCCCCTCATGGATTCCTCCTGGTAGTTGAAACTGTATAATTGGCGCATGAAAGCCCGTAAACCGATGATTTTGTTGCAAGGGTTGCACCGCCATAAGGACCGCTTCCGGGATAAAGCGTGGCAAATCTCCACCGAAACGTTTTAAATAGCGTTCTTTAAAACTTTTAATAACGTTAATTTGTTTTTCACACAACATGGCGGGATGGAGCATTTCGCAAATAACGACGTCTACCGGTTCGGGTGGCAAATACTTGAAGGCATCGGCATGAACAAGTTCAATTTTTTCGCCACCGGGATTCATTTTTAAGAGACGACTGGCTTCTCTGATCAAATCAGGGTTAAGTTCTACGCACCAGACTTTGTCAGCTTTGGCTGCCGCAAACCAGGACAAAACGCCAGTGCCGCCACCTAAATCAAGCACTTTGGCACCAGGAAAGACCGCTTCGTCTATGGCCGCTTTGAAAGAATTCATTCGGTAGTCATCCATCAACATGTGATGATGGTATTGCAAAGGGATGAATTGCCCTAGATAGCAGTCTTCTTCGGTTGGCGGGGTGGGAGTTCTGTTGATTTTATTGAGAGGTGACACACTTATCCTTAAGGTAAAAAGTAAATAAATTTAATGGTTTGCAATGATTTATGCAAGCAACAATTATTTGATTGCCAGTTTAAACGAAGCGTCTGGCACATTAAAAACCAAATTAACCTCAAGCATAAACTAAAGGTCTTATAAAATACATACGTTCATCATTTACGGCGCGGGCATGACCAGATGTTTTTAGCCCGTAACTTCATTCCGTTTCAAATTGATAGCCTTTTGTTTTACCCGGACAGGATCATGAGATTTATATTAATTTTATTATTATGTTTGCCCTATTGGGTTAACGCCGAAGTTTACGAATGGCAGGATGCCGCTGGTAGCAAGCACTTTACTGACCGCCCGGTTGCTGACGCCAAAATAGTCGATATTAAACCGGGTTATGATTTATTCAGGGTTAAGACCGTTTACGATGGCGATACTGTGGAGCTGGAAGATGACCGAAAAATCAGACTCTTGGGTATCAATGCCCCCGAAATTCAGCATCGTGATAAACCGTCGGAAGCCGGTGGTGAGGAGGCTAAGCGCTGGTTAATCGAACAATTAAAGGACTCCAGAGTCTGGTTGGAAATGAGCGAGGAAAAAACCGATAAATATGACAGAACGCTGGCACATTTATTTACAGAAAAAAAACAGCATCTTAATCTGCAACTGGTGGCGGCGGGTCTGGCATCGGTCAGTATTTATCCGCTTAACCTGCTGTATGTTGATGAATTGCTTAAAGCTGAGAATCAGGCTGAGCAGGCAAAGCTGGGTATTTGGGGGCGTCCTGAGTATGCGCCCATTCCTGTAAGCAGTCTAACTGAAGCTAGACATCCGGGGTGGACGCGAGTGCTTGGCAAAGTGACTAATATTCGCCGCACCCGTAAGTGGGTTTATCTGGGGTTTTCTGATTTGTTTGAGGCGAGGATCGAAAGCGAATGGCTGGGTTTATTCCCGGATGTAAATAGTTATATGGGGAAAACCCTTGAAGTGCGCGGTTGGATTAATAAGAACAGAGGTCATTTGTCGATGTTAATTCGTCATCCAAGTGCGATTAAAGAAAAATCCTGAATTATTTACCAAGAAGACTAGATAAACACGATGGCTGATTTCTTTATATATAGGTGGTGATTTTTTTTTAAATTTTTTTTTAAATTTTTATTTGGGCAGTCACTCCTATAAACTAACGTCATTTACCTATAACCGAGATTTAAATGACTGCTCCACAAATTGGTTTTATTAGTTTGGGTTGCCCCAAAGCCCTGGTCGATAGTGAACGGATTTTAACCAAGTTGCGTTCTGAAGGTTACACCATTTCTCCTACTTATCAAGACGCTGATCTGGTGGTGGTTAATACCTGTGGTTTTATTGATTCAGCGGTAGAAGAATCATTGGATAGCATCGGCGAGGCGCTGGCTCAAAATGGCAAAGTCATCGTTACCGGCTGTCTGGGTTCCAGAGAAGCAGAAATCCGCGAGCGTCATCCGCAAGTTTTAAAAGTCACCGGCGCTCATGCTCTCGAAGAAGTGGTGGCCGCCGTACATGAACATTTACCGCCGCCGCATGATCCTTTTACCAGCCTAGTGCCGCCGCAAGGCATCAAACTGACGCCGCGTCATTATGCTTATCTTAAAATTTCCGAAGGCTGCAATCATCGTTGTACGTTTTGCATTATTCCCTCGATGCGTGGCGATTTGGTCAGCAGGCCGGTGGATGAGGTGTTGCTGGAAGCCCAGCGATTGGCCAACGCCGGTGTTAAAGAATTGCTGGTGGTTTCGCAAGACACCAGCGCCTATGGTCTGGATTTAAAGTACCAAAGTCGCTATTGGAAAGGCCGCTCAGTTAAAACCCGTTTTTATGATTTGGCCGAGGCGCTGGGTGATTTGGGTATCTGGATTAGAATGCATTATGTTTATCCGTATCCGCATGTCGATGAGGTGATTCCGTTAATGGCCGAGGGCAAAATACTGCCTTATCTGGACATACCGTTTCAACACGCCAACAGTCGCATTCTTAAATTGATGAAGCGTCCGGCGGCCAGCGAAAATAATCTGGAACGTATCAAAGCCTGGCGTGAAGTCTGTCCCGATATTACCTTGCGCAGTACTTTTATAGTCGGTTTTCCGGGTGAAACCGAGCAGGAATTTGAGGAGTTGCTTGATTTTATGAGCGAAGCGCAATTGGATCGCGTTGGCTGTTTTGCCTATTCCCCAGTCAAAGGCGCAGTCGCCAATGATTTGCCGGGCGCGATTCCTGAAGAACTTAAACAGGAACGTTTGGCAAGGTTTATGGCGCATCAGGCGGAAATTAGCGCAGCCCGTTTGCAACATCGTGTAGGCCGCATTGAAACAGTATTGATCGATGAAGTGGTTGAAGAAGGCGCGGTGGCAAGAAGTACAGCCGATGCCCCGGAAATTGATGGCCAGGTTTTTATCGATGGCGCAACGCATCTGAAAGTGGGTGATTTTGTCGAAGTAGAAATGGAAGAAGCAGATGACTATGATTTATGGGCTAGAGTGGTTTGAAAACTGCTGACTGGTAAAAAAAGCCGCTACGATGTGCGCAAAGAAAAGTAAGACGGATCTTCTATTTTCATGCAAAGTGTCCCAAATCTGTAGGGGGAAGTTAATTGGCCCTGACGCCCCTACACACAGGTCAGCAACACAAATTACATCAATGTTATTTCAGCAATCCACGTGGGGGATGACGAGTTGTTTACATTCCTACACAGACTGAGAAATATTTAAGGGGTGATCTTAAGTCATGAGACTCCCCTTTCAATTAGCCTGTCAGTCTTATACATAGCCAATCCCCAATGACTTTAATAATATAACTAGCTTTCAAATAATCGATCATTTGCAATGTATACCCCAGCCGAAACAAATCATAACCATCCCCCAGAACACAATCACGAAAAATGTGTCAGCGTAGCAATTGCCACCGCTGAGCATTTATGCGTGGTGCGTGGAGTGCAATTAACACCTATCAGGCATCAAGTTCTTGAACTCATTTGGGAAAGCCACAAAGCTGTTAAAGCCTATGAATTACTTGATCGTATAAAGCCCGTAATGGATGCAGCAAAGCCGGCAACCATTTATCGAGCGCTTGATTTCTTGATCGAGCAGGGGTTGATTCACCGCATAGAAAGTCTTAATGCTTTTGTTGGTTGCAACTGTTCAGGTCACCAGCATGAACAGTTACTGCTGATCTGCAAACAATGCAATGAAGTCGAAGAGCGTCCCGCAACGGAAGTTATGCAGGCCTTGTCTTTAGAGTTTGATCAAGCGGGTTTTGTAGTACACAGTAAAGCATTGGAGATTCACGGCATCTGCGTTAACTGCATTGCGCTTGATGACAATCAAAATTGAAAGTCAGATCGCTGCTTAATTAACATTGTAGAAATCAATATTTAATA
>CANNLO010000179.1 GCA_947505055.1 Methylococcaceae bacterium | reverse complement strand
TACGAAAATTAATCATAGACTCATACTGATCATTCGTAGAGCTATGAAAACTATTCGTAGACCTCTACTGAACATTCGTAGAACTGCGCCAACTAATCGTAGACCTATACTGAACATTCGTAGAACTGCGCCAACTAATCGTAGACCTATACTGAACATTCGTAGAGCTGCGACAACTAATCGTATACCCATACTGAGCATTCGTAGAACTGCGACAACTAATCGTAGACCTATACTGAACATTCGTAGAACTACGAAAACTTAACGTAACACTATGCCGAGGCTTAATGTAACTATGGTTACTGATAATAACGCTACTGTATGCGACGACTAATGTACTAGATCAGTGAATTGGTAACTTTTGCCTAGCCATGTCGTATTGCGAAAAGCTGCAACACAACCTACAATAAATATCTGGGCTCAGAACCATAATCGCTTTGAAATCGGCTCTTACTCGTAGTGCCTTATAGTTATTATGTTAGATTAAATAAACTTAACCTTTTAAGGTCTACGAATGAAAATACCCCATCAACTACTTAAGGCCTTAGTACTCAGCTATGTTGTCACTTGCAGTATAACGTTAAGTTTTGCGGATGATCTGCAATACTACAATCAACGGCCAAGCTACAACCAACTAGAGCAAAGAAACTACGATCAACTACAAAAATACTACGATCAACAACAGCAAAGCTTCAATCAACCACCAAACTACGATCAACAGCAAGGCTACAGCCAACAGCCAAACTATAATCAACAGCAACGCTACAACCAACAGCAACGCTATAATCAACAGCAACGCTATAACCAACAGCCGAACTATAATCAACAGCATCGCTATAACCAACAGCCGAATTACAATCAACAACCTAGTTATAATATGCCCCCGCGTGATTATGAAATGATGACGCCTGGCGCTCCCCCTATCCCATTACAAGAAATTATCATGCAAGCGCCCTCTCCCGCACATGCTTGGATGCCCGGTTATTGGAATTGGCAAAATCGCTGGATATGGATACCAGGACAATGGGCACTGCCATCTAGTCCTAATGCCGAAAGAATGGAACACCAATGGCGACGTCATGAAGAGGCTGAACGTTATCGTATGGAGCCCGAAGAATGGCGTTAACACAAGACTAGATGACTGAAAAACTGGAATGCAACAGCTTCAGCTGTTGCTTTTAATTTACTAAAAATCAATAGCTTACGTCGGGTTACGCTATCGCTAACCCGACCTACAATCTGGAGTGCAATAGCTTCAGCTGTTGCTTTTAAAACAGCTAAAGCTGTTTTACTCCAAAGCACTATTTAATAAATAAAGTGTCAGCATTTTATACACTCGCGAAGTCATATCATTGACTACTTCTACAGTAATGCCAGGTATTTCTAGCGTTTACTGTGTCAGGTTTCTTAACACTTATGCTTTTCTTCTGATGCCTACAAGGAGTAGGGTGCTGTTATAGCCGAGAGGTGAAAAAAGTCTATACATACTGGCTTGCACACCTAGGCTATGCAAGCATGAGCAGTCGCCAAAAAGCCCAAGAATAACTATCTGCTGTTTTATATATAAAAAACAATATGTTAAAAGAAAACCTAACGTTACGTTATTTCTAATTTCTCACTCAGTAGCATTTATCTAACCATCTCAACATTAAAAACATCAAGGTCTAGGCATAGTACTTAAGACCATTGGCGTATTATTTGCATGGTTATTAGGCAGCTTGTAAGACACCTAGCCATTAATCTCAAGGAAACTTTGACCACTATGCAATCTAGCTATGAAGTATTAGACCAAATTTTCAACAATGCGCCGTCTTCGATGTTCGCGATGGATCGAGAGCACCGCTTCATCTTAACCAATCCTGCACTTTTACAATTCTGGGAATTGAACGAGGCACAGTTAATCGGGTATACCGAACTAGAAGCTCTCCCCCAGGTGTCTGCGGCCAGTCTGTGGGCAGACAACGAACACATCATGAGTACAGACCGGCCATTACAACTTGAGGAGGAACTTATACTCAAAAACGGCCAGCATAAGTCTATGACGACTATTAAGTTTCCGTTTCATGATAATAATGGCAAGGTCATAGGCCTGTGTGGTATCGCCACCGATATTACCCCACTCAAACAGGCAGAAGATGCACTGCGAGCCAGCGAGTCAACCTATCGCGCACTGTTCGACAATATGTTAAATGGCCTTGCTTACTGTCGCATGGTGTTCAAACAAGATCAGCCCGTCGATTTTGTTTATATCAAGGTTAACAAGACCTTTGAAACCCTGACGGGATTACACCAAGTTATTGGCCGAAAAGCCTCTGACGTTAAGCTCGGTACTAGTGAGCAGGATCAACAGTTATTGGAACTTTATGGCCGCGTAGCGTTAACAGGACAATCAGAACGTTTGGAACTGTTTGTCAATTCCCTTCAGGCTTGGTTTTCGTTGTCTGTCTTCAGCCCACAAGCCGGCTATTTTGTTGCTGTATTGGATGTCATTACCGAGAAAAAAGCAGTCGAACACAAGCTCATGCAGGGCGAGAAAAGATTGCGATTGGCCTTGGCTGCTGCCCAAATGGGTATATTTGAATGGAACCTCAACACAAACAGGCTCATCTGGTCGCAGCGCACCGTGGAGATATTTGGCTATCGTCCTGATGAGCTTAGTGGCGATTACACCGATTTCTCAAACCGTGTGCATCCAGAAGATCTACCCAAGGTTAAAGCAGAAATTGCCAGAAGCCAGACAGAGCGAATTCAATACTACTGCGAGTTCCGTATCATCTGGCCTGATGCCAGTGTGCATTGGATCACGGGCACTGGTGAATTCACCTATAATTCTGAAGGCCAGCCACTGCAAATGATGGGGACTGTCGAAGATATTAGCCAGCGCAAACGGGCAGATCTGGAACTATTAGAAAGCCATTTAAAACTAGAAACCGCTTTAGCCAGCATGAACGACGCTGTATTCATTTCCAATACCAAGGGGCAGTTTATCGATTTTAATGACGCTTTCGCGACATTCCACAAGTTTAGCAACAAAGCTGAATGTCTCCGGACTATGAATGAGTTAACTGAAATTCTCGACGTGTTCAAGGCCGATGGCGAACTCTTAGCTTTGGAGCACTGGCCGGTACCCACAGCACTACGTGGCGAGACAGCCAGTAATGTCGAGTACACCCTGCGCAAGAGAGATACAGGCGAAACTTGGGTAGGGAGCTACAGTTTTGCTCCTATTCGTAACTTGGCGAATGAAATCATCGGGGCGGTGGTCACAGCCCGCGATATTACCGAGCAAAAACACACAGAGCAAAAATTGCGAGAAGCAGAAAAGCTGTGGATATCAGCCCATTATACGCGCAACCTAATTGAAACCAGTCTTGATCCGCTACTTACCATTAGCTCAGATGGAAAAATAACCGATGTTAATACGGCCACCGAAGCGGTAACCGGATACCCTAGGGATAAGCTGATTGGCAGCAATTTTACCAATTACTTTACCGCGCCTATGGAAGCGATGACTGTCTATCAGCGAGTATTCCTCTCAGGATCAGTCCGAAATTATGCACTGAAAATACAGCATAAGGACGGCCATCTAACATCCACCTTGTTTAACGCCACTGTTTATCATAATGAAGCGGGGCAAATAGCGGGAATCTTTGCTGCGGCGCGGGACATCAGCGAAATTGAATTGATACAACAGAGCCTAAAAATCAGTGAGGCATTGTTCAAAACCATGTTTAATGAGGCGCCTTTAGGTATTGCCTTGATAGACTCCCTAACTGGACAAATCTACGCAGTAAATCCCATGTTCGCCAAAATTGCCGGTAGAACCATGGTAGAAATGATGAACATCGACTGGATGAGTATCACTCATCCAGATGACGTGCAAGAAGATCTAGATAATATGGCGCTCTTGAATGCCGGAAAAATATCCAGTTTTACCATGGAAAAACGTTATCTTCATCTTGACGGCACCCCGGTCTGGATTAACATGACAATCACTCCGATTGTTGTAGAAGATAAAGCCCACCCCCGGCATCTTTGTATGATTGAGGATATTAGCGCACGTAAAATGACTGAAAATACCATCACCCAATTGGCTTTCCATGATGCTCTTACTCAGTTGCCCAACCGCAGATTATTATTCGAACGGCTCAAGCATAGCATTGATGTAGGGCGGCGTGATGGCAAAAAACTCGCTTTACTGATGCTGGATCTAGATCGATTTAAGATGGTCAACGACAGCTTTGGGCATCTGGCCGGTGATGAACTGTTGCAAAAAGTCGCTGAACGCATCACAGCAAGATTACGTGATGTTGACATGGTGGCCCGTCTGGGGGGGGATGAGTTTGTGGTGTTATTAGAAAATATTAGCCAGCCAGAAGATGCCGCTCAGGTGGCTAATGAAATTATAGCCGATTTAACGGCTCGCTTTTATTTGAGCCAAAGCGATGATATCCAGATTGGTGCCAGCATTGGTATCAGTTTATATCCCCAACACGGAACCAGTCCTGAGATGCTCATGGATCATGCCGATGCGGCACTGTATCAAGCAAAAGACGCTGGACGTGGCTGCTTTGCCTATTTTTCTGAAGAACTGACCTTAGCCGCTCAAGAGCGTATTGCTTTAGAGCAAAGATTGCGACTAGCCCTTACTGAACAACAATTACGTGTTTTTTATCAGCCACAAATTGATATCAGCAGTGGTCAAATAATGGGTGTGGAGGCTTTAGTACGCTGGCAAGATCCACTGAACGGACTGCGTGCCCCGCAGCAGTTTATCGCCATTGCCGAAGACAGCGGTTTGATTGTGGAAATAAGCACTTGGGTATTATATGAAGCCTGTCGACAAGGTAAGCAATGGTTGGATGAAGGATTCCCCCCTTTAACGATAGCCGTTAATGTGTCTCCACATCAATTACGGCGTAATAATATGGGGCCATTAGTAAGCAAAGTGCTGGCAGAAACTGGCTTTCCGGCCAATTACTTGGAGTTGGAAATAACAGAAACCGGCTTGATGGAATATCAGGATAAGGCCGCCGACATTCTTAAAGATCTTCGTGCACAAGGTGTGCGTGTGGCCATCGATGATTTTGGCACGGGGTATTCATCACTGAGTAGCCTTAAACACTTCCCTATTGATGTCTTGAAAATCGACAAAAGTTTTATCGATGACATACCTTTTCATCAAGATGATATGGAAATCACCGCGACCATTATCGGAATGGCACATACACTGGGCCTTAAAGTCTTGGCTGTCGGTGTTGAAACGCCTGCGCAACTGGAATTTTTAACAGAAAAAGGCTGTGATAGTTATCAAGGCTATCTCAGAAGTCAACCGGTGTCAGCAGAAGAGATGGCTAGGTTATTCTTGAGTTAGAAGCAAAGCGTTACGCCTTTGTTAGAGTGAGCTGCATGAGTATTATCTCGTGTTTGCTTTGTTTTACACCTGCGTATAACATGCTTGCTTTACATAATAACTGATGTTAAGCAGTAACAAGGTTTTACTCTCGTTTGCCGCGCCGAGCACCGCAGGTTTTGTTGGGATTAGCCCGAAGGGGCGCGGCATGGATGCCGCGCGTCGGTAGGAGGGCAGGACGCCCTCTCACCTCCCCCGACAAAACCGAGGAGCGCAGGTTGTGCTCCAATCGAGCCGCCTTTTCTTTGGATACTTTCTAAAGGCTGCGCAAAAGAAAGTATCTCGCCTTCGGGTGCGAATACCCGATTAAAACAATCGTCGCGATAGCGACTTCATTATTTGTTTTTTTATAAATCGTTGTGACTGCGTAACATCAGCTCATAATACTTTCACAGTCTCGCCAGCAAACCACCAATCATTCTAGAACGCCGATGACAGCCAGCCGTTGTGTGGTGGATTGCCTAGCGGCGAATCCACCCTACAAATAATCCGCCTTACGGCTTTTTGCCCTTCGTTTTTGCAACCAGCGGATAACACCGGTTACAAATAACACCGGACAAGCAAGACCCGATAAGAATACTAATATCCGCCCTGTCCAGCCGAAGGCTTGCCCTGAATGAAGAGCCCATTGCCAATCCAAAAACACATCACCATTATTTCCAGTACCGGATTGATAGCTTGCCAGCATTTCGCCGCTGTATTGATCGATGACAAAATCCCGATAGCCGATGAACAGGCTAAGATCATTTGCATCGCGTTTCTGGACTACATAAACACCGGCTTCATCTTTGGACGCATATAAATGCCATAACTTACCCGATGGATAAGTGCTTTGCACAACGGCTTCAATGGCGGCATAAGGTGCGGGCTTTTGTCCCGGCTGTGGCTTGGATTTATATTGCGTTTTCCCCAAACCGCTCCAAGGATTATCACGGGTGATGGGCGAAAGTTGTTTAAGTACAACATTCACCCGATCAGGCAGATTGAAATATACACCTGAAAACAGCACCGGCAATAATACGATAGTCATGTAGAAACCAACAGTTTTGTGTAAGTCAAAATTGAAGCGCACTCCGCTGGCGTGGCGTTTAAAGGTTAAAGCCTGCTTGAATTTACTCGTTAACGGCCACCAGAGAATGAGCCCAGTTAATACAGAAATAATCGACAGCACGGCCAAGATACCAACTGCCATCTCACCCATGTCACCCAATAGCAAACAATAATGCAATTGCATGATAAAACTGACGAAGGGAATGCCCCAGTAACGCTTGCCGTCAGCGAAATACCAAAATTGCACCCCGGTTACTTTCGCAGTGTAAGGGTTAACGAAAATATAGTAGCCACTGCCGTTATTGTCTTGTTCCGGCGCTCGCACTCGGTACTGCAACTTGTAGGCGAATTCAGGCGCACGCGGGTAATAGATCGAATAGAATTTACTGCCTTTGGGCTTTGCCGTCTCTGCCGAGGCGATGATTTCATCCAATGGCAGAAGGTTGCGCTGGTTTTCGGGCGGCGCTGAAATAACGATTTGTTCCGCATTGAGGATTTCTTGCAACTCTTCGAAAAACACCAAGATGCTGCCGGTTAAACCGACAATAGCCAAAATAGCCCCGGCAAACAGCCCCAAGTACAAATGTACTTGAAGCCAAAGTTTGCGACGGGTTTGCAAGCGTATAAAGGATGCTGGTCTGTTAGCTTTTGATTTCATTAGGTTGTAGTCAAACGTAGGGTGGGCAAGCAGTTTTGCCCACCGTTTACATCGCCGAGTTATTCCGCGTGGGCAAAAGAGTTGCCTGCGGTTTAAAATTCAAGCTTTATAGAACCCATCACGTTTAAAGGCTCAGCAGGCAGATTGCCCCTTGCTCTCCGTAAGATAAAATATTCGGCACCATTGACATTGTTAATATTAAGCTGTGTGGTCAAAGTTTTACCTGCTAATTTCATTTTATAACCCGCCATCAGATCAAGTCGTGCATAAGCTGCGTCCGAATAACTATTTGCATTATCACCGAAGCGCTGTCCGCTTGCATACACTCCGCTACCCAGCATAAAACCTTTTAAAGGACCATCTTTAAAGTCGTACTTCAACCAAGCACTGCCTTGATGCTCAGGCGCATAAGGCAGTCGTTTACCTACGTTCGCTGGAGTGGTCAAATCCTCCAATATTTCTGTTTTGGTGTATGCATAGGTACCGATTAGACTTAATCCCTCATAGATTTTACCTTGAAGATCAAATTCAACACCATTGCTGTGGCCTTTGAAGGGGTTAGCCGAAAAGGGTTGATCAAAATTTGCACTAACAAACTGGGTTCTTTCTAAATCGAAATAGGCCAAGTTAGCATTTAGTTTGCCGTCAAACCATTGCGTTTTCAAGCCGCCCTCAAATTGAGTTGCTGGAAAAAGGCTGTATAGTTTCGGTCCGCCATTATCATAATCGAAGGCGGGGCCAAAGGACTCTGAAAAGCTACTGAACACCGATAACCAATCTGTAGCTTCGTACAAAAGAGCGACTCGTGGGCTGATATAGCCATCGCTACGCGAGTCCTTTTTATAAGGAGCTTGCCAACTTAAACTTTGCTCTCTGTCCACCCAGTCATAGCGAAAACCACCAGTGAGGTGGAGCTTTTTCCAAAGCGTCATTTGATCCTGTAAATAAAGTGCTTTAGAGGTGCTTTCGGTGCTGACGACGCTACTAGTCGGTGCTGCGCTTCGATATTGAGTTAATTGGGAGTTCGTTATTGTAGGAAGGGCATCACTGAAAATATTGACTGTATCTATTTTACCACTCGCAACATTATAGTCTAAGGTGTTGTTGTAATACTCGCTGCCTAGCAATAGCTTATGCTTGATGGTATAGGTGTCAAAATCAAAGGTGCCATTAACAAAGGCGGTAAGGGAATTGACCTTTTCGGGACCGAACCAGTAATTGCGATTCACATTTCCAAAACTTGCACTGTTCGGATTAATGTCATCTACTCTGCTTAGATAAAGAGATTCCCATTGTTTCTTGTTTTGGGAATAGACCGTACCGGTGTTAAGCTTAATTTTATCGTTAACAATGTGGTCGATTTTAAAATCAATTAAATCGCTGGTGTTGGTATTGGTTAAGTTCGGATCCAAGAAGGTTCTTGTGCGCGGAATCGACGCCAACTGAGCATTACCTTTACCTCGACCTGCTAATTCAATGGCAGGAGTGCCGTTATCGTAGGAATTATTTTCATCGAAATGCTCATACGATAGAGTCAATTTGGTGTCTGTCGTGGCTTGCCAGCTTAAAGTCGGGGCAAAAAAGATGCGGTCTTTGTCAGTCTGACGGAACGAGTTAGTATCCAAATACGACAAGTCCATGCGGTAATTTAGCCCATGTTCCTTGCTCAATGGCCCGGTGGCGCTGGCTTCGGTGCGATAGAAATCGTAGGAGCCGAAGCGTTGCTCCACCGAGTAATAAGGTACGGAACTGGGCTGTTTGGTCACTGTACTTATAAAGCCACCTGGATCGCCGAAACCATAGAGCATGGCAGACGTGCCTTTTAATACCTCAACACGCTCAACATTGGCCATATCGAGTTTAGTTGCCGGAAGGCGGATTCCGTTGCGGTAATTAGCGGTACTTTGCAAGAATCCACGCATGACAAAGGTTTCATAATCGCCGCCAAACGAATGTTGGGATTGTACGCCGCTGACGTTTTTGACCACATCCTCAAGTCGG
>CANNLO010000178.1 GCA_947505055.1 Methylococcaceae bacterium | reverse complement strand
TTGATTGAGGAATTGTATTTTAGTGAACTGGATTAGAATGGCTTTAAATCAATTTGCTTAAATTGATTCTGTTTTTAAATATTTATAAGCTTTAGCCATCGCCATTCATTAGCATTGCGCCATATTGTTCTGGTGTAATTGAGCCTCCCATCTTTTCTGCTAGTCCCTGGTCGCAAGCAGGGAGGGCGTCTTGTATCGCGTCAATCCGCTTCCATTGAGGTACTGGGGGTTCTGTACCTGCTTGGGGCACGTATTTTGAAGACTCTATACGTTGCATGCGGTGAATATATCGCGGGCAGTTCATAAAAATCTCAGTTATCTTTATCCTGACGATCATGTCTGCACCCGGAAATTCAGGTAGCAATGGATCATCCTTGTCAATAATAGCGTCTCCGTGAGCGCGAACGCGATGCGGAGTTTCAAAATCTATAAATAGCATGCCTATTTTAGTGTTGCCTTGAATGTTGCCCATAGACAGAAACATCCCATTGCCATCGTAACTGGGGAAGGCCAGTGTCTCTGGATCTATGACGCGAACCAAGCCGATGTTGCCGCCTTTGTAAGAGCAAGTGGGATAGCCGCGATGATCTAGCGTGGTCAGAAAGAAAAAATCCCTGCTTTCAATGAAGATTTGATGTTGCTCATTTATCTGATTTTCAACGATGATTTCGGTGACCCTGTTAGCCAGGTTCCGCGTATCATGCTGGTCTTGTAATTGTCGGTGCTGGGTACTGAATAGATTACTCATGAAATAGCCCTTTTAATGTTCTTGAAAATGCAAAACGTAAAAAACCACTGTGGACGATATTAGCATAGACTTCGCCCATAAAATGATAGATCAATTAGCTTGTTGGTCAGAGATTCGAAAAAATATATGGTTTCGTTTATGTTTTATTGCTATCAGAAAAATTACTGCACTAAAATCCAGGGCTTGACTACCACCGCCCAAACGTCGGCATCCGACTCAAGCCAGTTAAGTGCTTGTTGATCCGTCACTAGGGTAACTTGGTTATTTTGCATCCATAGCGAAACCTGATCTTTGTTATCAAGGTAAAACTGGTAAGCCACATCGACCAAATCCAGATCAGGGGCAACAAATACTGCAGTGCCGTTGGCAAAAAACCGTTGTAATTCTTTCCAGGGGATTTGTGAGGTTTCCAGATTTACTTTTTCTTTGGCAATATCGTAACGGTTTGATTCGGGCATGTTTTCTCTCTTGAGTGGTTGCCTGTGAGGGGCGATCAGCACATTTGCATGGCATCGTTAGCAAGTCAGCTGGTATTCTATAGCGTGAGATTATAAATTACTAAATTAAGAGAGTTAAATTATGTCGTTTTTCGAGTCAATAACCAAAAAATCCAAGTTGAAAGCCGCCATCAAACAAACAACTGAGGCAAGGAGCAGTGAAGGCGTAATTGCCGATCAATTATTCTCCAAGGTTTATCATGATTACGCCGAGGTTGTTTCCAATGAGCTACTGATTGCCGAAGCTTTATACAGCTGGGGATTTGCTTTGTTGCATCAGGCTAAAACCAAGTCAGGTGAGCCGGCGGTAAAGCTTTATGAGGAAGCGATTTCAAAGTTTTCTTTTTGCCTGACGCTAGAGCCAGCTTATCTTGGTGCTACAATTGACGGGGGCGTTGCTTTTATGGAATTGGCCAGAATTAAGGCCGTATCACCCAGTGATGCGCTGTATGGAAGTGCCAAAAGTTATTTTGAACAGGCCAATGCTATTCAGGCAGGGTCGGCATCTTATAATCTGGCTTGTATTTATGGTTTGCGGGGCGAGAAAGAGGCTTGTTTAACAGCATTGGAAATTTCTAAAGGCAAGGGCAGTTTGCCGGATTCTGAAGATATTCTTAATGATCCCGATTTGGGTGGTGTTAAGGATCAGGTTTGGTTTTTGGATTTTATGGGGTCTTTAAAACAGCAACCTGAAGTTGCTGCCATTGCTGCCCCCACAAAAGTAAAATCCGAGGCAGTTGTTAAAGAGGGGTCTGAAGTTGCTACTGGATCAGAAGTCATTATCGAACCAGAAACACAAGTAATTAAAAATATCCCGGAATCCGAAAAAACCAGTGATGAAGCCTGTTTGGCTGTTGAGGATTTTAAGTAGTTTTTTTGTTGTAGGTTTTGAAATATTAGCGGTTGGGGTGATGGCACGCCGCTAATAAAGCTTGCATTTTGACCAGTCCCAGTTTTCGGGTAAGTTCAATATTATGTTGCGGGATGTTTTCGGGATTCGGGTAGCTTTCTAAGGCCTTATCTATACTGGTTTCGCGAAGTAGATGTACCATGGGATAGGGGGAACGGTTGGTGTAGTTTGAAGCATCATCTTTTTTCGCGTCTTGAAAGCAATAGTCGGGATGGAAGCTGGCCAGTTGGTAAATGCCTTCATAGCCCTGCTCAATTAACAAGGTTTCCGCAATTTCAATAAAATCTAGATAGTCTTCGAAGTCTGTAAATGCCTTGGCAAAGATAAGAAGAGTGGTTTCAATGTCCGAGTCTGAATCGAGTCGATCACATTCAAGTATCAATTTTAATAAGCATTGATCGATTTGAGTGCCGTGATTGACAATGAAAAAGATACTGCCTCGTTCCAGTTCGCGTTTTGCGAACGGACAAATACTGTACTCGACGATTATTGTTTTCAGCCAGGTTTGTGTTACTGCTTCAATGTCTTGGTCTGATAGTGGAGTTTCGGTCATGATAGCTAGCCGGGGAAAACAAAAAAGCCCCAAATACTGAGGCTTTTTGGAGTAAAAAAGAGGTAGTGTTATTTATGTCCAGAGCCGGCAGCGATTCTTTTTTCCCTGTCTTCACTGGCTTTTTCAATTTTCGAAAAGACCCGAAGAATGTCGGTGGCCGAAATGATGCCAACCAGTTTGTTGTCTTTATCAACGACAGGTAAAGCGCCAATTTTATTTTCTGCCATCTTTGAAGCTGCTTCTGAAGCGAAAGTTTCCGGGTTTACGGTGATAACGCCCCGGTGCATGATATGTTGTACTTTTTTGGGAACAACATGCAGTTCACTAGTGCCTGTTCCGGTCGCAGCTTCAATGGCATTCGAGTTGCTTTTGGGGCCCAGTGCTTTGTAAAGGTCACGATCGGATACGATTCCGATGACCTTACCTTTTTCAACGACAGGTAAGTGACGAATTCTTTCGTAATGAATCAAGAAAAACACACGATCAATTAAATCATGTTGTTCGACTGTAAATACTTTTGAAGTCATTAAATCTTCAACGCGCATTTTTATTCTCCTTAAGGTAAAAACTGACAAAGAATAGGGAATTAAATGTATTTTTACAAGAGATAAAATTTGATGTGTTATAAAATGCCCAGTTATGGTTTTGTTTGGCTTTGTAGTTGGGGTTAAGCTAACTCAAGCTACACGAGTGTTATGTAAGTTTAAATCTGTCTTGACGACACAATGGAGTTAGTTATGCGCATCATCCTGTTAGGGAGTCCCGGTTCCGGTAAAGGAACTCAGGCTCAATTTATTACTGAAAAATTCGCGATCCCGCAAATCTCAACAGGTGATATGTTGCGAGCTGCAGTGAGAGCTGGAACGCCGTTGGGCATTGCAGCAAAAAAAGTGATGGATGGCGGAGGTTTGGTTTCTGATGACATAATTTTAGGGTTGATTAATGAGCGTATTGCTCAGGCCGATTGCGCTAATGGCTATTTGTTGGATGGTTTTCCGCGTACGATTGTTCAGGCTGAAGGGCTTAACGAAATGGGCGTTAGCATTGATACTGTCATTGAAATTCAGGTTGAGGATGAGGAAATTGTAAAGCGCATGGCGGGCAGAAGAGTGCATATGCAATCCGGACGAACTTATCACGTTGTTTTTAATCCACCTAAAGTTGAAGGTGTTGATGATATGACTGGCGAGCCTCTAATTCAGCGCGATGATGATAAAGAAGAAACAGTGAGAAAGCGCCTCAGCGTTTATCATGAGCAGACTAAACCTTTGGTTGGCTTCTATTCGGCACCCGGTCAAAGTGTTAAGTTCAGTTCAATAGCGGGTGTCGGTAGTGTTGACGAGATCACTCAAAAAGTTTTTGGTGTGCTGGGATAGTCGCTCAATATTCGGTATTCTTAAATGTAAGTAAAAAGGTTTAAAAGTGAATGATAAAGAAAGTTTCAATGGCTCAAGGGGGCATTAAAGATGACCAGGTTATTTAACATTGCCGTAGTTGGCGCGACAGGTGCAGTTGGCGAAGCCATGCTGTCCATTCTGGAAGAGCGTAATTTCCCTTGTGGCGAGGTTTATGCTTTGGCTAGCAGCAATTCAGTAGGTAAAAGAATACCTTTTAAAGGCGGATCTTTAGTCGTAAAAGATTTGGCTACTTTTGATTTTTCAACAGTACAAATCGGTTTGTTTTCGCCAGGCGCTTCGGTTTCTGCAGAATATGCACCCATAGCTGCGGCTGCAGGTTGCATTGTCATTGATAATACCTCGCAGTTTCGCTATGACGACGATATTCCGTTGGTAGTGCCAGAAGTCAATCCTGAAAGAATTGCCGATTATAAGAATCGCGGCATTATCGCCAATCCTAATTGTTCAACCATTCAGATGTTGGTGGCTTTAAAGCCTATCTACGATGCAGTGGGGATTACGCGTATCAATGTCTGCACTTATCAGGCGGTTTCCGGTACAGGAAAGGAAGCCATTGAAGAGTTGGTTAAGCAAACGTCTAGTCTGCTTAGTATGCAACCTATCAAGACTAGTGTTTATCCAAAACAGATTGCTTTTAATGTTTTGCCGCAGATTGATGTATTCATGGAGAACGGGTATACCAAGGAAGAAATGAAAATGGTCTGGGAAACGCAAAAAATTCTGGGTGATGATAGTGTTATGGTGAATGCAACCGCGGTGCGGGTTCCTGTATTTTATGGACACTCCGAGGCCGTGCACATCGAAACGCGTGAAAAAATTGACGTAGCCACAGTCAGAGCTTTACTTGAGAAGGCGCCCGGCGTGACCGTTATGGATGATCGTAAAGATGGCGGCTATCCAACAGCGGTCACTGAGTCTTCAGGTAATGATGATGTGTTTGTAGGTCGGATTCGTGAGGATATTTCGCATCCTCTGGGACTCGATTTGTGGGTAGTTGGCGATAATGTTCGTAAAGGCGCTGCTTTAAACAGTGTGCAAATAGCAGAAGTGCTGGTAAAAAATTACATGTAGTCTAAGCTTGTCTACATATTTGACTGGACGCGGTAAGAGACTGTGGTAACTATTGTGAAGAAAAGCAACGTGCGTTTGTTAACTAAAACTTTAGCGGTTGTGTCGTTACTTGCTCCGACAAGTGGACATTCCTTAGGTATAGGCGAGATTAGGTTACATTCCGCGCTTAATCAAAATCTGGACGCTGAAATTTCGTTGACGTTGTCAGGAGAAAGTGTCTCTGACATTAGAGTGAGTTTAGCGCCGCCAGAAAAATTTGATAAGGCGGGTGTGGCCTGGAGTTATTTTCTTTCGAAAATTAAATTTGAAACGATCACTCTTTCAAATGGATCTACGGTTATCAGGCTGACTTCAAAGGAGGCTTTAAAAGAACCTTTTTTGGATTTTTTGCTGGAAGTTAGTTGGCCTAAAGGTAGCTTATACCGTGAATTCACTGTTTTGGTTGACCCGCCATCTGTTTATAACCCGACAGCACTTTCTTCTGTCAATCAAAGTTATTCACAGTCTTCAGTTGCCCCGAATCAACGTCAAACTTATGCAAGTGGGCAAATAAGCAACGATGAATATGGTCCGATATTGGCGAATGATACGCTTTGGAGTGTTGCTGAGCGCATAAGAGGTAAAGATGATGTTTCTGTAGAGCAAATGATTCTTGCGATTTATGAAGCGAATCCAGATGCTTTCTATAAAGGAAATGTTTACGCCTTAACCACTGGAAAAATCTTAAAGATTCCTTCAAGAGACTTGGTGCTAAAGTTATCAAAAAATCAGGCTTTGGCAGAATTTAAACAGCATACCAAAGCTTGGAAAGTTCGAACTGCGCCTTCTGCACATGTCGATACGGCAAAACAAAAGCCTGTTCTAAATAAAATTGAAGAGATTGTTCCAGGCAAAGTTGAAAGACCTGTTGAAAATCAATTAAAACTGACCGCCCCGGCATCTAACGCCGAAGTCGAAGGTCAAGCTGTTAAAGGTTCAGGTAAAGATCAGGTTAATGCTAAGCAAAGCTTAGTTAAATCGGAAGTCGTCAAAGGTAAATCTGCTCCAGGTGTGGTTGAGACTCTAGAGCCGGCACTAGGAGATGCATTGCCAGAAGGTTCTATACAAAATCGTTTAGCGGAGCTGGAAAAACAGCTCACGCTTATGCAGCAGTTGATTAATCTCAAAGATCAACAGCTTGCTGATTTGCAGTCTCAGCTTAAAGCAAGTACTGTTGATCTTGTGCCGGCAGCGACAACTAATCCAACTCCTGTTGCTAGTCCCGTTGTTGAAGTCCCTCCTGTTGTGAGGCCGCCAGTTGTTGAGCAGCCTATACAGACGTCTCAACCACGGATAACGCAGATTCAATCTTCTCCCCAAGCCGAACCTGAAACTTTTGATTCTTACTATTTGAAAGTGGGCGTGGCAGGGGCGGCAATTTTGTCTTTATTAGGATGGCTATGGTGGAGAAAACGTAAGGTCGACGAACAAACTAATACTGAAAGTATGTTCGCTTCATCAACAATGATTAAAGTGTCTGATGATTTTACGCTGGTAGAACCTAAGAGCGAAACGAGCCAGGCTGCTGTTGAGACAGGAATGACCCCTGATTTGGGGACTGTTGGTGAAAGTTCATTTTTAAGTGAGTTTACGCCTAGTGATTTCGATTCGTTCGATACTGATCAGGGAGAAATCGATCCGATTTCTGAAGCTGACGTATATCTTGCGTACGGTCGGTATCAGCAGGCTGAAGAGCTAATACGGCAGGCTATTAAAGATCAGCCAGACCGTGATGAGTGTAAATTGAAGTTGTTGGAAATCTTTTACGCTAATGAAGATAAAGCGGCTTTTGAAAGTTACGCTAAGGAGTTGCAAAGGGCAGGGAAGTCTGAAGACGCCGGTTTTTGGGGGAAAGTTGCCGAAATGGGCCAGGAAATATGTCATGATTCATCATTATTTTCAACCAAGGTCCACGACTCCTTTGGGGGTGAGCAGCAAAATAATCAAGATATTGATTTTGATTTGACTGGGATGTCTATTGGATCAAATAAAATCGGGCAAGAAATAATTTCGTCCGATTTTGAAATCAGTAAGTCCGAAAAAATATCGCCAGCTAATGTTGATTTTGATTTAAATTCATTCTCCATTGATTTGAATGAAGCAGAACCAGTAGATTTGGCTTCCAGTGCTGAGGTGATTGACCCGTTAGAATCAGAAACGAATGATCTTGATGTTGAGTTTAGCATGAGTTCAGATGGCGAAGAATCAGATGATATTTCACCTGGTATTCAGGAAGATGTTATCGATTTTGACTTGAGTTCATTTTCAATCGTTGAAGAAAGTACGGGGGAAACTAGTGAAGATTCCAGTTATTCTAACGCTCCGTTGGGCTTGGCGAAAAAAGTAACTGCGGGTAAGGAAGAGCAGGAGTTTGAATCTTATGAATTTGATTTTAGTTCCAGTAATGCTGAAACAATAGATATTGACAGTCTCGATTTTAGCGATTTGGAAAATGTCGACAAGACTGCAAAAGCGGTTGATTTTTCCGGTGATAAGTCACTCGATATGGATGATGATTTTGACTTCGATTTTGATATGTCCAAGATATCAAGTAATGCTTTTGGTGTTTCTGATCTTACTGATATGGACGAACTGGAAACGAAACTTGATTTAGCGAAAGCGTATGTTGATATGGGAGATTCTGTTGCGGCCATAGATCTTGCCAGAGAAGTTCTTGAGCAAGGCACAGATGATCAAAAAAAGGCAGCGCAAGCGTTACTTGATGAGTTGGGGTAGTCGATTTTGAGCATAAAAAGAGCCCTTTAAGGGCTTTTTTTATGCTGAATACATTTTATCAAGATGAGTCATGATAGCTGTATGATAGCTTGTGAAGTTAACAGTACGCTGTTGCAGCAATAGAAACTGTTGATTAAGGTCTGCATAATTCTTGTTTAGCAGGCAGCTTTCCAATGCCTTTGCTGGGTGCTGAATATCAATCAAGCCACAGAAACTTACAGAGCCATTAAGTTTGTGTGTGGTGTCCTGGGCATTGTCGTATTGGCCATTTTCGATTGCCTCTTTAATTTGAAGAATTTGTATGGGTAATTCATCAAAAAGTTTTTCGAAAATGGTTTTGGCAAGTTGTTGGTTGTTTTTTGTTTTGCTTAAAAGTATTTGAATATAATCTAGTGCCAAATATTTTTTTTGCCAACAGGCTATGATCGTATCAAGTTTTTGTTTTGTTATCGGTTTATTGAGTCTGTCATCGTATTCCAAAAAAGAATCAGCATCACTGTGTTGGATTTCATTATCATTAAAAAGAGCGATAATTGGAGTTTTTTTGTTATTGCCCTTGGAGTTTTTGATCTGGGTGATGAAATCCAAGTTCAAGCGATTAAAATCCAGTAGTATCAAGTCGAATTGAATTGTCTTCAAGAGTTTCAAAATATCATCAAGATTGATAGCTGTAATAATATTTGGATAGCTCTTGGTTAATATTGTAGAGACAGAGTCGCTGGCATCAATTATTAATATCATGCGGTGTTCTGGTCTTACGGATTCGGTGTGCATATTACTTCCGGGGCAGTTTTTTTTGCAGTTCATTTTACATGAGTCTTCATTTGATCCATTATTTCTGGCCAGTATTTAAAAAATTCATAGACTTTGAAGCATTCAGGGATGAACGCGACCCCCAGTGAAGTGCGTACGATTTTCTTAGCACTGAGCGCGAGGGCCGATTTATTTAGCTATCCGCTTTCTGCTTTTGATGTTCTTCCAGCAGTTTATCGATTAATCTTGTCAATGGAATATCAAAATCGAGTGCGATTTGTTTCAGTTGTTTATAGGTTTCGGTTTTAACGCGAAGCATTTTATAATCTTGCATGGGGAATATAGTTACAATAAGGCTGTTCGATGTATAATAGTTTACATGAGAATCATCAAAGCCT
>CANNLO010000177.1 GCA_947505055.1 Methylococcaceae bacterium | reverse complement strand
TTTTAAAAGCACCGAAGAATTGAAAACAAAAATCATGGCGTTCATTGATTATTTTAACAACACGATGGCTAAGCCGTTTAAGTGGACTTATCAAGGCAAAGTTATGGTTGCCTGAATTTGATCACGAACTTCCGGTTTGTTGTACTAGCAAGAAAAGATGATATTTCGGCATTACCGAAATATCATACGATAGCTATTTTTCATCTCGGGGGAATTGCAGTCGAATGTCGCTTAAAGTCGCTATTATTTCTTTACCATAAAATCAGTGACTGGGGTCAAAAAAGCAGTCGAATTAAAGATGCGATGCATAACCAGCCCATTGCTAATCCTAGTCATGGGCTGTCAACTGCTTTTAAACGGATGCCTGACTTTTATAAACGAGCAAAGTCAGATAGGCTGTTTTTGGAACACCTTCAAAATATAATTTATCCGTTGGGTTCAATAGATATTGACTATATCAGTCTTCGCTATATTCCACAAACCAGTCAATCCCAAGAGGATTGGCAGAAAAGTTTTGATTATGTGTGCGGATGGCTTGAAAAAAACAAGAGAACCTTATTATGAAAGCCGCTATACAACTACGCAAAGCTCTTATTCATAAATTTCCTAAACAATTTGACTTGGATGTGGGGGCGGGCGATTTTGTCTTACTCACCGTAATTTCGGTACAGTTTCAAGGAAAAGCAAGAAGTGTTAGATTACAACAAGTCGAACCCTTAATTGTGGAGGCCGGATTAGTTCCCGGCATTATCGAATTATATACTCCAGAAGAAGCAGTTAATGATGGCATTAGCATTCAAACGACCACAGAGAATAGTCCTCCAGCATCATGGCAAGAAGCGATTGATATGCTGTCTTCCGGTAGAACCGTATCCGCTAAAAAACCTAAATATCCAATTAAACACGTGGTGTTTTATTCTTATAAAGGCGGAGTTGGGCGTACTACTGCGTTAATTCAAACAGCATTTCAATTGACGCGAGCCGGTAAGCGTGTGGTTTTAATTGATATGGATGTCGAGGCGCCAGGATTACAAGCGTTATTGCCGCCCACCGATAAGTTGCTTGAAGAGGGTTTGATTGATTATTTATGGGAGCGTCAAACTTGTTTTTTTAATGACAATCATGAAGCTACCATTCATTTAAGCGGCAGTAATCAAGGTAAACGTACCGGCATTGTTTACAGTGTCAACGACCCGCAATCACGCCGAGATTTATTTATTGTTCCTGCGGGAAAGATTGGTCAACGCTATATTCAGCGTTTATCAGTTTTATCAACGGCTCATCTATTTGCTTCAACAGAAGATCCATGGCATCAATTTGAACAAGAACTTTGGGAACAATTTGCGCCTGACATTATGTTGATTGATGCACGAACGGGGTTAAACGAATGGGGGGGCTTATCTTTATTGCGTCTTGCCGATGAAGCATTTATTGTTTTATATCCCAGTCAACAAAACGCTGAAGGCGTATGTTTTATTCGTGATTTATTAAAGGTGTTAGGAGGTGTTCAAGCTAAATTAGTTTTGTCGCCTATTCCTGAAGGGGTTATTGGAGATTCCTTAGTAAAAAGAATCAAGCCTTATTTAGACTTACATGAAGGTGAAGAGCCTATTTCAATTCCCTATCATCCAAATATTGCGGGAAGTTATCAATTTCCTGTAGAAACAGCTTTGTCTTATTACGCACCGTTAGCAAATAATCTATTAGAAATCGGCGGTATTGAAGAAACGGCAATGATATTGGCAGAATCAAATCGATTAGAGCTAATCAAATCCTTAAATTTTCCAGAACGCGACGCAGCAAGTATTTTGGATGCAGATTTTGATGCTATCTTTCAAAAAACAGCTGACTTTGAGCGCTGCTTGGACGATCAAGTCTGGGTTATCAGAGGCCGTAAAGGGACGGGGAAGTCGACTTTATATACGCTCTTTACACAACACAGAGAAAATGCTGAAAAGCGTTCACGAGGACGCTTGGATAATGTCAAAATCCTATCAGGGCATGGCAATAGCAGTACGTTTAGACCAACTGCCGATATTTTTTCAGATATTCAAAAAAAATTAAGTGGTAATAATACAGACTGGCTGTCTTTATGGAGGGCTTATGCAGTCATTCGTATTTATCAATCGTATGAACCCTTCATAGAAATATTAAAAAAAGCAAAATTAAAATCTTTGATTACTCGTTTAACATATAACTTCGATCCTAAAAATAATGAACAATGGAATTCAACACATACAACAAAACTATTAGAGTTTGCAACGGATTCAATCCTTAATGGTTATTGTCGTGATGCGATGACACAGCTTAATCTTTATCTTAAGGAACTTAATCAAAAAATATGGTTACTTTATGATGATTTAGATCAAGATATTCAAGAGAATAGCCCTTGGCAACAAGAAGCATTAGGTGGACTAATGCGCTTGGTTTACGATGCGAATAATCAGAATTTCTATCAAATTCGATTTAAAATATTTCTACGCGAAGATATTTGGAGTAATTTAGTTTTTACCAATAAAAGCCATTTTGGTGATGAGCGCACCTTGAATCTACAATGGGGTAAAAGAGATTTCTTTCGTTTGGCTTATCGCCTTGCTATCGGAGGTTCAACACAGTTCAAAACCTTTGCTAATCGTGTTCTACCTTTAGCCGATAATGAATTAGACGAGAGTGATGAAGAAACTTTACGGCAAGCCTTATCGCCACTATGGGGTTTACGTCAAAGAAAAAGCCAAAATGCTTATGTTGCCCAATGGGTTTATTCAAGTTTAACCGATTCAAGTGGTAACACTTACCCTCGCTCATTAACCATTTTATTAAGAAAAGCAAGAGAAGTGGAGTTAGAGCAAAAACAAGGGAAAAATGCGCCTAGCGATCATTTATTACGCTGGAGTTCTTTAACTGATGGCTTAGATGCTGCATCTATAGAACGTTGTGATGCCATTAGAAATGAATATCCTGACCTATCCGAATTTTTTAATAATATTAGTACATTAAAATCTTTATTTAAAGAAGATGTATTAAAGGAAATTTGGCAAAAAACCATAGCCAATAACCAACCACCAATGCCTTTTGAGGCTTTTGTAAAACGCTTAAAAGATATTGGCTTATTGGAAAGTAAAAAATACAATGCTAAATATGACTATGCTATTGCTAAACTTTATATACATGGTTTCGTTACCCGAATAGCGGGACAGCGAAAATAAGTAACCCTACCATTTAGCAGATATTAAATGATAGAGTTGACCAACAGAAAAACAAAGACGAAACATCGGTCGGGCACCGGCTTTTCGTGCCCGACATTCTTAGCTTTAATAGATAATGAATTTGATCGCCTTATTTCATCTTCGAGTTCCAAAACCACAAATCATTGTCCTAATTGTGCCCGAAGATACCGTTGGGGTTCGTTACAAAACACGACAGGACTTGCAAGCGCCAACCTAATTTTTTACCCGCCTTTAACCCCCACCTCCAACACCTGACTCCAATGCCCCACTTGTTCATCGCGGATACGATAGATGGCGCGGTATTTCCACAGAGCTGCGGTGCCTGCGGCTGGGAGTGAGGTGTTGTCTTGGTAACCAGGGGACATTTGAATGGTGAGCAGGCTGAAACTGCCTGCGCCACGATCGACTTCCAGTTCCAGCGCGCCCGTTCCATTTTTTTTCCAATGTAGAACCGGATAACCCCCTTGGAAATCGACCGATAACAGCGGTTGCAAGGTAGTAGGATCAATGCCGGAACTTTGTGCGGGAACAATGTTCAGGGCTTTGCCGATGGCATCGGTATAGTTTTTGTGTTTTTTTATACGGGAAACTAATGCGCCGAGAAACCCGAAGATGTCGGCATAAGACTCGGATGTGGGCGTGGTCGGAAAAACCGGCAAGGGCGGCAGACTCACCGCACTGTTTTTCGGTCCATCGCCCAAAACATGCTTAAGGCTGACCAGCGCATTGACAGGGTTTTGTGCGGCGTCTTGTGCTTTGATAATGTAATTGTACCAGTCGCCTCCTCCGTTCAATTGGGTTACATCGGCAGCGCTAATCTCCAGTTCTACGGCGTAGTTGGGTAGATGTGTGCATAAATGTTGGAGTAGCGCCAGTCTACTGGGGGCGTCTCCAGGGCAAACGCATTAAAATCTTCAGCCAAACAAAACCTTAGCGCGGAAGTCATCATTCAATGCAGACTTATAGCGCTGCTTTTTGACACTAAGCTTCGACACTTGCTTTTGAAAAAGATTTAGACAGATATGTCGAAGAGTCGTCATGATGGTTGGTGCATTGCCCTTGCGAATTCGACTTTCATCCTCACGAAACGTCACATCTAAACACCAATGCAATCGATTTTCTATGCCCCAATGTCCTCGCACGGCAGTAGCAAAAACTTTGGCATCTGCTTTAAAGGAATTAATAAAATAGCGTTGTTCAATAACTCGCTTATCATTTTGCCAGTACTCTCGTTCCGCCATGCCTATACTACGCAAACCTTTCCACAGCTCAGTCTTGGGTAAAGTGCATAGCTCTTCAGTTATCCAATACCGACGCGTTTCCACGCGACCATGCTCCTTCTCGACTTCTTCATGGTAACTGTAGTGAACACCTTTAAAATCAGCCTCTTGTGCGGTATTAAAGAAATCTTCAGTGGCTTCATGCAAAGCACCTTGATTTCCTTTAAGCCCCAACGAATAATCTCCCCCTTGATCGATGATTTGCTCGGCAATATCCCGTTGGCAGCCCATGGCATCAATAGTGACGATGCAACCTTTCAATTCCAATAAGGCCAATAGCTTTGGGATCGCGGTAATTTCGTTCGATTTTTCCTCGGTGACTTCCTGTCCTAAAACCAAACGATTAGCGCAACCCCAGGCACTGACCATGTGTAGGGGCTTTTTATTATTTTTCCGATCATGTGATCTACGCGCTGTTTTACCATCTACTGCGACTATCTCGACATCTACCTCTTGTTTAATTTCATTAACCCAGCTGATAAAACAGCTTTGAAATTCGGTTGGTGAAAGTCGTGAAATAACATAAGCAATGCAGTCATGCGAAAACACGCCGTTTACCAGAGGAACAAATCGTCGCAACCAGTCCAGCTTGTTTTGACCAAATTCAGCTATATCTTCCCAGCCATCAGCATCGCTTATCGTTGCGCTGATAGCTAAAAATATAATATCAGGTAGTTGATGTAATTTCTTACGCTCAATTCGTGGATCTTTCAGGGTTGAAAAATGGTCTAATAAATTGCAGCTCATTGGGGTAATCCTCAAAAATCCCAATTGATGGTGATTAATGACCTGTTTTTAAAGTGCTTTTAATGCGTTTGCCCTGGGGGCGTCTCGGGGTATGACGGGAGCATTGGGCATGGTTGTAATCCTTTTTAATTAGGAATTTAGTGGCTAGATAATTTAGTCAGTCGCCTGATCATACTCATTTTAGGCTTTAAGATACAATCTTTTTCTGTGGTATCGGGTCTTTTATACAGGGCGGATAATTCTATTAAAAATACTTGGGTGTTTTCTACGCGGGAACCTCTTTCCAGAGGAAAATATTTTGTTCCCTCATCAAAATCATTTGAGATCTGGTGCTGATCACCGGTGCATCTTTGCTTTGTATTTTCTAAGTCGTTATTTTGATATATTTTTCAATAGGTTAATTACTAGGTTACCAGGTTACCGGACCGTCGAAACCGGTGCGCAGCTAAGTTACACCTGTTTTTTTGTGAAGAATATTAATATTTTCCTGATGGTATGGTTGTATTGCGGCCTTGTCGTTATAAACAAGACTTAAAGATGCAAAAACTAATGAATTATATGGGTTGTCTGTTCTATAGATTGGGTTAAACATTAGTGGAAGTCAGCTATCGTTCCAATACAGATAATAGATGTATAAATTAAAACAAAAATAATATTGAGCTAAGGTCTTATGCGGCTTTTCGCACAGTTTCGCTTGAGCCTAATGCCATGCGTTTTATTTCCTTTGCTAACTCACAGCCTATCTTTTCTGCAAGCAATACGGGAACGGCATTACCTATCTGACGCATAGCCTCCCCCCAGGCTCCTTTAATAACAAAGTCGTCGGGGAAAGTTTGTATTCGCTTTGCTTCGAATGTGGTGAAGTATCGAACACTCCCATCATTAAATCTGATCATATTCTCCCCACCTGGAACGCCATGGCCTCCAGCCTTTATTGTTTTTGACGGCCAATCAAAGTCGCTCCCTGTATGTCCTGGATATGTACGTGCGCCATCACGGAATATATGGTCAATTATTCCGTGATTTGATTTTGGGTCTGGTGTATCAAACAAAGCATCTCGGATTGTTTTCCACGGCAATGACTCTGGCTCAAACATTCCATATTTATTGTACAGTCGAACTATTTTTTCTTTAAGAGGGCTATTTAAGACAGGCCTTAATGATTTAGGAATCTTGTGACGATCCCAGTATTCCCAAGTTACATACATATCCCAAAGAAGCCTATCTTTTGAGTGCGATGCTGAAGGAAATGTCCAAGGTAATGATAGATCAGACCTTATACCTACAATAACAACTCGCTCCCGAGTTTGCGGCACACCATAATCAGCTGCATTTATTAATTTGTACTTAACGTCGTATTTTTTTCCCGTGTAGCCAAATTTACTAATATTACGTAGTTCATCAAGATGAACTTCCCAGTTTGAGTCATTTTTAGATGTGTAATCTGGATAACTCAATCTAAGAATAATATATTCAAAATATTCTGAAAATGTTTGACGAAGCAACCCTTTTACATTTTCAAACACAAATGCCTTGGGAGCGAGTCTTTCAATAGCTCGTATAGCATACGGAAACATATCACGATTATCTTGATTTGCTTTATGCTTACCCCCTAGTGAAAATGGTTGGCATGGTGGTCCTCCCGCAACTATGTCAATTTGTTCGAGACTGTCTAAATCAAAATCTTTAATGTCACCAAAAAAAACTCGTTCTGGATCAAAATTTTCAGAAAGGGAATCACAGGCATTTCTGTTAAATTCAACAAAGGCTGAATGCTTGAATCCAGATAACTCAAGTCCTTTTGCTAATCCCCCTGCATCCGAAAAAATTTCTAGGGTTTTCATAACAATTACCCTAAGCTCTTTAAGTGAAGAAGAATATTTGAAATAACTATTTCTTTTTCTTTATGCACACCATTGCATTTATTTGCCCAAGCTCTGCCTTGATGGATAACATCCCAATCTGACTTTGCTTGTTCATATCGACCACTTCCTGGGTCATGATTGCCAAAACCATCAACAGCCGTATCCAAAGCGGTCTATTCAATTTGATTAGAGCAGCTTCGATAGTACTGATCATGTCTGAGCCTTCCTCTTCAAAAATAACGAAGCGGCACATGAACTCATCAATCGAAAGTTCAGCACCTAAGATAATACTTCTAGTGTGCTCCCGAAGGCGACTAATAAGTTCACGGGACTGATTAAAGGGATTATCAGACAAACGAGCTTGTCGCCATCCACGGGGAACGGCCTTCCCGATATAGATAGGGCAATCATAGGAAAGGCGGTTTAACTCTGAATATCGTTTGTACAGAGGGTTTTGTCCTATGTAATACAGAGCATACACGCCTGTCCCCAAGAAAGATTGTGGCGGAGGAAGTGAGTGAACAGGCGTCCCATTGAAAAATCTAATTGCATCTTTGACTAATTCTGCAAATGCGTCATTTCTGTATACATGTTCATTTCGATCAAAGGCTTGTTGTTTCATTAATTGGGTAATTTTTTATATCTCTAATTGATTAATTTTAGCATACTGCGGTATCCATGACGACTTGACGCATAATAAGTGGTGCAAGGGTTCAGACTTACCAGCCAGCCGCTACCCCAGCACTGCCCACAAATCCTGATCCAGGCTTTAAAAATCAGGGCACTCAACAAGAACCGATCATCAGTTTGGAACCTTTATCCACCCAGTCCCACGAAATAAGTATTGAGTACTCAGATAACAGATTGGATCAACCATTTATAACAGACCCGGCAACCAGCACACCGTTGCAGTTAGCCAATCTTATTCCTTTATGCAGCCGCTGCTGCGACCTAGCCCAACAGATCTCAAGCAGCCTTCCCCTACCCTTAGCCGTAAAACCTTGGCGGCAAGGTTACGGCTTTTATCTGGACCTTCCTGAGCAGCCCATACAGGATGAAATGGTTTATTTTGTCTTCTGGCTCTTGCTAGGACTGTCTGAGCAACACCTTTCCTTGGAGCGAGTCAAACTGGCACAGGAGATGAAATTTGCCCAGTTGCTCCTGAGCCACCAGGAACGGAATGCTTATGCGGTGGTCGGGTCACCTGCCCCACTTGCCAACCTTGGTCACAGCGCCTTATTAACCACGCAGTTCCCGGAACAGGCCTTGCTGGCCTTATTCCAATTGGTTCAACTGAGCCGCCAGATCCGTTTTTCCTTCAGGGAATCGGATATTTTTGAATGTATCACGCTTGAACAAATCCGGCTGCGCGACCAGATGGCCGATTATCAATCAACTGAGGGAGATAACGATGAATAATGTACTCACAACCACACCCACGCCCACGCTGTTGATACCCCCTAAGCGCCGGAAGAAGGATCGACAGCTGATCCTTGACATGGTCAAGGCTAAGGTATCATTTCCGGTCATGGCGCAATTAACCGGCATGAATAAAACCGACTTCACGCAGTTACAACGGCAATTGAATGTCTCGGAAAATGAGCTTGGCCAGCATGAGCCGCCGAACGGAACCAAACAACAGCTAATCTGGTCAACCTGGAATCACAACGATAGTGTAGATGACACTTATCGTCTGCTGGCGGGTTACTCATCAGCCAGCTTTAAGATCACGGCAATTTTGGCCGTTATTGACCGAATGGAACCTAACACTGCTGGAACCCCTTAAAATTTTACATTTGCCGAGGTATTTCCCAATGCCTGATTCAACTTCACCTTCGTCTCTCGCGCAACGTCTGCGCGACCGCATCCAGGCCGATACCGAGGCTCAGCAGGCGGCGCAACAATTCGATGCGAATGGCGACAACCTGTTGTTCATGGGAAACTGGCATGATGCCATTCCTCGGGCGCTTATCCTCGATCCTATCCTGCAATCCACCGATAAATGCGTCTATCTGTTAC
>CANNLO010000176.1 GCA_947505055.1 Methylococcaceae bacterium | reverse complement strand
TCATTTGAGTTTTGGTCAGGAGAGTCAATTCACCGACACCTGTACTCAGCAGTATCATTGGCTGAGAGATTATGCCTTGGACCATGATGGGGCGGGTGACATTTTTCGCGCCGTAGACTGAGGGCAGGGCGACTAAAAAACTGACAATTTTTCAAAATGCCCGGGAAAAAGGCGGTGAAGGTGGCGAAACCGGTGTGGTTGGCGGCGAGTTTTTTCCGGCCGGAACACCGCTTTTACCTGCTTCACCACCTTTTTCGGAGCATGATTGGGAAAATGGCGGCGGCGTTTTTCTCCCATTTTTTAAAAATCGCCCGATTGAAATCCGGTGATGTGGCTATTTGATCAACACCGGTTTCACCGCCTTTGGTCTGTCGGTTCGGGAGATTTGATGTCGTATTTTTTCGTTGACTGGACTCGACCCAAAGGAGACGTAGACTTATTGCCGTAAATGGAACCAGCATATCTGAAGTCGATATGATTCACTTCGTATTAAATAAAAAGTATGATCAGCTTTATGCAGACATTTGGTAGGTGGGTGTCAATTTTTCACTATCCATAGGAAATTTGCTCACTTTGAAATATACCGATTTACATCTGAAGGAGCGTTCGTTAAAACTAACAGAAGCCAAAACGGCCAAACAAAAGAACATTCGACTGACCATTCTAAGCATTGAATCCATTGATGTGGCGGTGGCTAACTACCGATAATAAAACGCACGATAAACGGTATATTTTTATGTTTTTGCTTTATCTTATCCAATCCATAACCAACCGCCACCATAATCGCAATAACGACTAGATAGGTTGCGATAAAAGTCGAGATCGGTTGACTATTCAAGAACCCTATCGGCATTAAGATAAAAGCCAACACTGCCAGATGAAAAAGGTACATGAATAAACTGGCATGTCCTAGTTTTAAAAAAACGGTATGTACAGCAAACCGCTGAGTGCGTTCAACACAGTAAAAGCCAATGAAAATAAGACCTGTCGCCGTAAACCAATAGCCTGTTGTCGGCGGGTAGAATAATTCCGAATAACCTTCGCGCATTACCAAGTGTGGGTTTAGCGCTAGCCACAGCGCAACGCCGATGCTAAAAATTGCCATACCTATTACTAGGAAACGTTTTGAAGCAAAGGAATAATCTTGGCCTGAAAGTGAGCCTAAGACGCTGCCGGTAATAGCGAAACTTAACCAAGGCATGACAGGAAACCAGCCGTCTAGTAAAAAACGTTGAAGAGTCGACCCTGAAAATAAAAACCCCAGATAATCGCTGAACCTTAACGTGGTAATTTCTACACTTGTCAATTCTTCGCGGTAGTTAAACTGTGTTTGTAAGACCGGTGTCAGGGCGATTAGAAGAATTATGATGCTAATTCTAGTGCTTATAGTGCAGTATTTCGACAACAGATAGACAGCAGGAATACAAAACCCTATCAGATACAGTACGTCATAGCTCAGAAAGGGGTAGATATGCCATACCAGTACATCCAGCAAACATCCGAAGGCGGCAATTAAACCGCCTCGTTTGAGAAAATGCAAGAAACTTGCATGTTTTGCAGCAGTAACAACCACCATCATACCAGCTAACATTATGAACAATGGGGCGGCAAAAGTTCCATATAAACGGAAGAGTAAGGTTTTATCAACAGACTGGAGTAATGATGCGCTTAAATTTGCGGCTACCATTGTAAAAATTGCAATACCGCGCAGAATATCGATGACAAAATTTCTATTAGGTCGCATTTATTAGTCCATTTGGGTTAAAAACAAAACATACTGGGAGTTTAGAAGGTTTAACTTAATGAAGTAACGCTGCTGAAAGATTGAAAATCAGCAAGTTGTCATACTTCTGCTTTTATATAGTCAATTTATAGAGGGATAAATCTATCATGAATATCAATACATTAGTAATGTAATCGACTATTCCTTTTTTCAACAACTCATCATAAAGATATTTGAGAATAAATTTCAACAGCAGCAATTGGCACTCAACTGTCCGTCAAGTTTGTTAGGAAATTGAGCTGGGTTAGATTTTTATTCAACGAACGCTATCGACCCAATGCCGTCATACGTGTATGGATTTAAGTTGCCCTAAACCTGCCATTCACCAAGTAACACTTTCATCCCAATTGCCATTAGCCAAACCAGGTTGCCGGATGACAGCATACCAACTGAAAGCAGACGGTCAATACTGAGCATAACTGTCAGGATTCTTTACAATGTAGGCCATGTTTTTAGCTCGCCATTTACCTATGACTCGTTAGATACCCCATTATTCGTGTCGCTAGAGCGTTCTTCGGGACATCGATGGGTGTCAGTTTTTTTTACACTTCACATGAGCCACAGATAACTAAAATAACTTTTTATAATTAAATTATACGCTTACATGCACGGATCAATTATTGCATAAGATATTAAAGGGCGATTCATCATAACCAAGCTTTTTTACCAAATGGAATATTTATGCGTAAAGCAGTCAACAGAATTATCTTTGTGGCCTTGTTATCAGCCGCACCTCTCACAGCTTGGTCTTATTCGTTAGACTTTAATATAGATACCTCCAGTTTGGCTGGCAACACGGCAACACTGGCCTTCGATCTCATTGATGGTGACGGGGCTATCAACAACACGGTTCAAATCAGCAATTTCTTGCCCAGTGGCTCCTACATCCCTGGCGCTCTATCGGGTGATGCTAGCGGTACTCTGAATTCAACGGTATTCTTGGGCGATAATAGCCTGGTTATTAACGAATTCCTGCAATCGATTACTTTAGGAAACACCTTACAGTTTCATATAGAAACCTCCAACCTGTTCAATCCAGGTAGTCTCACACCCGATTCATTCGCCTTTTTCATCCTGGATGACTCTACTGGCCTCCCTCTGTTCGCAACCACAGATCCATTCGGTGCCGACGCACTTTTCGCTGTTGATCTAACGGGTGCCAATGACGGCCTGTCGGTATTCTCTTCCACTGCAGGGCCAAGCTGGACAGTACAATCCTCCAGCGTCTCTGTTCCAACGCCGAGTCCGCTTTTACTATTAGTGGTTGGTATATGGTGTGCTTATATGAGCCGAAAACGTACTTTGTCTGGCAAAAAAGCATATTTCCAACAACATAGGTTTGTTAACTTATAAATTATTAATGAAGCTGAGATCATTTTATAGCCGCTGACTTTTGACGGTAGATATTTCATAAGCTCTGGAGCAGAGGTATGTCAGTAGTAAGAAATTCAAAAAAAAGAGTGTCAGTAATTTTTACACTTGTTAAACAACTGAAAATACTCAAATGGCTGAAAGTCCTGCTCCTGATTTTCGTGGGTCTAAATAGTGGCGCGATTTGGGCAGTTCTTACAACCAGCCCGGTGATGGTAAATAATCAGGTTAGTGTCAGTTACGGTGGCTTGCGCCTGAATCGGAGCACCAACACCTTCGACACTCTGGTCACTCTGACTAATACCTCAGCCAAAGCTATTGAAGTCCCGGTTCAGCTAGTTATTAGCAATATTAGCATGGCAACTGTTTCATTAGCTAACGCTGGAGGAGCCTTGGCAGATGGCAAGCGTTACATTCAGATACCCTTTAGTGACGGCGTAATGGATCCTGGCGAAACCGTCAGTGGTGTCTTACTTAAATTCAATAACCCGCAAAAACTTAGCTTTACTTTCTCTAACACTGTCCTTGGAGTATTACCTACCAGCAATCATCCGCCGGTAGCCAATGCTGGTGAGGATCAAAGCACTGCGGTCGGTGCCGAAGCGATTCTCAATGGTATCGCATCCAGCGATGAAGATGGCAATCCTCTTAGCTATCGATGGCGCATCGCCGACAAACCAGCTAACAGCATTGCTCAACTGAACAATGTCAACGCCATCCAAGCTAAATTAACCATCGATCTGAAGGGTAGCTACCGCATCGAACTGATTGTCAACGATGGTCAAGTAGACAGCCAGCCGGTTAACGTAGTCATTACCACTGAAAACTCCAAACCGGTTGCCCGTGCCGGGGATGATCAAACCGTCAAAGTACAACAAACCGTCTTTCTGGACGGCGTAAAATCCAGTGATATTGACTTAGACCCGCTCACGTTCAAGTCACAGCTCTTAACTAAACCCACAAACAGTCAGGCTACTTTAAAGAATTCAGATACCCAAACGCCTAGTATCACCCCCGATAAACCCGGCAGTTATACCCTGCAACTGATCGTCAATGATGGCCTGCTCGACAGCTTGCCCGACCAACTGATTATCTCCACCGAAAACTCTAAGCCCATTGCTGATGCAGGGCCTAATCAAACAGGTACCATCGGTAACCAAGTTACTCTAAACGGTTCCTTGTCGTCAGATGTGGATAACGACCCGTTGAGCTACGTCTGGTCGTTACTTAATAAGCCAACCCATAGTAATGCAAATCTAACAAATACAGATCGGTTCCAGGCATTTTTAACTCCTGACCTGTCAGGCGACTACATCGCACAGTTGATCGTCAACGACGGCAAACTCAATAGTGAGCCAGCCACCTCATTGACCACTGTTTCAGTACAATTACCCATCAATAAATTACCCAAAATCACCAGTACCGCTTTAGTGACTGCAACTGTCGGAAAACAATACAACTATGCTGTTATTGCTAGCGATACCGATAATGACAGCCTGACATACAGCCTTACCTTGTTCCCTTCCGGTATGACAATCAATGCAGCAACCGGTCTTATCAGTTGGATACCAGCAGCTGGGCAAATTGGCAGTCAATCGGTTAACGTAAACGTTATAGATGGTAAAGGAGGTAGCGATAGCCAAAGCTTTAGTATTACCGTAATCGCCGCCGATCAGACCACCGTCCCCAACGTGGTCAATCAAAGCCGTGGCGTAGCTGAAATCGTTATACAACAAGCCAATCTCAATATTGGTAGCCTTAGTTTCCAATACAATATCTTAGCCGATGGTAGCGTCATCAGCCAAAATCCGGTCGGCAACAGTACAGTCGTGATGGGCACGCCGGTCAACATGACGGTATCACTGGGCCCAGATCAAGCTCTACCGCCTAATCCGGCCACCGTTGCGCCCATACTCGATAGCACTGTAGCGACTAATATTTTTTCCGCCAACCAGTTCTTGTATACCGGTTCCAACCCCATTCAGACAGGGGTACAGCCAGGTATCATGGAAGCCAAACGCACTTCTGTGATTCGTGGCAAGGTGCTGGATAAGCAAAACAATCCGCTGCCGGTTGTTCTCGTTAGCATCAAGGATCACCCAGAACTTGGCCAAACCTTAAGTCGTGCCGATGGGCAGTTTGATTTGGTGGTCAATGGAGGTGGTTTGCTGACCCTGAACTATCAACTTGATGGTTACTTGAAAAGTCAACGTCAAATTCATGCGGGTTGGCAGGAGTATGCTAATCTTGAAGATGTCGTGTTAATTCAGGTCGATACCAAGCTCAGCACCATCAATCTTAACGACACTACACAACCATTTCAGGTCGCCCAAGGCAGCATCGTCAACGATGATCGCGGCAGCCGCACCGCAGAATTATTGATTCCGCAAGGGACTCAGGCCAGCGTACTAAATCAGGACGGTAACACAGTGTCTGTTAACCAGTTACATCTACATATGACCGAATACACGGTTGGCGAAAGTGGTCCTAAAGCTATGCCAGGACCCCTACCACCCACGTCGAGTTACACTTATGCGGTTGAAATAACGTCTGACGAAGCTATAGCAAAGGTTGCAGGTCGTGATGTGATATTTGACAGGCCGGTGCCTTATTACGTCGATAATTTTTTGCATATGCCTATTGGCATCAAGGTACCAGTAGGTTATTACGATCCGAGTAAATCCGCCTGGATACCTTCACCAGATGGCCGCGTCATTAAGATTCTTAGTGTCGTTAATAGCGAAGCATTCGTCGATACCAATGGAGATGCAATCGCGGATGATGGCAGCAGTATTGGCATGACACTGAATGAACGTAAACAACTCGCTCAACTTCATGTCGTAGGCACATCCCTTTGGCGTATACCTATGACCCATCTCAGTACCTATGACCATAATTACGGTAGCCAGTGTCAAGGGCAATGTGAATATCCAAAAAATGACATTGTAATAGAACAAGAAATGTCATGCCCTACAAAGAAAGGCGGATCAATAATTGAATGTGAGAATCAAGGATTAGGCGAAACACTCTCAATCACTGGCACCTCATTCAATTTGAATTATCGTAGCAACCATGTGGAAGGACGCAAAGCAGCCAGTAACAGCATAGAAATTCCTTTAATAGGTGCAACAGTACCTAGTAACGTAAAAAATGTGCTCGTCGAAATTTATCTCGCAGGACGTGTGTTCAAACCTTGTCCACCACAGGCAGGATCACCCTTGCTTAACCAATCATTTTATGGAAATGTCGATGACCAGACTTGCACCATAACATTTGATTTATATAATTATGGGGAGGGGATGCAATCACCTATAAAATTTCAGGGGGGTATCTTTACACCATCAGCCAATCTTAAGCTAGCGTTTTCATGGGACGGTAAGGATGCCTTAGGTAGAACTGTCCAAGGTAGCCAAGATGCTAAAGTGCGCATTGGCTATCAATATGGCGCAGTTTACAGTCGCCCCATTTCACCAGTAAATAACTTTGGACAATCGAGTGGGGAAGCAATAGCGACTGCAGACCCAGCACCTGATATTGTTAAATGGCAGGAGCAGAATATAGCATTTGGCTCTTGGGATGCCAGAAAGCAAGGCTTGGGAGCTTGGACGCTGAATATACATCATGCATATGATCCTCAGCGGCAAGCTCTTTACTTTGGGGATGGTTCAGTAAGATTTGCCGAAGCGTCGCAAAATTCCACCATTAAAACCGTAGCAGGAAATGGGGTAGTAGATTTAGCCGGTGATGGTGTTTTGGCAATATCGACCGGGTTAGGTTTCCCTGCAGATATAGTGCTTAGCCCTGATAACAATCTCTATATTGCAGATTCTGAAAATCATCGTGTAAGGCGAGTTGGTGCGGATGGAATTATAACTACAATTGCTGGTAATGGAGTGTCAGGCTTTAGTGGCGATGGAGGCTCAGCTGTTTCGGCATCGTTGAATTATCCTGAAGGGTTGGCTGTTGGGTCGGATGGTAGTCTCTATATTGCAGATTCTAAAAATCATCGTGTAAGGCGAGTTGGTGCGGATGGAATTATAACTACAGTTGCTGGTAATGGGGAGTCAGGCTTTAGTGGCGATGGAGGCTCAGCTACTTTAGCAAGTTTAAGCTTGATTACGGGTATAAAAAGTGGATCGGATGGTAGTCTCTATATTGCAGATTCTGAAAATCATCGTGTAAGGCGAGTCGGGACGGATGGAATTATAACTACAATTGCTGGTAATGGGGTGTCAGGCTTTAGTGGCGATGGAGGCTCAGCTGTTTCGGCAAGTTTAAATAACCCTATAGGTTTAGTATTTGATTCGAGTGGCGGATTATATATTGGGGATACTGGAAATCATCGTGTAAGGCGAGTCGGGACGGATGGAATTATAACTACAATTGCTGGTAATGGAGAGTCAGGCTTTAGTGGTGATGGAGGCTCAGCTATTCTTGCAAAACTGGGATTCCCTATTGGTATAGCTCTAGGCGCTGATGGTAGTCTGTACATAACTGATCAACAGGATGATTTAAATCCCGTCATGGAGGGTCAGCATGTTCGTCGAGTCGGGACGGATGGAATTATTACTACAATAGCTGGTAATAGTGAATCAGGCTTCAGCGGCGATGGAGGCTCAGCTGTTTCGGCATCGTTGAATTATCCTGAAGGGTTGGCTGTTGGGTCGGATGGTAGTCTCTATATTGCAGATACAAATAACGGAAGAATTAGAAAAGTTAGTCGCAATTTACCTGGATTTTCCAGTGAAGATATATTTATACCTTCAGGGGATGGAGTCGAGCTTTATCATTTCAATAGATTTGGACTTCATCTTCGCACACTCAATGCATTGACTGGCTCAATTATTTACCAGTTTTTTTATGATACCAAGGGATTACTTGTTTCAATTACCGATCAGTATGGTAACGTAACATTGATAGAGCGTGAAGCAACGGGTACTCCAAAAGGCATTATTGCACCCTACGGTCAGCGCACAGCGTTTACCCTGGACATTAATAATTATCTAGCCAGTATTACAAATCCGGCCGATGAAACGCACACTATGACTTACACAAGCGTTGGTCTAATGACCCGTTTCACAAAACCGACTGGTCAGTCATCAATCATGAGTTATGATAACGAAGGCAAGTTATTGACTGACACTGATGCGGCGGGCGGCAAACAGACCTTGGTTCGAAACAGACTCGGTAACTCTTGGGTAGTCGATCTAACAACATCGATGGGACTTACCACGCGCTATTCGGCTTCCATTGGGCTTAACTCCACCTTCAGTAATATAATTACCCCCGATGGTTTATATCGTACCACCAGGGAAACCGACAAGGGCATGAGTTACACCGATGCTACTGATGGTTCCCAACAGTACAGCGTTATTGGCCCTGATCCTCGCTTCGGCATGTTGGCACCCATCATGGTCAAGTCTAATTACAATGTAGATGGCACCGGTAAGGCTTACACGACTGCTGTTAATTCTGGCTGGGACACCATAAGTCCACCGACGCAAGGCTACGAAGTGGATCACAGCCGTTCAGCAACGCTGAGCCAGATTGGCAATCCCTTGAGCCTTACTTCCCTGACCGATACTTGGACTTTGGGGGATGGTCGAAGTTACAACTCAGTATTCAACCAAGCCAGCAAGACCATTACCAACACCAGTGCAGCAGGTCGTGTCAGCAAAAACACGATCGATGGTTTAGGTCGGGTGTTGAACATGCAAACCACCGGCTTATTGGGGCTAAACAATGCTTACGATGCCAAGGGTCGCTTGGCCTCAACCACTCAGGGCAGCGCAGCCAATGCTCGCACCGTAACCTTCGGCTACAACCCGGAAGGTTACCTGGCTAGCGTCACCGATCCCTTGGGACGTGCTGTTGGTTATGAATACGATGCAGCGGGGCGGGTTATCACTCAAACGCTGCCTGATACCAGGCAGATTCAATACAGCTATGACAAAAACGGCCAGTTGATTTCCTTGACTCCGCCCGGACGTGAGGCGC
>CANNLO010000175.1 GCA_947505055.1 Methylococcaceae bacterium | reverse complement strand
AGAAAGGCTATGGAAAGATAATGAACAATGGAAAAATGAGAATAGCAGCAGGACAAGTTTTTTTGCTTCATTATTAGGAAATAAAGCAAAGTATACATCTGAGTTAAGTGAAAGGATAACAAATTATATAAGCATAATTAATTTGTTGCCTACGGTAATTGAAATAATTTGCAACACTAATCCTGTGACCGAACTTGATGATTTATGTGAACCAACCATTTCCATATACGATACAGTAGCTCAAAGAAATAATGAGAAACGAATAAAAAAACAAACTGGATGTTTAAGCTTAGTAAAACTAAGGCATGAGTTTGGTAGTGATTTACGATTTAATTCACATCGAATTGGAAAAGTAATTGATGTCAACAATCTCACAGGCACCTGTCCTAATTGCTTAAGAAATCAACATATAGAAGTTGAATCTTTAAGTGTTATGTATTTTAGGCCAAAACACATAAATACTGGGAATATAGGGGTTATCAACGAGTTTTTCTCTTAAATTGTGATAACTGAATTTTCTTATATAGCTTCGATTAATTATAGAAGACTGCATGTTGGCTAAGATTAGGGTATTTAATGTTTGAGCAGTTCTTAAAGATACTGAAGTTCTGCATTAAATTATAGCTAGATACATTAAAATTAGGTTAGTCAACATTAGTCGGTTGATTAACTTTCAATCGTGGTTTTTATCCACATACCAGTTATGCCTTTTAATACGACATCATTTGTCGCTAGTTTGTTTTATCCTTTTGAATGTTAATCGACTGAATATAACACTCGTTCTGCCCAAACTATTCAAGCATTACTACACTAATAGGAGAGCAATATGAAAACAATAATCACCTTGTTACTACTCACACTAACCATATCTGCTAGTGCTGTTGAGATATACGATAAAGAAACAGGCAAGTATTTAGGGCAATTAGGTGGCAATCAATATGCTCCCGATTCTACCAACAATCCTTATGGTCGTTATGGTAGCCAATATAGTCCTGATTCTATTAATAACCCATATGGTACTTATGGGTCGCAATACAGCAACAACTCACCGAATAACCCCTATGCGACCAATCCACCGGTGATTATTGATAATAAAAAATAATTCTTGTGTAATAGAAATTGAAATTTTAATAATAGTAAATTACTAACATAATGAATGTAATATAAGAACTTGATTAAAGATTAATTATGCATAGGTTGTTAGAAATGGATAGTACGAAGGTTTTTTTAAACATAGAAAATCACTTAAGGACCTTTGAGATATTTCATTTTATATCAGATTCTTATTGGAGTTGGGCTGCAAAAAAACTTGGCACTAAACGTACTAATAAACTTAATGAAATACGTGAACCTCTAATTGATGGGGCTAATAGCGAGCAACTTGATATTTTCTATGATTATGTCTCACATCCTATATTATCTTCTGTAATACACTCAATGAAAGCAGATGCTATTAAAGTATCTGGAATTGAAGTTGATTCGATCCTCCCACAATCTGGACGAATTCTTGAATTAGGATGTTCAATTGGCTACCTTACAACATTTTATGCTTTACAATCATCAGATCGCTTTGTTATTGGATGCGACAGTTCCAAAAAAACAATTCTTAGGGCAAAAAAAGAAAGTCAAAATAGAAAAATTAAGAATGTAGAATTTGAACTAATAAATATAATACACGGATTACCTGACGGAACTTTCGATGCTATCGTTAGCACACAAGTTTTATCAGCCATTTCAGGCAGTCAGCTTATTTTTGAGCGAATAGTAAAAGCATTGTCACCTGAGGGTATTCTCATTACTATTGAAGCATTAGGAACAGAGCTAGAAGCAAATCAATTTATTATGGGCCTTAAAAGGGCGGGGCTTAATCTAGTTAACTTTAAATTCCTATATTTTTGTGATCTAGGAGAGAAGGGTGGGTATCCTTTATTTATATTTTCTAGACATGGAAATGCAATAGAAATTGATCTTAAGGAGGAATATAAAAAAGCTCTTGAAATAATTAAAGGTTAATTGTTAATAGATGTTATATCTAACTCAGCCTTCAAAAAACAGCATTATTTTTTACAGAAAAATAACAAATATCTCCAAAGTAATAAATAAAAAAACAGATTGTATTCTAGACAATGGATACTATCTTTGTATCAATCAAAGCATAAAGGTGCTCACCTAATAAGCGAGGAATCTCTCCACCTGAAATCAATATGCCTGCCTCCATATTTTTTTCCATGGCAAAACCAGTCAGGTTAGCGCTTGTTATAAAACAAGAATTTCTATCTGCTACAGCGACCTTCGCATGAACACAACCCTCTAAAAATGGTTCGACCTTTTTGGCCCATGCATAAATATGTGCCGATGGTACTAATCCTTTCATTTTGCCTATTATATCAATTGAGATACTTCCACCGTGCTCCGAAGAAGATTCAAGAAGCATAGAAATCTGCACGCCTCTTACGCTCGCTTCGTTTAGGGCCTTTACAATTGAGGATACATCATAAGCCACGAAGCTGGTGATAAACAAAGTTGTTCGTGCTGCGTTGATGACTTGTAAAAGCGCTTGCTCTGTACGGCGAGCCGATACAAAAGGCGTTGTCGGCCCTGTCCAAACAAGTTCTGTGGTTTGCTCTGCGACAGTCTTGGTGAAGACATGACTTGCGGCAAGCAGCATTGATGCAAGTTCTTCAGAAGTAACATCAGTAGCTTGCCAAGCTTTGATAAGCTGTTTGACCATCCCTGAAGCCACGGGTGTACCAACTATATCTGACAGCGCAGAGGTTGACCCATGGGCTACGGTTAGACGAACTCTGGATGAAATAGCTTTGACCTTATCAGGGGAGACGAGACATACCAAGGCTGCTACAGCATCTAATAGCTTCTCCATATCAAAGATCTTTGAAGAATGCAGCATCGGCGCATTCTAGGGTTGGCATCAGTAATGATCTATCCAAATAACGGTTACCTCGCTCACATGACGTTTCAGCCACCAAAGAACAGGCATGACAAGCAGCACCATGCAAAGATCGATCTTTCTCAGCATCGTGTTCTGAGCAAAGCGGGTCTGATGAACATATTTTAGAACGGTTCAATGCTTGTTCTAGCAATCGCCCAAGATTTTCCGGCTTACCAAGATCCACTAGACCACCCAACGTACCATCGGAGTCTGCGGCAGCAGTATAAATAAGGATACCTGCCTGTTTCTGATCGCCGGAGGTATCGGCATAGATTCGCTCACGAATACTTGCTGCGTTATAACCACACTCCAAAGCTAACTCTCGTATCAAAAGATGCGAAAGGGTGTGAAGCACTGCATATCGAATACCAGGATAGCCCTCGTTCGGATCAAGATGCCTTGAATTTCTCCACCCCGTATGACCACCGCGAAGCATCTGATCAACTTTTTTAACAGCCTCCAAACTTTCCCAAGCAACAAGAGCCTGTTCGTCAAATTGGATAAAAATACCTTCACCATGGACTTGATTAGCGGGCACCCAATCCGGTTTACCACGAGATAAGCTGGCCATTTGTGGACGCTCATTGGAATCGCCCGACTCTTCAGGTGCCTCCACCCTAGTAAACCCAAGTAACGCATTAACCTCGCGTAACCTTTCAAGAAGCAGAACTCGGCTAATATATTTATCGAAACTGGCAGGTTTACCGACTTTCTTGCTCATAAAATGTGGATAATCGGTCGGTGGATTGGCTTCCGTCAAAACGTTCCATTCGGGCCCCTTAATGTCGGCCTCACCAACCATATTGGGTTCCCCACCCGTACGATACACTTCTATGGCAGACCATATAGATGACGAAGCATACTTGTCTATCCCGGGAAGAGCCGCCGTCTTCGCCAGCATCTTCACAGCCACCGAAACCTCGGCTTCAGATTCTAGCTCTTCAAAGAACGCCCATCCATCTTGAATCAATTGACTGAGTGGATCTTTGGTTTGGGGGATCGCGAGGGCAGAAAGTGTAATTGGAAACCAACTATTCGTGGCACCCAATAAAACCGCGCGTGGCTCTTCATCACATTCATTATCGTAATAATCTAAATGTGGATGCCGACCTCGGCAAGCAGGCAAACTTTCTTTTCCTGCCTTCCCAAAAGCCTGGGCCAGGCTCCTGGATGTAGCACAAGCATCACATCTCACCCACAGATTTTCTGTCTGCAACGAAGCGCCGCTCTCAAAAAAGCGGAGAGTTCCTTTACAAGTACTATTACCGCCATGAACAAAATAGTGCCAAGGAAAATCATCCAAATGACCATTGCGGCAGGCCAACAGAAAACGTGCTGGAACGGCATCTGCATCTTTAGCAGGCTGATCACCTTTCGAGCCGCGACAACTTTGGTGGACAAAACGAGTCCTCTCTGGTCTAAAACGGTGTTCTTTAATTATGAATAGCGCAGCATCAAAGGCCGACAACAATCCGCATTTTACACAACGCATCCAACGCGGAAAAGGCCTAACGGGAACACCAATACTTGCCTCGGGCGACCAGACATCAACCAAATCGCTTTTTTGAAAGGGAGGCATCCGTAGATTTACAACTTGATTGCCTAATACTTTCCTGACCGCAGCAAGTAGTCGTGCCTCGTGGATCGGTTGACAGCGATCTTTATCCCAGTGATCAATGCCTTGAGTAACGACGGATAAACTGGGCAGATCAATCAAAGCGCCGGGGCCGTATGTCCATAATAACTGGCTGGGCCTGACTTCTCCAACAGGTGTTTTATTATTAATAATCATGTTTAATCCTCATCCTTCGAAACCGTACAAGGCTTCCAGTCATGATCGTCTGTAATATGGTTCGTATTCATTATCAAACGCACACCCGGCTCTACCTCACGCATTGACATGGGAACCGTCCAGTTGTCCCAGGTTTGAATGCCCGGTGATTTAATTAATGCGACCGTCGTGTCTGAATGAAGACCTTTTTTTTCATAAGCCAAAGTTCGCCCCGGTTTATTCGCCGACTTGGCCCACTCATCGGCTCGCTCCTTAAGCTCCTGCTCCGCCAAGGTTTTAGTGCCGACTAATTCACTGACACCCCATGCACGTTTAACCAATACATCAATGGCCTCGGTAATGTCGGCTTGGTCTGATTTATCCAATTTTCCAGCACCTTCGTTAGGACTGAATTCATCATTATCAAGACGCATCAAGCTAAGCAACGAACCTGTCAAACCTCGATCCATCGCTCTGGGTGAAAAAGGAGTTACTGATTGCGCTTCAACGTGTTTATAAAACGTAGCATGGTAATGCTCAAATGTTTCATAATGCGACAAATCGCGAGGCCTCGCCCAGGTAAGCACAGTGCAAACCAGACCCGGAAAGGAACGGCCAACACGACTGGTAGCTTGAATGTATTCAGCTGTCCCTTTTGGTTGGCCGTTCACTGCCATCAGTCCCAGCCGATTAACATCGACACCGACCGATAGCATATTGGTGGCTAATAACACATCAATTGCCCTCGTCTCACCCTCTTCCCAACGCGTCACGTATTTGCCAGCGGTAACATCAAATGTTGACTTAAATTTGACCTCTAACTGATCAAGATATTTCGGAATATCCTGACTGGAAACACGAGAGGTAAGCTCACGAATATTTTTCACACTACGCTGTGCAAGTGCGGGACGGGTCACCATACTCATTTGCACACGATAAGAACGCGTCTGTACGTCATCCTCAGCTAACCGCTTCATTCCACCGAGTTCACGCAGTGAATTAAAATACCCCACCATAGTCATATAAGGATCTGCTGGTTCACCGAAGCGATCGAACAGTGCTTGTGCAGCTGTCAAAAAAGCGGTGTAGACACGAATTAACATTGCCGGACGAGAACTGCCAGGTGAGCAAACGCCAAGATATCGTCGCCCCGACATTTCCTCAATCGGGCGCTGGACCGAAAAGAAATTATCCTCTACGTCCAGACCATGGGGTGGAAACACCGAAACTTGCCGCATAAAAACATGATTGACTTGCTCTTTAGCTTTACGCACCGTCGCAGTGGAAGCGATAATCTTCGGCTTGACCTTTTGATCACCATATTTCCAGCTACACAATTCATCGACAACGGTCTCATATAATCCAACCATTGTTCCAAGCGGCCCGCTGATTAAATGAAATTCGTCCTGAATAATTAAATCGGGTGGGCGAATAGGTAAAACAGTCTTTACTTTGGTCGCAGTCAGTCCTCGGCCGGCAGTGTGATTGCCGGTACAACCAGACCCTTGCCAAAGCAAACCATGACGCTCACATTCTTGGCCCACCCGGCCAAAAAGCGTACGTACTTGGCCTCGCCATGCCATCATGGCAAACTTATCTACCGTAGCAATCATCATCGTCGGAGGCCGATGATAAATCTCCTCATCTACTACCAATACAGGTATACCTGGATGTGGGAGCTTACTGGATTTGCCCTTTGAGAAGTCACAACGACTCAATTTGTCACCGCAATAGACAAGTGTGCGGCCTGTCACTTTGTCTATATCAATATTTTGACCGGGTGCAATCTCTGTCCCGCACCAAGGGCAACTGGTTAGTTGTGCAGGGGAAGCCGCCGCGGCATTATATCTACCGGGATTACGAATATCTTGAATGGCTGTATGACTCTCTTCTGTCGTACCCGGTGTCACGCGGTTGCCCACCCATAAACCGATAGTAAATGGCTCAGTACCGAGGGATTTATCATCTTTAGTTAAAGCCTCCCGACGCAATACTTCCATGGCACAGATCAACGCAGTGGCACGCTGAAATTGTTGCAGCGTCAACAGCCGCAGAGTGTAGCGCATGATTACCGCCAAGCCACGCGAGCTATCGTAGCCGCCCAGATTGCCTTGCATACGTCGAATAGCCATTGTAAAAGCGGCTACGCCTAAATAAGCTTCGGTCTTGCCACCGCCGGTGGGAAACCACAACAGATCAGCATAGGCTTCGGTAATACTAACCCGATCCGAGTGACTGGGGTCAGCCAACGAAGGGATGGACAGTAACAAGAAAGCAAGCTGGAAAGGTCGCCAACTGCGATTCTTCAGCACATCAAAGCTTTCCACAGTAACGTCTTCCCCTCGACGCTGTGCCAATGCGAATAAACTATGTACACGCTGCGTGGCCATTGCTTGATTGGCAAAGCGAAAGGCCGCAAGGGCCTTTTCATTATTCTTTAGGGTATCAATGCCTTTCTGCAAACGTTCGTAAATATTCTGGCAACGATCCATCGCTTGTTGCGACTGCGCATCGTAACCGACTACATCAATGCCAATCCTCGCACGCTGCTCATCAATCCAATCAGCATAATCTTTGGTTAACATACCCAGAGCATCAACCAAGGCATCGGTATCTAAAGTGGCCAGTCGCTGCATATCAAGCAAACCGCTGTTTATCATCGCCTTCATCGCAGGCCGATCCGTGGGCGCTAGCCCTGGCGTCTCAGTGACCTGGACTTCGTACTGCGGCATGACCATAGTACGCACCTCGGTGGCTAGCGTCACGTCAATCGATGTCTTTGCATGTACGGCAACACCATGCCCAACCGCGAACTCGACCCGATTGCGATAGATCATCTCCAGCGACTCGCGTTCCGGATCTTTGCCATCCGAGTCCAGTACGGGTCTGCGTCGGAAGATTGCTTTATTTGTCGCGTCTTTTTCTGAGCGAACGATCAGTTCCGGCTGAAATACCCAACCACTATCACGATTAGTCTCTGGCTCTTGCTGTGCGTTAACCAGGAACAAGGTCACCAAGCGATCGCCATTCGCATTCTTATCACGAATGGAGCCTTGCACCCGTACTTCTGGATAGCTCTTGTCCGGTGCTTGATGAGGTATCATGCCTTCGGCCAGCGATAGCACAAACGTTCCACCACAAGGGATGCGCTGCCAGACTTTTGCCTTGATTTGTTCTTCGGCACCCGTCTCTTTATTTTTCCGGGTTCGGTAAATTTCGTGTTCAACACTCCGCTCATAGCGCCCCCAACTAACTTCAACTTCAATCTTATCCACATCACCATCCACGCAGAAGGTGAATCCCAAACTTGAGGGTACCAGCGATTGATTACTGGCGGCATCTATCTCATCCGAGGAATCGGCCTCTGGTTCTACTCGACCGGTGGTCGTACCAAACTCTGCGCCAGGCTCATGTTGCCCGGGTACTATCTGCTCTTCAGGCTCTTCTGCTTCGTCGTTCGCCAAGGGTCCATCTAGCCCTTCAATACCACCCTTTGCTGCTTCACGCGGTGCCAGTTTACCGACCAGATAACGGTCACGCACACCCATGTCGATAATCTGTTCATAAGAACCACCGGCTGGGCCGAGCAAGTCATCCATTACGGCCAGTTGGAGCAGTTCACGGATATAGGTCTGATCCGTAATTGAAGTTATATCGGCGATAGTCTTGTACAACACCTTCGGCAGTGCCTCGACAAAATCCGTCCACTGCAAACGTGCAATGCTACCGGTTGTAGGTGGATTGAGCGAAGTAAAACCAAGTGAGACCATAGGGTCAACGTTCAATAACTTGTCGAAGTAGATCGTGGTCATATCAAGATCGGAGCGCATTCGCAGCATACGACCTACCCGGCTAATGCATCCTTGGGTATTTAGAACCAACAGCCAATCGTCTTCTTTTATGGCCTGATACAAAGATCGCTCGCCCTTCAGTACGAGTACGAAAGGAGCGAGCATTAAATTGGTATTGATACCATAATCAATGGCGATCCATGCATTGGGCGATTTTATTTCTTTTTGATCCGTCATGCTTTCACCTATATCTTCACAGTTACTATCACGCTTATGTAGTACATTTTATTATTCCTTGGCTCGGTATCTGGTCTCATTACCATCACTACGGGATTCAATGTAATCATCTTTAATTAATTCATTGATTGCAGAATCACAGGCATCTGGATCGGCACCACAACCATTCAAAATAACTGATTTTGGAAACCATCCTTTTTGAGATTCAAGCCAAGCAAGGATTTGATCTATAGTGGATACTCCCCATTGATTACCAATTTTTGGACTTGTTTGAATTAATTCCGTTTCAGAAGTGAGAGGGAAAAAGTCAAAACTTTGCTGCCCTATATGCTTTGTCTTTCTTGATTGACTACGCTTAGTTCCCAACATGGTTTGCGATTTTGAGCTATTCGCACACATATTCGAAACAAAGTCGACAGGGATGGATAAAAAAATGGCTT
>CANNLO010000174.1 GCA_947505055.1 Methylococcaceae bacterium | reverse complement strand
TGATGCATGGCAACAAATGAAGATAATAATTTAATCGGTTATGATCCACTTGCCTGGATGGAGGTTGAAAACGATAAAGATGAAGAACATTTGCTTATAGTCGACCTCGATAGCGAGGTTAAATTGGCGGGACAGCCAATTAGTGATGATGAAACCGGTATGCCTAAGAATTATCTGGAAGATTTGACTAATGATGTGGAAGGCGAAAGTATATCTGTTCTACACGAAGAGTTAGGAGCTATGACTAATGACGATGAGTTGCAAGTGGATGACTTTAATAATCAAAGTGAAATTATTATGACAGACGATAGCGTTGATGATTGTTCGGAACCTGAATTAATTGCAATGCAGCAAGATGATTCATTCAAGGAGATTGTCGGATCTCAAATTGATTTGGATAGCACGCTCAATATTCAGCATGTTGTCAAATTGCACGAAACCCTAAAACTTTGTCTAGCAATGCATGATCAAATTGAAATTAATGCCTCAGATGTGGCATCTATAGACACAGCGACTTTGCAACTTCTCGTATCATTAAAAAGATCTGCCGTTAAGCTCAATAAACAAGTCAGTATTATTTATCCATCCCCTAGATTCATTGAGTCTGCACAATTGTTGGATTTGTTAGAAGTACTTGATGTCCATGACGCGTGATTAAAAAGGAAATAGTTTAGATATGGCTATTGTTGAGAAGGATCGCGAATTTAAATTCACTGCCGATGACTTTAATTTTCTCAGGAAATTATCGAATCAACATTCAGGAATTCAAGTGCCTGATGAAAGATTTGATATGTTTTATTCCAGATTATCCAAGCGCGTACGCAAACTTGGGTTGGTAGATTTCAAGGATTATTGCCAGTATCTCAAAGATTATCCAGATCTAGAGTTTACAGCATTCATAAATGCCATAACTACAAATCTGACCGCTTTTTTCAGGGAAATGCATCATTTTGATTATCTTCGAGAAGTCGTTATTCCAGAGCTTTTGATAAGAAATAAAGCGACCAAGCAAATCAAGGTTTGGTCTGCTGGTTGTTCTACGGGTGAAGAGCCTTATTCTTTAGCAATTATCCTGCTGGAAAATGTTCCTGCTGATTGGGATATCAAAATTCTGGCAACTGATTTGGATACGAATGTCTTACAAACGGCATCAGAGGGTATTTATACTGATGAAAGAGTCACAGATCTATCAGAGGAAACCCTTAAACAGTGGTTTATGCGAGGAAAATCATCACAGTCGGGTCAGGTGAAAGTCAGGTCTCAATTGCAAAAAATAATACAATTCAAGCAGTTAAATCTTATGCAAGATTGGCCAATGAAATGCCATTTTGATTTCATTTTTTGTCGGAATGTTCTGATTTACTTTGATCGTGAAACCAAGACCTCGCTCGCGCGACGCTATGCCGAAATGTTGTCATTGCGATCTTGGCTGTTTATCGGGCATTCAGAATCATTAAATCAACTTTCGAACGAGTTTGAATTAGTGGCATGTACCAGCTACAGGAAAATTACATAAATAATCATGAGTGTTAGAAATGAACTTGATCCGCCTTCCATCGATGGCTTTGAGCATATTAGTCGGTATGTAGACAAAGAGCGGGGTGTTATTGCCGCAAAGATTTTGCCGGGCGAATATTATGTAACTCGTGAAGATGAACTGATTACAACTGTTTTGGGTTCTTGTATATCGGCCTGTATCCGTGACAAGGTTTTAGGTTTGGGTGGAATGAATCACTTTATGTTACCTGAAACAACAACCGATAAATTAAAGCAAGCCAATGAGTCAGTTGTAGGAAATGCTACTCGCTATGGAAATTTTGCCATGGAGCATTTGATTAATACTATTTTGAGTAATGGCGGAAAAAGAAAAAACCTGGAAGTTAAAGTGTTTGGAGGCGGTAAGATTATCCCGACTTTAACGGATGTAGGGTTGAAAAATATTGATTTCATTCTGGATTATATTGACACAGAAGGTTTGCTGTTACTTTCTCAGGATTTGGGTGATATTTATCCAAGGAAAATTATTTATTTTCCTAAAACGGGTAAAGTTGGAATGAAAAAAATCGAGCATTTGCATAATGATACGATCATAAGAAGAGAGCGACAGTATTTTAACAATATTAAAAATGCGCCTGTTGAGGGTGATGTTGAGCTTTTTTAAGAGTGAGTAATGAATAAAATACGTGTTTTAATTGTTGATGATTCATTACTGATCAGAAAGGTACTGACTGAGATACTAAACTCATCTCCTGATATTGAGGTTGTAGGTGGTGCGGAAGATCCCTATGTTGCCAGAGAAATGATTAAGGAGTTAAATCCGGACGTATTAACCCTCGATATTGAAATGCCACGAATGGATGGGATTACTTTTTTACGTAACCTGATGCGATTAAGGCCAATGCCAGTAGTGATGATTTCAGCCCTCACAGAAAGTAATGCTGAAGTTACCTTAACAGCGCTAGAATTGGGAGCCGTCGATTTTATCGCTAAACCTACAATTAATGTGGAAAGTGCATTAAACGACTATGCCGATGATATCATTGCAAAGGTGAAGGTAGCATCACAGGCTAATATAAGAAGACTGGAATAATTTGTTTAGCCGCTAAGACTCACAATGGTTTTTTATATTTAGTATATGAACCAAGTATTAAAGTGACAATTTTTGACATTAAGAATGCACCTGGTGATGGTGACGTTAGTTTTTTTAGAGTGGATTTATGGACAAGATACGCGTATTGATTATTGATGATTCGGCATTAATTAGGAAAATACTGACTGAGGTGTTAAGTTCATCGCCTGAGATTGAAGTGGTTGGTACGGCAGCAGACCCTCTTATTGCGAGGGAAATGATTAAACAATTAAACCCCGATGTATTAACGCTGGATATAGAAATGCCACATATGGATGGCATTACTTTCTTAAGTAATTTAATGCGTTTAAGACCGACGCCTGTCGTTATGATTTCAACGCTTACTGAGCATGGAGCCGAAGCTACTTTAAATGCATTGGCCCTCGGTGCCGTAGATTTTATTGCCAAACCCAAGGTTGATGTTGTTCATGCCCTTAATGAATACGCAGAGGATATTATTTCCAAGGTTATAGTTGCCGCCCAAGCAAAAGTCGGAAATACTCCAAATAGAGTAATTAAAGTTAAAAATTCGGCTATAAATCATGTTGTTGATATTCCAGAGAAACATTCAATTGATGTTATTCTTAAAGCTGACCCAATAAAACGAACAATCAGGCACACAAATAAGATAATCGCAATTGGGGCTTCAACGGGTGGAACGGAAGCTATAAAAGCCGTAGTTAATGGATTTCCGGCAGATACGCCGCCTATATTAATGACACAGCATTTGCCTGCGGCTTTCAGTCAATCATTTATCAGGCATGTCGATCTTGTAACCGAAATGACCGCTTGTATTCCTACGGATGGACAGATTGCTGAGGTTGGGCATATTTACCTTGCACCCGGAGACAGGCATATGTTGCTTGTCAGGGAAGGCGGTAGATATATAATTCAGTTGAACGATGGTCTTCCGGTTAATCGACATAAACCTGCGGTTGATGTGTTGTTTCGTTCTGTTGCTCAATGTGCCGGTGGCAATGCTATTGCTGTTTTACTGACAGGAATGGGTGCTGATGGTGCAGTAGGTATGAAAGAAATGCATGATGCAGGTGCCAAAACTGTTATTCAGGACGAGCAGTCCTGTGTGGTTTGGGGAATGCCAGGCGCTGCTTTTAAGTTGGGTTGTGCCGACTATGTGGTATCTTTAAACGAAGTTTCACATAAAGTATTAAGTTTGGTTTAACTAATCAGGTTGTTAAGTTTTTGTTGTCTTTTCAATCTTTCTTGGTAGTGGTTGGCAAAATATTTCTTCCGAGGCTACTTTTCATCAGTACATGATGGATTGTCTTGAATCAGGCACGGAGTTTTAAATATGTCACTTTTTACATGGTGTAATTAAATATGACTAATCAGACTAAATCTCAGTTTATTGCCGTGGCTTCCATTACCTCGGAATTAAGCGCGGTCATGGTGGTGGCTAAAGAAATATCGCTGGCGGCGGCAAATGCTAAAGCTATTGCCTTCAGGGCTGGAGATAAAGCAAAAGGATTTCAACCTATTACTGACTTTATTAATGAGCTGGCCAAGGAAACAATCGAGCTGGTTACAAACATTAATATCTATGCTCTGGTTTTATATCGCTTAACTGTCGAGGAATATCATAAAACCATTGCGTATAATAAATTTGAGTTGGCAGCAAAAATGGCTGAAGGTGCATTGTATGCTGAATCAATGCAGGAACCGGTTGATCAGGCAAGACTAGCCATGCAAGATTGCCAAAGACGCTTTAAAAAGGATGTCTCGCAACTTTTGGGTCAACTCGAAGAAGTGATGCATCATGCAAGAGCTGCAAGGGTTATTGCTGCAAACTCAAGAATTGAAGCATCTCAGGCAGGTGAGTATTTACAAAGTCTGCAGGCAGTTGCTGAAAGTGTAGATAAGGCTGCACATACCATTCATGATAATGTGCAGCGTTGCAGAATCGCATTATCCATTTATCGCAATAGCTGAATAGCTGTTAATTAAAAGAGGCCGTGTTTCATGAAGATGACCAAGATCTATGAAGGATCGCACCAATGGATTATGTTTGGAAGGGATGAGGGTAAGCCCGGTAATATAGTCGATACCAATCAATATGTGGTTCGCACGCCTAACCGTTGCCTGCTGTTGGATCCCGGTGGTGCCGAATTGTTCGCACCGATGATGGCGGCTGTTTTGCACCATGCGCCAGTTGACCAAATAACGGATTTATTCGCTTCGCATCAGGATCCGGATGTCATTTCATCATTAGGTTTGTGGGATCAGGCTTTAACCAATGCGAAGCTTCATGCCCCGGCATTGTGGGAAGGTTTTTTGCGTCATTACAGTTGTGACTCAATTGAATATGTAGGCATTCCCGATAATGGGGGGACCATCAAATTAGAGTCTTTGGAATTGCAACTGATTCCTGCTCATTATTTACACTCTCCCGGTAATTTTCATGTGTATGATCCACAAGCCAAGATTTTAATGTCTGGGGATGTTGGCGGATCAATTGAGCCTCCCGATTCGCCGGTATTTGTAGATAATTTCTCTGCACACGTAGAGAAAATGCGTTATTGGCATCAGCGCTGGATGCCCTCAAATCAGGCAAAAAGAGTCTGGATTGAACGCGTAAGAAATCTTGATATTGATATTCTGGCGCCGCAGCATGGTCGAATGTTTAAAGGTGATGATGTCAAACGATTCCTGGACTGGTTTGATGCCTTACAAGTAGGTATTGCGGTTTAAACGTTCAGCTTTCCTTGTTGTCACGCTGACTCTGTTAAATATCAAGTTCATTGTTGCGTGCAACTATTTGTAACAAAAGGGCGACTGAAATATCGCCCTTTTGTTAATCAATAATGCACAGTTATAACGGGTAAATGGGTAAATCTATCCGCATTTGGTTTTGATTAACTTGCAAATCTGTCACCTGTATTCTTAAAAAGCAATAGTCTAAATTAGTTTTTCAACTTGCCGTGTAAAGGTAAGTAAATACACATATTGTAATTCTTTCAATAAATCATTATGGTGTTTTGTATAGTCATGAATGAGCTTTTTTTCGCCAGATTAAATGTAAATAAATGCTGATTTCCTGGTAACTGCCATAATCTTTAATAAGCGATTTATTCGTTTAAGGAATCAATATGTCTGAGCAAAGAAACTATATCCGCTGGTTTAATGAGTTAACCATAGAAGATGTGCCTCTTGTAGGTGGAAAGAATGCTTCTTTAGGCGAAATGTATAGGGAACTAAAGCCACAAGGTATTCAGATACCCAATGGTTTTGCCGTAACTGCTGAAGCTTACCGTTATGTTCTTGAACGGGCTCAGGATCAGGGTTGGCCGGCACTCCATAAAGCCTTGGATAATTTGGATCCTGAAAATGTAACTGACCTTGGCAAGCGAGCACTTAAAGCCCGAGAGATTATCTACGCAGCCCCCTTTCCGGAAGACCTTGAACAGCAAATCATCAAGGCTTATGGCGAATTAAAAAATCAGTATGGCGAGGAATTAAGTGTTGCCGTTCGCAGTTCGGCGACAGCAGAAGATTTGCCGACTGCCAGCTTTGCCGGCCAACAAGATACTTTTCTAAATATACGCGGAGAGCAGGCCTTGCTGAACGCTTGTAAACATTGTTTTGCCAGCTTGTTCACCGATCGCGCCATTCATTATCGTGTCGATCAGGGCTTCGATCATTTTAAATTGGCTTTATCGATCGGCATTATGAAAATGGTGCGCTCAGATCTAAGTTCCAGTGGCGTGATGTTTTCGCTGGATACGGATTCGGGATTTAAAGATGTAGTGTTTATAACCGGTGCTCATGGTTTGGGCGAGAATGTCGTGCAAGGTGCAGTTGATCCCGATGAATTTTATGTTCACAAATCCACCTTTGAGTTAGGGTATCAGGCTGTTTTAAGGCGAACGTTGGGTGCCAAAAAAATAAAAATGGTTTACAGCGATGGTCGTACCCGTGAGTCTACCAGCAATATCGTGACTTCTACTGATGAACGCAATCGTTTTTGTATTAGTGATGACGATGTTTTAACCTTGGCTGACTATGCCATTAAAATTGAAAAACATTACAGTGTAAAGGCGGGTCTTACCAAGCCGATGGATATGGAATGGGCAAAAGATGGTCTTGACGGTGTGTTGTATATTGTTCAGGCGAGGCCTGAAACCGTGGTTTCGCAATTAAACGGTATGGTCTTGAAGCAATATAGTCTTAAACAGAAAGCTGAACCGCTTATCACCGGGCATGCTGTAGGCAGCAAGATTGCAGTAGGCAACGCGAGAGTTATTGATAAGGTTGAGGACTTGAAAAACTTTAAGGCAGGCGAGATTCTTATTGCCGATATGACAACACCTGATTGGGAGCCGGTCATGAAAATAGCCTCGGCTATTGTTACTAATCGTGGTGGGCGGACTTGTCATGCAGCGATTATATCTCGTGAATTGGGTGTTCCTGCTGTGGTGGGTTGCGACAATGCCACAATGATGATTAAACAAAATAATCCGGTTACCGTGTCCTGCGCTGAAGGTGATATTGGTAAAGTTTATTCCGGTAAGTTGGACTTTAATATTGAAACAACTGACTTAACCGGTTTGCAACGTCCAAAAACCAAAATCATGCTAAATATCGGGAATCCTGAGTTGGCGTTTAAAGCGAGCTTCTTGCCCAATGATGGCGTAGGTTTGGCACGAATGGAGTTTATTATTGCCGAATATATCAAAGCTCATCCCATGGCCTTGATACATCCTGAGCGCATTCAAGATGCTATGGAACGAGATCAGTTAACTCAACTAGTCGCTAATTATGCTAGTCCTGAAGAGTATTTTGTCCAGAAATTATCGGAAGGCGTAGGCACCATTGCAGCTGCATTTTATCCCAAACCGGTTGTGGTGCGGATGTCTGACTTTAAAACCAATGAATACGCCACTTTACTGGGTGGGCGTTGGTTTGAATTTGATGAAGCCAATCCGATGATCGGTTTTCGTGGTGCGTCGCGTTATATCCATTCGGCTTATGCCGAAGGTTTTGCCCTGGAATGTAAAGCCATGAAACGGGTGCGTGAAATAATGGGGTTATCGAATGTAATTTTGATGATTCCATTTTGTCGGCGCGTTGACGAAGCCAGACGCGTTCTCGACTATATGGCGCAACTTGGCTTGAAACGTGGTGAGCATGGATTGGAAATTTATGTGATGTGTGAAATTCCCAATAACGTCATTCAGATTGACGCCTTTTCAGAATATTTTGACGGATTTTCTATCGGCTCTAATGATTTGACTCAGCTAACTTTAGGCGTAGATCGTGATTCCGAAATCATTGCTGAAGACTTTGACGAGCGAGATCCCGGAGTTAAACAAATGATCCGTCTTGCAGTTGAAGGTGCGCGGCGGAACGGTAAGCATTGTGGGTTGTGTGGGCAGGCGCCATCCGACTATCCTGAAATGGCAGAGTTTTTGGTGGAAATTGGTATTGATTCTATGAGTCTGAATCCCGATACCGTGTTACAGACTACGCAAAAAGTGCTGGAAACAGAGCATCGGATGGGTAGGGGAGTATCTGGTCACAAAATGTGATATTGTCAGATAATTATTGTAGATTGATGATCAAGGTTTAATAATGTAATTCTTTTTATAATTGAAGGGCAACACCATGAAGATTAATGGTATCCAATTGTTTCTATTATTTTTTACGGAATTTTTGTGGTATATACTTACCGGTTTTGAAAACGCTGTTTTTAAAAACGTTTATGCGGCAGAGCAACAGTCAGTAACAGTTCCCTTAGGCCAGGTTATAAAAAAAGAAACTAGCGTTAATTTAAAACAGAAAGTTGAAAAAAATAACCCCTGAGTGTTGCGTGTTGATGCGGTCACAGAGTCTCCGAAAGCATTAATACTTTCAATTCCATTTGATCAATCTGGAAGTGTTTGGTTAAGAAATGAACAACGCTCTATGGAGATGGAGTCAATAAATATTTTTGCTGCCGAGAGTAAAAATAAACAACGGCCTTTATATTTGGACAGTCAAATGTTAATGTCGCAAGAACCGGAAATGGATAAACGAAAATCAGTTGATGGTGCGGGGATTGTAATCAATTTGAAACGGTGAATGTTTAAATGGTAACGGTCGTTATTTTTTGTCGAATGTAATATCCGGTAGAATGACAGTTCTGTTTCTACCTTCGTTTTTTGCGCGATACATGGCTTGATCTGCGACCTGGCTGGCATTAGTATGGGTAAGCATCGCACAAGTCGTTCACTAGCCTGATTAATTTCCCTCGTTTTTGGGATACAGAACGATGCCGGTCGGGGTTTATAACCCAGACCGAAACGTTTGGATGCCTCAATAACTTTCAAATCTTTAATACGTTAGGGAAGGGATTGCAAACCCCGTCCCTGCAGGGCTAATCACCTTAAAAAATGAAAATGTGGTACGTCCCCTATTAATTTTCTCCGTCCTTATCTTGCAATAATTTTGACTTTATCGTCCTTGAGGCATGCACACTTAGGGCAGTGTGACACGCTGTTTACAGCAGAAGGGAGCTAGAGGGTAAAACGTTAACGCAGGGGACTTTAACACACTATTCATGTAGGGCGTAGCCGCCCTTGCCCCGCCGTTTGGCGACGTACATGGCCT
>CANNLO010000173.1 GCA_947505055.1 Methylococcaceae bacterium | reverse complement strand
CCTCTATTCCCATATTAGGATTTGCCGCTTTTAGTGGCACGGGTAAAACCACTCTTTTAGAGCAAATCATTCCGCTATTAAAGCAACAAGGTTTACGGATAGCTTTAATTAAACATAGTCATCATAACTTTCAAATAGATCAACCCGGCAAAGATAGTTTTCGCTTACGTGAGGCAGGCGCGTCCCCTGTTATGTTAATTTCTTCACATAGACGCGCCATCATTACCGAGTTCGCTACGGCACAAGAACCTAAGCTAGACGATCAGCTTAAACTTTTTGATCAATCTGAACTGGATCTTATTCTAGTTGAAGGCTTTAAAGCAGAAGCCTTCCCTAAAATCGAATTGCATCGTGCGGCTATAAATAAGCCCTTACTCTATCCGAATGATCCAAACATTATTGCTATCGCCACTGATACACCATTAATAACAGCGAACAGCCCCATTCAATTAGATATTAATCAGCCAGACATGATAGCCACGTTTATTTTAAAACAGTTTTTGAGGTTGAAATGATAGATGAATGTGCCCAAGAAAAAAAACAGCTGAGCTCTATAAAAGATGCATTAGCAAGCATTGCCTCAGCCATAGAGTCAGTGACCGAAACTGAAAGCATCACTTTAAAAAATGCTCTAGGTCGCGTGCTTGCAGAACCTATCTACTCAGCAATCAATAGCCCATTTGATAGAAACTCCGCTATGGATGGCTATGCTTTTTCTAGCACTGATTTGATTCCAGGCCACGCTACCACATTAATACAAGTTGGAATCTCTTGGGCAGGCCAACCTTATCAAGGCACGCTGCTAGCAGGCCAATGTGTACGCATATTTACCGGAGCAGCCTTACCTGCAGAGACCGATTCTGTAGTCATGCAAGAACAGGTTCAAGTTGAAGCTTCGTCTATTGTTTTTCCTGCACAAACCCAGGGTCTACAAAATGTTCGGGCGATGGGTGAAGATATTATGCAAGGCGATTTGGTTTGTGCCGCCTTTAAAAAAATAAGCGCTATTGATCTGGGCTTACTTGCTTCGGTCGGCACTGATAACGTGGTCGTTAAACGAAAGGTGAAAATAGCCTTCTTTTCTACGGGCAACGAATTAACAGCACTAGGTCAACCTTTAACATCAGGAAAAATATACGACAGCAATCGTTATCTTTTAAGTGGACTACTGACCGATGCTTGCTACCAAGCGACTGATTTAGGCGTCATAGCCGATAACCCCCAACAAATAGAAGCCTGTCTTCTAGCTGCAGCAGCAAATCATGACCTAATTATTAGTACCGGTGGTGCCTCAGTCGGTGATGCGGACTATATTAAAGAAGTATTGGCGAGTTGCGGCAAGGTCGACTTTTGGAAGATCGCTATAAAACCTGGAAAGCCGTTGGCTTTCGGTAAAATTGATGGCTGTCATTTCTTTGGTTTACCAGGTAATCCTGTCGCTGTCATTGTAACCTTTCAACATATCGTAGCACCTGCGCTTGAAAAACTATCAGGACTACCGATGTCAGTACCCTTACAATTATTGGCTCGATGTACCGTGGCACTCAATAAATCACCAGGACGCCAAGAATATCAGCGAGGTGTATTTTGCCAAGATAGTAATGGAGAATTATTGGTCGCTGCATTGGGACAGCAAGGTTCTAATATATTGAGTGCTACCAGCCTAGCAAATTGTTATATTGTTTTACCAGTTGAATGCAGCGGAATTCAACCAGGTGAACTCGTTCATATAGAATTGATAAAGAACGTAGTTAGTTCGGTAATAACTCATTAAAAGCCATTCATTGGAGTGAGCTAAATAAGCTTTTTAAGATGAGCCTTATTTAACCTAACAACGTCATGATATTTTTATTTTTATTGACTCAAGTGCCTTAATCGATTCTAATAGCCGTCTTTGTGTAGTGCGGCCCAGGTAGCTCAGTCGGTAGAGCAGAGGACTGAAAATCCTCGTGTCGACGGTTCGATTCCGCCCCTGGGCACCATACAAAAAGAAACATCAAAAAGCCCAGGTAGCTCAGTCGGTAGAGCAGAGGACTGAAAATCCTCGTGTCGACGGTTCGATTCCGCCCCTGGGCACCATGAATTCTGAAGGCTCCTATTTTATAGGGGCCTTTTTTATGCCCGACGGTTTTGTTTTACGGTCTTATTCCTGTCTTTCCTCTTCAATCTTGTCGTCAGTTATTTTTAACAATCCGTTGAAATAGTTACCCTATTAATTTTAATGGTGTTAGGATCAATAGCTTGTAAGCATAAAATTACGCGGCGACGTGAGTCGGGTCAATTTACGGTTACGAACCTTGCGGTTCTTGAAGCCTAAGCTAAAACCTGCAGTGACCTCACGCATAACAGACCATCAATGGCAGAGACTCAATAATCAACACCATGATGTAATAAATAGAGAATTAAAGAAATCCCTATGAATTCCAACTCATCAATGCCAGATCTATCGATTACCCCCCAATCCGCACAAAAATTGCTTCGTGATCTCCAAGTACGCCAAGTTGCTCTGGAATTTAAATTGATTGAGATGGAAGTTCAGAACGAGCATCTCCGAAGTACTCAAATCCAGTATGAACAATCAGAGAGCTATTATGCGGATCTATATAATAATGCCCCAGTCGGCCATCTCACACTCACTGATAATGAACTGATTTCAGAAGCCAATAAAGCAGCGACTCAACTTTTTGGTATTGAACGTCACAACTTGTTATCCCGTCGATTTGCCAGCCTTGTCGCAGCAGAAGATGGTGATCGCTGGTATCTATTATTCGCGCAACTCATTAAGTACAATCAGGCTGTAGATATCGAGTTAATGCTGAAACATGGCCAGGGAAAAGAATTCCCTGTGCAATTAAATTGTCTAAGCATCAACGCCAATATCCGTATTTCAATCACTGATCTTAGCAACACTAGAGAAGCCGAGACGGACTTGCGTGATGTCGAAGAGACGGTTGCCATTCAAACCGATCCCCTGCAACCCCTAGAAACCGAGAAAGATTTACTGTGTCTGCTCCAGAAAATAACCAATCTGGTGCCAGGCATGGTTTTCAAATTTCGTTTACGCCCTGATGGTAGCGCCCACTTTCCCTTCGCCAGTGAAGGCATTCGAGAACTATTTCAGCTCAGTCCTGACGACGTCCGTGACGACGCCTCCCAACTATTTGCTCTTATTCATCCGGACGACTTCGACGGCGTTGTCGCATCCATCCAAAAAGCCGTACAAGACTTGGCGCCGTGGAGTCATGAATTTCGGGTGAAGTTTTATGACGGTACCGTGCGTTGGGTGTATGGGAGTTCGTTACCAGAGCAAGAAAATGACGGTTCTAATGTTTGGTATTGGTATGGCTTTATGTCTGACATAACCGAGCGCAAGCATATAGAGCTTGACTTACAGGACAATCGAAACACATTAGCTCTTTCTCAAAGCATCGCTAATCTGGGCAATTGGTCGCACATACCTCACACTGACACCTACACTTGGTCTCCGCAAATGTATGTTATTTACGGCATAAACAAGGCCGACTTCGGTTATAACTTAAGCGCCTTAATGGCTCTCATTGTTCCGGAAGATCGCCTTTTAGTAAAAACGTGGATGACAGAGTTATCGCAGTCTACAGCGGAAAAAGGACTCTTGTTTCGCATCCTGCGCCCTGATGGTGAGCAACGCTTTCTTAAAGCCTACGCGACCATTGAGTATACGGATGATCAGCAGATTTCACGCTTCGTCGGTTGTACGCAGGATGTCACTGATCGCACACTCCAAGAACAAAAAAATCTAGTCCATTTAGATCAACTAGCCCATATCACTCGCTTGGGACTCATGGGCGAAATGGCTACAGGTATTGCCCATGAGGTTAATCAACCACTGACTGCGACGGCCAACTATGCCTCTGCCTTAAAGATTTTAGCGGTGGCAAAAGAGCCTGATCTAGAAAAAATTGCTAAGATTGCCAACTTAGTGTCTGAGCAGGCCTTAAGAGCCGGCAAGATCATCAATCGCATGAAAGCCTTTTGTCAAAACAAAAACACCCATAACATAAGCACAGAAATCAATACTTTAATTAATGATTGCATAATACTGTGTAAGAGTGACTTAAAAAAGCACAATATCACTCTTAACCTAGAGCTAGCAGAGGCGCTGCCTATGTTGCTTGTAGATACCATTAAGATTGAACAAGTGTTAATTAATTTAATCCGTAACAGCACCGAAGCCTTGACCGCTAATGACAACCCTATTAAAACAGTCACACTAAGCAGCCTGATGCTAGATGAGAACCAGCTACAAATACAAGTCAGGGACAATGGTTCAGCTATAGAGCAATCAATACAAAAAAAGCTGTTTACGCCGTTTGTTACCACCAAAACCGAAGGCATGGGCATGGGCCTGTCTATCTGCCGCTCGTTGATAGACGCCCATAATGGCACCTTGACCTTCGATAGCCTGCCTGGACTAGGAACTTGTTTTTATATTACCTTGCCGGTTGCCAAGGGAGGTTAACAAATCGTTATGCACCTATTACAACTAAGTATTCATTCGACAATTTGTTGGTAAATATTTTTTAGATTATAGAATCGCTATTCTAATCAATCGTCTTATCTTTATTTAGCATACTCAAATATCAACATAATTTAAAACAAATCACCAACACAACCGGCCTCACATGAAAATGTGGGGTTTTTTTTGCCTTAAAATTAGGAGATACACATGCTAATTCTCAAAGATCCGCCTCAACTCAACCAAATCACCGATCCCGACATACTCAAACTGATCACCCTACGACTCACTCAACTGACTCCCAACCATGATCATCGTGGAACCCCGAGACACCTTAGAAGACCTCGAAACAATCACCGGTCTCCCCGGTCTCCCCATTCTGACCAATCTGTTCGACGATGTAGGCTATGTCAAACAGCATGGAAAAATAGCCAGCTAATCTGTGAAAACAGCGTCAAAGTTGTTCATGTTAAATCGCTAACATGCTGATCTAATACACATGAGCGAATAAAAACCAATGCTAAAGATGGTCAATGTTAGGTGCTGTTTGACAAGGCAAATCATTACACTTTACTTTACTTTAGAAGCGACTTTTTTAACTATACCGGCAGTTTATCCTTTAAGTCGCCGTGTTGTTGCAACAACTGGGGCAGTTGTTGCAACAATTGACCGAATAGTCACATAAGCACGGCGGACTGTAGGTGAAACTGAACGCATTGGCCCTTAAGCTCGACGGATTGTCCTTAAAGCTGAACGCATAGTCACCTAAACACGGCGAATTGTAAGTAAAACTGAACGCATTGCCCTTTAAACACGGCGGATTGTAGGGAAAGCTGAACGTATAGCCCCATAAGCACGGCGGATTATAGGTACGGCCGTGCGACGGATACGGAGCGATAGCGTCTATCCACCACAAACAGAGGCACAAACTGACCCTCACCTGGATTTTTTCTCGTGAGATTTTGAGGGTGTCCCATATTTTGTGTAAGCGGCGGTTTGCTATCGCGAAACTGGCCTACGACTTATGGACTTCACTCACGCCAATTCCAGTATTTCGGAAAGGGATGCACACTAAGTGAAGAGACTCGTCAGAAAACCAGCTACAACATTTCACCGGTGATCACCGGAGCTATCAACGGTGCACAAGTGGAGTCCGGTCTTGGCCTTACTGTTGGGCGGTTGATGTAAGTTTTTGGTGTTTTTTTGGTCAATCTGGAGTTCCGATGGCAAGGGCCGCTTTTATGAACAGCGATAAATTATCAAGTATTGTCCATCTTTGACAACAATGCTATCTTTATGCTTCTTTAATGCTAACTTGAGTTTACTATAACTATGAATGTTAATTTATCTCCCCAACTGGATGAAATGGTTCGGCAAAAAGTTGCATCAGGACTTTACACATCTGCCAGTGAAGTCGTTCGTGAAGCCTTACGCCTTATGGAACAACAAGACTGTATACGTGCGGCTAAATTAGATCAATTGCGGCTTGAGATACGTGAGGGCATTAATAGCGGCGAATCGACCTCTTGGGATCCTGAAGAAATTAAGCAGGAAGGGCGTAAATTTATGAGTCAGTATAGTGATACCTTTAACGCATTAGCAAAATAGTTATGCGGCAATGGCGTTTGAGTAATGTTCGTGAAACAAAAATTCATTGGCATAAAGCTAATGGCATTGGCAAACGAGAGTTTAAAATTAAACATTATTTGGATATATAACTATGAATAATCACGAATTTGTTGTCTGTGTCGATAACCATGGCTACGAAGTATCACTGGAAATGCGTAAGCTTTATGAGATAGTTGTTGATGTCGATGCAGAAAAGCATGGCCAAATTAGAGTTATTGATGAATCAGGTGAAGACTATCTTTATCCTGCTGCCGCATTTGATCGTATAAGCTTACCGGATAACATTATTGAACGTGTTTTTCATGCGCATAGATAAGAAAATATTGAGCCGCTTATCTAAACTATGATTTCGTGCAAATCCACTCCGGACACTGTCTTGTCCATTGAAACACCGATGAAGCCTTTTTGGTGATTCATCGCAAAAGCTACCCCGGGAATTGTACCGGAGCTTTTTAGTGCCTGTATCGACGGTTCGATTCCGAACCTAGCACCATGAATTCTAAAGGCTCCTATTTTATAGGGGCCTTTTTTATGCATGACGGTTTTGTGTTATGGTGTTATTCTTGCCCCGACCTTCCAGCAATACACACTTTAGTAATCAAGTTTGTAAGACGCTCCACCACACAAAGCACTTTACAGTACTATAAATCACATGATTAAATGCACTATCTTTCGTATTCAATCAGGCGTTAAACATGGCCCACATCAGTGCTAATGACTTAAAAACCAAAGGGGTAGCGGCCATCGAAGCCATGCTCGCAGATCATTCTGAGGCCATTGTGTCGGTGCGTGGCAAGGACAGATTCGTGGTCATGGAGATCGCACAATACAACTATTTACGAGAGTGTGAACTGGAAGCAGCCTTAGCAGAAACTCGTGCTGATTTAGCGACTGGGCGATTGGTACAGGAGTCGGCGGAAGCCCATGTATCTAGGCTATCAAAACAAGCATGAGTTATGCGCTGGTTTTCACTGATGCTTATAACCGCCGCGCTCTACGCTGGTTAAAGAAGCATCCTGATCTGAAATCCCAATATCTTAAAACCTTGCAACTGCTGGAAGCCAATCCGTTTCATCCTTCTCTACGTCTGCATACCTTGAGTGGAAAACTACAAGGTATCCATTCAGTTTCGATCAATTTATCATATCGCATTACACTGGAATTGCTGATTCAAGACGGGCAAATTATTCCTATCAATGTGGGCGACCACGATACCGTTTACTAATCTGAGATATTAACCCTCTTTTTACCTAAGCGCTCGCCTCCTCAACACAAACTTTGCAATCCCACCTGACATGCAATCAGAGCACTGAAAATCCTCGTGTCGACGGTTCGATTCCGCACCTACGCACCATGAATTCTAAAGGCTCCGATCTGATCGGGGCCTTTTTTAGGCTCAACGATTTGGTAGATTCAAATCCGACTTGCAATACTAATAACTCAAACACAATAAAATAATACGGTTTGCAGCGAACTTATCGAACTGTGTGAGCTTATTTTTATACGGAACTAGCAACCTTATCCACAACTAAGGTGTAGCGATTAAAAGAACGTCCGTTATTTTTTTGTTCTTTGCCATGAAAAGTAACGGTGACAAAATCGCCTATCTCAGCGTTATGTTGTTTTAAACTGTGCAGCAAATAACGATTAAGTTCAACAACGACAACCGCGCCATCATCTTCCTGTAAAAATAGCGTTTTCTGTTTGTCATAGAACAAATCGTTTGTAGCACCTATGCCTTGAATGATGCCCGAGACGATATTGCCTGCCGAAGGTTCCCAGTAAGTCACGTTGTTGATAGCTTCGTTTCTAATCATTTGTTTATCCTGTTTGTTAATAAGTACACTGGGTACAATTGTACGCAGTTCATCGTCATTTTGCTTAATAGTAATAAAAGTATAAAAACTCATTGGAGCTATGTGCATTAGTTGGGTAATACCTACTGTATTTCACATAGAAACTATTTTATTCGATCATTACGGTTTATGATGCCCACCCTAAAACTATAATAATAAAAACAAAATAGGAGTGGAGTTTATGTTGTTTTCAACATCAGTATCAATTGTAATCGCCTTATTAATGGGCATCGCTGGAGTAGGATTTGTACTTTGGCAGATAAAACAAGTTTTCGCTTACGATCAGGGCAATGAGCTCATGCGCGAAATTGGCACCGCTATTCAAGAAGGCGCATCGGCTTTTCTGGCTAGAGAATACCGTGTTATTGCAGTTTTTGTCGCGATAGTCGCCACTGTTATTGCCGTGTTTTTGCAGTGGCAAACAGCCTTTTGTTTTATTTCGGGTGCTATTGCTTCAGCTGGAGCGGGCTATTTGGGCATGTATGTAGCGGTTCGTGCCAATACACGCACAGCTTCTGCTGCAAGTCGTGGCCTCCATGAAGGCTTACGCGTAGCCTTCGGTAGTGGCGCAATTATGGGCATGTCTGTAGTCAGTTTCAGTCTTATTGGTATGACCGTACTATTCCTTGTCTTTAATGGTGATCCTAAGCAACTAACCTATATCACTGGCTTTGGTTTTGGTGCCAGTAGTATTGCCCTCTTTGCCCGAGTGGGCGGCGGTATCTTTACCAAAGCAGCGGATGTTGGTGCAGATCTAGTCGGCAAGATTGAAAAAGGTATACCAGAAGACGATCCTCGTAACCCTGCCGTCATCGCTGACAACGTGGGTGACAATGTAGGCGATGTTGCCGGCATGGGTGCAGATTTATTTGAAAGTTACAGTGGCTCTATCATTGCCGCCGCTACACTAGGTGCAGCCTTGGGTAATGGCTCAACGGTTGCCTATATTGGTTTACCGTTTCTGGTTGCGGCTGTTGGCGTAATCTCCAGTCTGTTTGGCATTTATATGGTGATTGGCAAGGAGCGCGATGAAAGCGAAGTTGCCAGTATCGCGGCCAATGCCTCGTATTACTCAAAATCTGTTTATTATTTAAGCCAATACGTAGCAAGAATCAACGAAAACGCGTCGCTAGAAGATCTACTGACGGCATTGCGTCGCTCGGTTTGGGGCGCGTCTGTGGTGGTTTTGGGTCTAACTTTGCTAGCGGTGTTAATGTCTGGCTTACATTTTAATTATTGGCTAGTCATTGTCACTGGCTT
>CANNLO010000172.1 GCA_947505055.1 Methylococcaceae bacterium | reverse complement strand
GGTCACGTCTTTGACCTGCCAGGGTGCTTGCAGGCCTAAAGCCATGCTAAATAAGATTTCACTATTCATGGCTATATTATATAGTGCTACCCACTACGAATCACATAGAGCCTAAATAATAAACGCTTGAATTCATTAAAAGCGAGTTTGTCTTTGATAAAAACCGCGCCGTTGAATTTCAAAACCATTTCTACAACCGGATTCAATCAGATAATCCCGAAATTGGGGATAATTCTGTTCAAAAAAGATCCCGTTTTTAAAGCGTAACGGAATAGCTGAAATCAAATCGCCAGGAAACAGTTCCACAAACTCAGCTTCTTGGAAATTACCTTGTTTATTAAAGGCATGCACAACCTGCCCATTAAGGAAAAAACTTTCGCCCTGATCAAAACAAAACGTAATTCTAAGGTGGTTGTTTATTTTCAGCGACTGATTGCTACAAATTGCAACACCCTGTTTACTTACGTTAATTATTTTTACCGGCTGAAACGGATTTAAAAAAACAGGCGTTTTTTTAATGACTGCATTAATGTCGCTTCTTTCATAACGAACTTGTTGCCGGGATGACTTCGCTTCCATAACTCGCCTGTAAGCTGGATTAAATAATCGCCCCTTTCATTATGTAACCAATTTGCTTAGTCTGGTTAATTGCTGATTGTTGATTGTTGATTCAAAAACGCTATGAAAAGGATTTAGTACACATAATAGGGCCAAAACTGGCAATTATCTATACGTATCAATACGTAAAGCAATTCCCCAAATGGTTAAAAAACCAGCATACAAAAAACATTTTATCAAGGGCGCCCCAACGGCAACCCTCTATAAAAGTAACAATTATTTTAAATTATCGATCAACACATCAGCAAACTCGCTACATTTAACTTCCGTCGCCCCATCCATTAACCGGGCAAAATCATAAGTCACCTTTTTGCTGGCAATGGCAGCGTCCATCGCTTTAATTACCGCATCAGCCGCCTCAGTCCAGCCCATATAACGAAGCATCATTTCGCCTGAAAGGATTAACGAGCCGGGGTTGACCTTGTCTAAATCGGCATATTTTGGCGCAGTACCATGAGTCGCCTCAAAAACGGCGGTGCCCGTCTGATAATTAATATTGCCACCGGGCGCAATGCCAATACCACCAACTTGTGCCGCCAAGGCATCAGATAAATAATCGCCATTTAAATTTAAAGTTGCGATCACATCAAAATCTTCAGGACGGGTCAGCACTTGCTGCAAGGTAATGTCCGCGATGGCGTCTTTGATTAAGATACACCCTTTTGCCAGCGCATCAGCCTGAGCTTTATTGGCTGCCTCTGCGCCAAATTCGGCAAGCGTTCTTTCCCACTGCCCCCAGGTATAAACCTGATCAGGATATTCTCGTTCGGCCAGTTTGTAAGCCCAGTTCCGAAAAGCACCTTCAGTAAACTTCATAATATTGCCTTTATGGACAATGGTAAGAGTTTTACGTTTATTGGTAATCGCATAGTCAATAGCTGAACGCACAAGACGCTCGGTGCCTTCCTGCGACACTGGCTTGATACCGATACCCGATGATTCGGGAAAACGGATTTTTGCATACTGTTTGGGAAAGTTCTCTTTTAACAATTGCAAAAAAAGCAACACCTCATCACTACCTTGTTCAAACTCAATACCGGCGTATATATCTTCAGTATTCTCCCGAAAGATAACCATATCGACAGCACCGGGATTTTTTACCGGCGAGGGAACGCCCGTAAACCACCTTACTGGTCTTAAACAAACATACATATCGAGCAATTGGCGTAAGGCAACATTTAAAGAGCTAATCCCGCCACCTATCGGGGTCGTTAAAGGCCCTTTAATGGACACCAGATAGTTATTACAGGCCTCGACAGTTTCATCGGGTAACCAGGTATTTCTAAGTCGATAAGCCTTTTCACCGGCATACACTTCCATCCAGTGAATTTTCTTTTGTCCCGAATAAGCATAGGAAACTGCCGCATCCAAAACACGAACCGTTGCGCGCCAAATATCAGGACCGGTACCATCACCTTCAATAAAAGGAATGATCGGATTGTCCGGCACCCGTAAAACACCGTTGTGCATGGTAATAGCACTACCGTTTGAGGGGGGATTGAGAGTAAAACCAGCCATAACATCTCCTTATAAATAACACAAAATATGCAGCATAAGGTAGCGACGTCGCACCGCACCAACATTAGGCGCATAGGCGATGTCTCCACGGACTTTTTGCATCATAACAAATGCAAAGTGATTTGTACCTTTTAACCTCCAAGACTGGATAAATACAGGCTTATGGCACTATAATTGATAAAACAGCTTTTTTTAACCCATGGAGAAGTAAATGCATATAGTTACATTGATAAAAGGTGATGGTATTGGTCCATCAATAATGAATGAAGCTGTCAAAGTAATTGACGCATCGGGCGTAAAAATTCAGTGGGAAGAAGCACATGCCGGCATGGCCGCTTTTGAAAAATTTGGCACACCGCTGCCGGATGAAACAATGGCCTCAATTGATAAAACCCGCCTGGCCTTTAAAGGCCCTTTAACCACGGGTGTTGGTGGCTCTGGCTTTAGAAGCATCAACGTGGCCTTGCGCCAAAAGTATGAACTGTATGCCAATATCCGGCCCGCTAAAAGCTGGCCAGGCGTAAAAACCCGTTACGACGACGTTGACATTGTTATCGTCCGGGAAAATACCGAAGGACTGTATGCGGGACTTGAGCATTATCTGACCCCTAAAAAAGACATCGCAGAAAGCCTGGCTGTTGTTACCCGAGCCGGTTCGGAACGCGTAATCGAATATGCTTTTAAATATGCACGCGACAACAATCGTAAAAAAGTCACCGTTTGCCATAAAGCCAATATTTTAAAATTCACACAAGGACTATTTTTGGATGTCGCTAGAGAAACTGCAGCACGCTATCCCGACATTCAATTTGACGAAAAAATTATTGATGCAGCCTGTATGCACATGGTTATGGACCCGTCTCAGTATGATGTTATCGTTTGTACCAATATGTTCGGCGATATTTTGTCCGATTTGACCGCAGGATTGGTAGGCGGCTTGGGCTTGATTCCAGGCGCCAATATCGGTAATGATGCTGCCTTGTTTGAGGCTGTTCATGGCAGCGCACCCGACATCACCGGCAAAAACCTGGCAAATCCTACTGCCGTTATCATGGCTGGCGTAATGATGCTGGATTATCTTGGCGAACACGAAGCCGCAGCGAAAATAAAAACGGCCGTTGAAAAAGTGGTCAACGAAGGAAAATTTGTCACGCCCGATCTTAATCCGCAATCAACTTGCGGAACTATTGAAATGGGCAATGCGATTATTGAGGCGATGAAGTAATTCTTCGATCCCACGAAAACCAGGTGAAAGTATTCTTAACTTTGCATGAATTGTTAAGATATTGAATTTTTAATTAGCGAAAAACTGCTTATCAAGGTTGGGTTACGCTATCGCTAACCCTAACCCAACCTTTGGGCTCTTTCGTATATTCAAAAATCCTCAACGGTTAATGTTTGTATTACATATCAACGTCTGGAGTACAAACTTGGGTTTGTACTTTATGACAGATGCTTTCATCGTTTCTAAAGCGAGGGAACTATAATTTGCCCCCCATTTAAACTATCTTTCAGGAATTCCCCATGCTAGAAAACTACCGTAAACATGTAGCAGAACGTGCCGCTGAAGGCATAGTGCCCAAGCCGCTTGAGGCTGAACAAGTCGCAGCGCTGGTTGAGCTGATTAAACACCCCCCAGCCGGAGAACAAGAATTTATTCTTGATTTACTGGCTAACCGCGTTCCTGCCGGCGTTGATGAGGCCGCCTATGTAAAAGCCGGCTTTTTGGCCGCTATCGCTAAAAGCGAAATCAGCTCCCCGATTCTTGATGCAGCACGGGCAACCGAATTACTGGGCACCATGCTCGGCGGTTATAATATTGCACCGTTAATCGACTTACTCGATAACGAACTCTTAGCCCCTATCGCCGCTATAGCCCTTTCGCATACCTTGCTGATCTTTGACGCTTTCCATGATGTCCAGCAAAAAGCTGAAGCGGGTAATCTGTATGCAAAACAGGTGCTTAATTCTTGGGCCGAAGCCGAATGGTATACCAGCAAACCCAAAGTACCCGAAAAACTGACCGTTACCGTTTTTAAAGTCACCGGCGAAACCAATACCGATGATTTGTCACCGGCTCCCGACGCCTGGTCACGGCCTGATATTCCGCTACATGCCAAAGCCATGCTCAAAATTCCGCGTGTAGGCATTACTAACGCAGAACAACAAATTACTGAACTCAAGCAAAAAGGTTTTCCGGTTGCTTACGTTGGTGATGTAGTTGGAACCGGCTCGTCACGTAAATCGGCGACCAATTCGGTATTATGGTTCATGGGCAATGACATTCCCTATATTCCCAACAAGCGCGAAGGCGGCGTTTGTATCGGCAGTAAAATCGCACCGATTTTCTTTAACACTATGGAAGATTCCGGCGCCCTGCCCTTTGAATGTGATGTCAGCAACTTGGCGATGGGCGATGTTATCGATATCTATCCTTATCAAGGCGAAGTTAAACGCCACGCCAGCGACGAACTGATCAGCAAGTTTGAATTAAAAACTGAAGTTATTCTCGATGAAGTGCGCGCCGGTGGCCGTATTCCATTAATTATTGGTCGCGGTTTAGCCGATCGCGCCCGCAAAGCCTTGGGACTGGCTGCTTCGACGGTTTTTTGTCGTCCGGTTAACGCTGAAGACAGCGGTAAAGGTTATACGCTCGCACAAAAAATGGTTGGCCAGGCCTGTGGCGTTACAGGAGTTCGTCCAAATACCTATTGCGAACCACATATGACCACGGTCGGTTCGCAGGATACCACCGGCCCCATGACCCGCGATGAACTGAAAGATCTGGCATGCCTTGGTTTTTCTGCCGATCTGGTCTTGCAATCGTTCTGTCATACGGCGGCCTATCCCAAGCCTGTGGACGTTACCATGCAACATACTTTACCGGACTTTATCATGAATCGCGGCGGTGTTTCCTTACGCCCCGGCGATGGCATTATCCATTCTTGGTTAAACCGGATGTTGTTACCGGATACCGTTGGCACCGGTGGCGATTCACATACCCGTTTCCCGATCGGCATTTCATTTCCCGCTGGTTCCGGTTTGGTCGCCTTTGCCGCGGCAACTGGCGTCATGCCACTGGATATGCCGGAATCAGTCCTGGTTAGATTTACCGGCACAATGCAGCCCGGCATCACTTTACGCGATCTAGTTAATGCCATACCTTATGTCGCAATACAGCGCGACTTGTTAACCGTTGAAAAACAGGGCAAGAAAAACGTCTTCTCAGGCCGCATTCTGGAAATAGAAGGCTTACCGGATTTAAAAGTGGAACAGGCGTTTGAATTATCCGATGCCTCAGCGGAACGCTCTGCCGGCGGTTGTACTGTGCGTTTAAATGAAGCACCGATTCGCGAATATCTCAATTCAAATATCACGCTATTAAAATGGATGATAAGCGAAGGTTATGGCGATGGACGTACAATAGAACGCAGAATTGCCAGCATGACTGATTGGCTGGCCAACCCGGTCTTGCTGGAAGCGGATACCGATGCCGAATACTTTGAAATCATTGAAATTGATATGAATGAAATCAAAGAGCCGCTATTGGCTTGCCCCAATGACCCGGATGACATTAAAACCCTCTCCGCTGTCGCCGGAACCAAAATTGACGAAGTCTTTTTGGGCTCCTGTATGACCAATATCGGCCATTTCCGCGCCGCCGGTAAACTATTAAATTCTCATGCAGCACAAGGAAACCAAGGCGAATTGCCGACCCGTTTATGGATTGCACCACCAACCAAAATGGATCAATCCCAATTAACTGAAGAAGGTTATTACAATACATTTGAACAGGCCGGCGCCCGGACTGAAATGCCGGGTTGCTCTTTATGCATGGGTAATCAGGCACGAGTGGATGAAAACTCTACCGTTGTTTCTACTTCGACAAGAAATTTCCCTAACCGGCTAGGCAATGGCGCCAACGTTTATTTATCTTCTGCCGAACTAGCCGCTGTCTGTTCCCTGCTGGGCAAAATACCCAGTTTTGAAGAATATATGCAGTATGCCAATCAGATTAACGAAACTGCCGAAGATACTTATCGTTACCTCAATTTTGACAAAATGACGGCTTATCAATAACCCAATAATTATTTTTAGCAAGATAAGATGTGCCAAACAAAGTGAAGCGAATCGATGTGCCTCCTTGCATCGGCAGTCATGTAGGGCAAACAGCTTCATCGTTTGCCCACCATATGACGACAAAAGCGGCGGGCAGAAAAGCGCTGCCAACCCTACCTAGCTCTGTTTTTTTGGGAAAAAAAATCCTTCCATTAACAAACCCAATAGCGTCGTAGCAATTTAATAAAGCACTGTTGTTGGTCTGACTATTCCTGTTGGTACAACGGATAAACAAGGTCGATAATGGAATTTGATAAGTCGATCTTTCATTGTACTTTTTTATCAGCGTAATAGCGTTACCGAGTCTTCCAATGGCGCCATTGGAAGACTCGGTAGGAATGGCTGCAGGCCATAGCTATCAAGGCATGTAGAGGTTCATGATTTACTGGATGTCCCAGTGGGACCACTGGAACATCCAATGGCCCCACTGGGTGTTCTAATAGCCCCATTGGAAGACTGAATGGCGCTATTAAATCGCTCAAACTTGAGGTTAAACCTTAAAAATGTCCCAATACAAAACAGCAGTTCCTGTTTCACTGTCAATACAGACCTGACAGGCGTTGTATTAACATCAGTTAAGTAGGTTTAGCGACAGCAAACCACCATTGGTGTGTCCTGAAATGTTGGATTGCCTAGCTGCGAATCCTTCAGCTCTAACCGGTGAAGATTGTTCGTTACTCCAAAATGCCTCGAAATTATGCATTTGCTGAACCACGGAAACTAGAGGATCTTTTTGTATTTCTGTCATCACCTCCCGCAATTGAAAATCCTTGGGTACATCATAAACAACACAACTCACACCCATTGAAGTTACCGGCCATTGGGTAATGTACTGTAAATGATAGCGATCAGCCAGTTGATTCGCAACACGTTCACTCCAACCAGAATTATTATATAACCCTCGACTCCGATAGCCTTCCTGAGTATTAGCAGGCAACTTACGGTCAATCGTTCGATCTACAAAAGTAACTAATAAGCGACGATCAAAAATAGTTCCACTATCACCCAAATGATAAACATCAGATGTATTCGCGCAGCCGTTTAATAATTTAATTAGAAAAACTAACAAGATAAGACGAAGAGATTTCATGGCAGCATCATTACTCCTAACAAAGTTTCGGCCAACTTTTTCAAGTTATTAAACTCAATTCTGCATTCAAGACAAGTGCGAAGATTTCTTTCGACCAACTGGGTCTCGACTTGTTTAAGTGCTTTATTCTTCTGATACCAGGGTAATAGCAGTTGCATTTGTTAGCGTTTATCAACTGACAGTAAAGTTTGGTTACTCTTAATTCTCTTGGTTATACGTAAACACCTGAAGCTTTTTACGAACATTTGACATATTGAATCATAATTTATGCCTTAGTTTGATCATTGTAAAATAGCGTTGTCATACTCTTAAATATTCAAAAAATTATTCTAAAAGAATGTTAAACAGGTAACCCTATAAGGCATCATTTATCTAGCAAATCGAAGGCAATCGTAAATTCTTGATTAAAATAAACGAAGCCGCATCTCAATGCTATTTTAAAATACTAGCTTAAAGGTAACAATATGCAAGAAATTGATCTAAAAATGTAAATTAATGAGCTATTAAAAGTGGGTTTTGTTAATATTAAAGCCATTATAAGTCGCTGCTTACTTAAAGTGACTGAGGATAACACTATGCCTGTTAACCTCAAATAGCTTTTAACAAGCTGTTATCTTTTATTACAAAAGTATTTGGGCTTTATGTCGAAAAGGCTAAAATACACCAAGACTTCACCTGATTATCAGGTAATGTTTGACTTACATTATTACCATTCATCATCAAAAGCTGAGCCATGAAGCAGAGAATTCTTATGGCTCTATAACACCCTAAAGATTCATCAAGCAAAAACAGGTTATAATCACTCAAGTTTTAGCGTATATAAGGCCCCGATATTTACTTTGAAAGCAATAATTCATGGCTAGCTTTATAATGAAACATGACCCACAAAACTCCTTTAGGCATCCGACTTGCTAAAAAACCGCTATAACGCTTTGGTAACGCAAGGACAACTTCAGTACGAAGAAAACCAAATTATTGCACTGGAGCAATTGCAAATCCTGCTTGATAAGCTGAGTTCGGCTCATGAATATAGTCAAAAATCAACGCTGCAGAAATTATTTTTAACACAACCCGAAACCTGCCAAAGTTTATATCTCTTTGGCCATGTTGGGCGTGGCAAATCGATGTTAATGGATTTGTTTTATGAAGCCTGTCCCATCACTCAAAAAAGACGCGTCCATTTTCATGCGTTTATGCTTGAAGTTCATGCCTATATTCATCAATGGCGTCAATATAACAATACCGATGCCATTTTAGCACTGGCAAAACATATCAGAGCTTCAGAACTGCTGCTGTGTTTTGATGAGTTTCATGTTTCTGACATTGCCGATGCGATGATTCTGGTTCGGCTTTTTAACCGGCTCTTTGAGCTTGGCATTGTGGTGGTGATCACTTCCAACTGCCATCCCAAGCAACTTTATCATGCCGGTTTGCAAAGAGAGTTATTTCTGCCTTTTATCAGGCTGCTGCAAGAAAAAGCCGATGTCATAGAACTGGTTGCCGCCCAGGATTATCGGCTCAGTCATTTGCATGCCTTAAAATCCACATATCACTACCCGCTAAATGAACAGGCTGTAAAATTTGTGCGGCTAAGTTTTAACGAATTTACGCAATTTGCCCCGCTTAAACCAGGCATTGTCGAGGTTTTGGGTAGAAAGGTAGTGTTATCTGCAATTCATGGCAATGTTGTATTGTCTTCCTTTGAGGAGCTTTGTATGAATGCCCTGGGACCCGCCGATTATCTAGAAATAGGTAACCGCTTCGACATTGTAATATTGGCTGGCATTCCCAAAATGAATAAAGAAAAGTGTAACGAGGCTAAACGCTTTGTAACGTTGATTGATGCCCTATACGAACATAAAGTCAAATTGATCTGTACCGCAGAAGTGCCCGCAACAGAACT
>CANNLO010000171.1 GCA_947505055.1 Methylococcaceae bacterium | reverse complement strand
TTTAAATTTGCCGACTGAATTAACTTAAGACCTTCGGTAGCATGATTGTAGAGATAAACCCAAGCGGTAATCAATCGGCCATTATTAAGTAATACCGGCTGTTGCTGGCGAAGGTACTCATTGGGTTCAACAAACCCTGGCCCAAACTCCTCATACTGATCAAGCAAGAGCAACAATACTTCGGCTTGGTTTAACAAATAGACCTCCCCTTGAATGATGTCATTAAAGTTATCAGAAGGAACTGCTCCGGGATAATAATCGATTTGAAATAACTTGCCGCGAAAGCTGGCTTGATCAACAAACTCAGCATACTTCATTAGAAGTCGACTCATCTCGTTATTGGCATCGCGCCTGAGAGTCCCGTAAACAAAGAGATAATCTGGATTCAAAATTGTTCTGCGTTTCACGCCGCTGCTGCGGCGCTTAATCTATTCCCACGCGGGGCATGGGAACGATGCTGGAAGTATCTTAGTGACCGACTTCAACCTTGTTACCTTTGGCCTGACCAATTTCAGACAAGGCTTGGTTAAACCAGGCAGTATCCAGATCAAAAGGCTTGCCACCTTTAATACGTGGGAACTCAATGGCACGCAGCACAAAACCTTTGTCATCATCATGACCGATAACACCTGATTCACGACGGAACGCGCATTCGACAGCAAGGTCGGCACAGGATTTAATCAATCGTATATCTTCAACATTAGCTGCTGAAGCGCGGGCAAAATATCCTGATTTTTGTACCAAGGTTTTTTCCGCACCAATCATTTGTGCGAACTGGTCACCAAACCATTTACCCGGATTAACCGCATCCAGCTTAACGTGTCCAAACGCATCGCGCGGCACTTCCTGACCTTTGGCTTGCATTTCAGCAACGATGGACTCAACGCCAGCGCCTTCGGAAACGAAGATATTGACACAATCCACTTTATCCATCACCGCACGCAGACGCTCTGCTTCGGCAGCTAGATCGATAGTCATTTCCGGGATAAATACCCCATGAACTTCATAAGTAGCGCGATCCAGACCCAGCTCAGGCAACCACTCGGAACGATCCAGCAGTTTGCGATATTCAACCGCCGTAGCGGCAGTCAGCCAGCCACAACTGCGACCCATGACTTCATGAACAATCAGCATGCGCGGATTGGAATTGTTTTCGGCAACCACGTTCCAGAAATAACGGGCGCCCTGCTCGGCAGCCGTCCACGCACCCAGCGATTGCTTGATAGGAAAAACGTCGTTATCAACAGTTTTAGGTAAACCGATAACAGTAAGACCATAGTCATTTTTTGCCAGGAACGCGGCAAGATCGGCAGCGGCAGTATTGGTATCGTCTCCGCCTATGGTATGGAGAATATCAACACCATCTTTAACCAGTTGGTCGGCAGCCACTTTTTGTGGGTCTTGTCCTTCCTGAACCAAGCCGCGTTTAATGCAATCAGCCACATTAGTCAGCTTGACGCGACTGTTGCCAATTACCGAGCCGCCGAAACGGTGCAACAGACCTGCTTTTTCGCGAATTTCAGGGGTTACGGTATAAAAATCACCCAATAACAAACCTTTATAACCGCTACGGTAACAAATGATTTCGATGGACGGATCAATCTCCGTGTAACGCTCGATCAGACTCCCGATCGCTGAATTTAAGCAAGGAGCCAAGCCACCTGCGGTAAGGATTGCAACTTTTTTTGGTTTGTTCATGGAAAACTCTAGTTAAAGTTAAAAAGAAAATTTTATCATAGAAGGACGCTTTATTTGGACATGAAACTCAACCCGAAACGCATTTCAGCTTAGTGTCATTCTCCAAATGATAAGCGACAATGCGCTCAACCTCGTTTTTCGACCCCAAAATAACAGGAACGCGCTGATGCAGGCCTTTGGGTTTGATGTCGAGAATACGCTCACGCCCTGTCGAACAGGCACCGCCGGCTTGTTCAATAATAAAAGCCATCGGATTCGCTTCATACATAATGCGAAGCTTGCCTGCTCTAGTCGGGTCACGTAAATCATAAGGGTACATGAAAACACCGCCGCGCGTCAGTATCCGGTAAACCTCGGCGACCATTGAGGCAATCCAGCGCATATTGAAATCTTTTTGCCGGACACCTTCGGTTCCCTGTAAACATTCTTCAATATAACGCTGTATCGGTGGCTCCCAGAAACGCTGATTTGACATATTGATAGCAAACTCTTTAGTGTCGTTCGGGATCGTCATCGCAGGATGGGTCAAAATAAATTCGCCGATATCCTGATCCAGCGTAAAGCCGTTAACGCCCTGCCCTGTGGTTAACACCATCATGGTTGAAGGACCGTAAAGTACAAAACCGGCGCAAACCTGCTCGGAACCTTTTCGCAAGAAATCTTCAAGAGCCGGTTCCTCGCCTTCACGGCAACGCAATATCGAGAATATAGTACCTACCGCCAGATTAACATCAATATTGGAAGATCCGTCCAGCGGATCAAACAAGGCCAGATATTTACCTTTGGGATACTGCGCCGGAATACTGATGATGCCGTCGATTTCTTCGGAAGCCATACCGGCCAGATGTCCCGTCCAGTTTAATGCTTCGATCATAATATCGTTGGTGATGATGTCCAGTTTCTTTTGCACTTCACCTTGCACATTTTCCGAATCAGCACTACCCAACACACCAACCAGATTGCCCCGATTAACCAGATGTGAAATTTTCTTGCACGCTGTCACCACATCATTAAGTAAAGAGGTAAAAGCTCCCGATACCCCTGGCAACTCGCGCTGCTGCTCAATGATAAACTGGGTCAATGTCACATGGTTGGTCATTTTTTAAAGCTCCGCTGGTGTGATGTTTTTTTAAATCAATGAAGTATTGTAACTAAATCCTTTAATCAGGAGCCAGACAATAGATCAGTTCTTAATCGAAAGTGACTTATGAAGCCTGCTTTAACATGCCCATGCCGTTAGGTTTTTTGATTACTTGAAGCTGAGCCTTAAAGCGCTTTTGGACACCTTCAACATGCGATATGACACCGACGGTTTTACCGTGAGTCTGCAAGCCTTCCAAGGTACTGATAACTGTGTATAAAGTTTCCGCATCCAGATTACCAAAGCCTTCATCGAGGAACAAAGAATCTACTGACTTACCGTTATTAGCCAACTCAGAAAGCCCCAGCGCCAAGGCGAGACTGACTACAAAACTCTCGCCGCCAGACAAGGACTTGGGCAGCCTATGGAGATTACCCTGAAAAGTATCTTCAATTTCCAGCGCCAAGCCTTTTTCGCTGGGCATTTGCCGCAGATAATAACGCCCGCTGACTTTTTCAAGCACCGCATTGGTTTGGAATAATAACTGATCGGCAACATGTTTTTGAACCCGTCTACGAAAATCCATGCCGCTTTCCTCGGCAATTTGCCTGGCTTCGGCATGGCAAAGTCGGGTAATTTCTTGTTGGTCTTGCAATTGCTCCTGGATAAGCTCCGCTTTTTGTAGATACTGTTGCTGCTCTTTCAGTAACTGCTCCAGACGTTGAGTTTCCAGTTCAGCTATCGCCTTTTGTTCGCTGACACTTTTTAATCGGGCATCCAGTTGCTCAGAAGTTAAATCTGTTGTGACATTTATCATTTCCGCTTCAAGCTCGAGCCGGTTTTTTTCCAGTTCGAGTGTCTTGGCATCCTGCTCCCTATGGAGTTCGGCAAGATGGCGCTCAAGTTCAGGTTGATGTTGCAGTTGCTCCAGTATTTCTGATAACGCCTGTAAGGTCGTAAATTGAGTTCCCTGTAGTTTGCTTTGTAATACCTGCTTTAACTGGGAAAGTTCACTTTCCTGTCTGCTTAGAAGCTGTTCTTTATCGGCTATTAATTTTTGCTTTTCAAGCAAGGCCAAATGCAAGCCAATAATTTCTTCACCTTGTAATTGCTTGTTTAAATAATCCAGTTTTTCAACGCAGGCGGCTACTTCAGCATCACAATGAGAAATTTTTGCCTTTAAGTCTTCCAGTTCTTCGGTTAAGCTTTTTTGCCGGAAAGCATAGCCTTGATAATCCTGGCGACGCGCATTCAAGCGATCATATAAGGCGTCTTCCTTACCTTTTGCGGGCATTTTTTCGCCCAGCGCATTTAATTGAGCGGTGACTTGCTCGGATAACTGCTGTACTTCCTGCTCAAGTGAGCTCAAAGCAGCGGTATAATCGATTTCGTCTTTAGGTCGCTCCTGCCACTCAGCATCCAATTGCTGTGCAGTTGACTGCAAGCGTTTTACAGTAGCCTCACCTTTTTCGATCAGAGCTTTCATTACTTCAATATTGGCTTGTTTGTTTTTATAGTCCGTGACTACAGTGCCTATGGTTTTAAACTGCTTTGTTTCAGCATCTAAGAGTTGCGACATCAAACGGAGTTTATTAATATTAAGATCTTCGCTTGCCGTATAAAGTCGGTTAGACAAGGTCTGCCAATTAGATTTAATCTTCTGCAGTTGGTTCGAATTAGCCTGATTATTTTCCGCCTGTTTCTTTGCTAATTTGATTTGTTGTTCCAATTTTCCGGTCGCAACCATTAAGGCTTTTATTTTTGCCTTTTGATCGCTCAAAGCCTGTTGAGAATTAACTTCTCTTGGCGGCTGAATGGAATAAGGATGCTCCGAAGCACCACACAGGAAACAGGGTTCACCATCAACCAGATGTTGCCGGTCTGCAGTCATTTTTTTAAGCAAGTTCTCACGAAAAACCGCTACATCCAAAGTAATCTTGATGTTTTCTTCCCGGTTGGTTTCGTGCTTTAAGGCTTTAAGCTCAGCCTCCAATGCCTCAATATCATATTCTGGCTGCTCTTTAGGAGTAAACATGCCGAAAAAACTGAAACCGTTTTGGCTTAACTTTTGATGGGCCTTGGCAAGATTATGCAACTCACGGAAATCCTTAACCCGTTCCTGCTGCTCCTGGAAGAAATCTTCCAGTTCAACCAGATTTTTACCTTGCGCCAACTCTGTAAGCGTTTGTTCGGCAAGTGGTAACTTATGTTTTAAATCGGCAATACTCTTGTTTTCCTGGGCTATGGCAGACTGATTATTTTTTAGTGAGTTGCTCGTAGTTTTTGTCCATTTAGCATAGGCTTTTTGTTTTACTTTAAGTTCGGACAAATCGCCCCAAAGTTTTTTCAACCGACCCGTTTCAGGAAAACTTGTCAGTAAAGATCCATCTGCCTCATGCTCAACCAGCCAGGTCGATACAACGCCAAGAGCAGAGGTTTTTTGATCTATTTGCTGGCCTAATGATTGCCATAAATCTGATTCGGATTGATGTTGCGCAGATAATTGGCCAATTTGACCTCTCAGATCGCTTAAAATTTTTCCTTGTTCGGAAAATGATTTATTTGACTCTCCGGCGGGCAATGACTGGTCACCGATTCGGTCTTTAAGCTGGTTAAGTTCCAGCTTAAAGTCAGCAAGCGTAACTTTGCCTTGCACAAGCTCTTGATTTTTTTCGTTAACAACCCGTAAGTCATCAGTAAACAGCTGGGCGTCTTGAGCCAATGTCAATTGAGCCAGATTTTGCTGCTCAGTTTCGGCCTGAATTTTGGTTTGTTGCAGCTTGTTTTCCTGAACGGCCATTCGGTTTTTTAAAGTAAGGACGTTTTGCAAGACCGCTTGCTGTGCTTTCAGGCTATTTTGTTCCTCAAGCAATTCGGTGCTTTGTTCAATAAAATCACTTAAATCATGTTCACAGGCTTCGCGTTTTAGCGGATCCAAAGTCGGGATAACCGCTAAATCCTGCAATAAATAATCCAGGTGCTGCTGGGCATCAACGGCTTTTTCAAGGACTTCATTTTTATAATCGGCATAAATATCAGTACTAATGATTTTTTCCAGAATATCCATGCGCTCATTGTCCAGCGCATTAAGAAAAGCCGCGAAATCACCCTGTGCCAACAGTATCGAGCGGGTGAAATTACGAAAATTCATCCCGGTAATCTCAGTGATCCGGGTGCATACCTGTTGAGTGCCTGTTGCCAGTACTTCATTATCGCTCAAGCGAAGCAATTTCATTTCAGGTGGCGTTAATTCAGCTTCCTGATTCTGATCCTGTCGCTGCACATGCCAGCTGGAACGGTATTTTTCTTTATCCAAAGCAAATTCAATTTCCGAATAACATTCCGCCGTGTGCTGGGTCATTACATGTTTGCCGGGGCGATCAAAGCGAAACGTCTCGCCGTACAAACCCAATGTAATCGCATCTAAAATACTGGACTTGCCCGCGCCATTAGGACCGGTAATCGCAAAAACACCGGTATCTGAAAAAGGTGGCTGTTCAAAGTCAATACGACTCTCACCTTCCAGTGAATTGATATTTTTGAAATGAATATTAAGAATCTTCATAAGTTATTGTTTTATATTTTAACGCTTAATGGTCGTGTAAGATTTGGTACACGCCTTGGTACACGTTTTTAACGTGCTTACATGATACACAATGAAATTGATTGAGAAAACAACGGGCATAAAAAAGCCGATATTCAGTTCAAAGTATCAGCTACTTTTCCAGAGACAATTTCCAAGCTTTGTCACAAAGTAACATTGATGCGGTTATTGCCACCGACAAAGATGAACAATCCCACAAAACAGCTTTAGACAGCTCGGAGGGTGATGTGGTTAAGTCCGACTTTACCTACAAAGAATCCAGTAATACCTTCACTGCCCTTAAGGCCAGGCTTTGAAAATGAGTCGCAAAGGTCAGGACGGCAAAGTCAAGTTTGTACACGCGATGTTTAGCTGATAGTCTAGCTCTTTTAAAATACATCTTGTTTAGAATATGAGTACCAGCGCCATTCAAATCCTTGCCAAACAAAGTCGTATGGCAGCAATTCAACTCGCATCAACGTCTGAATCACTTCGAAATCTTGCTCTTTCGAACATGGCTGACTCGCTTGAATTGGTAAAACACCAAGTTCTTGAAATTAACGCACTCGAAGTTTCGAAAGCGCGGCAGGCAGGTCAGTCGGAGGCAATGGTCAAACGATTGACGATTAACGATAAAGTATTTCAATACATGCTTTCCAGATTAAGAAAAGTAGTGCGGCATCCTGATCCATTAAATCGAGTGTTGGCAGGACATACTAATCCGAACGGGTTACAGGTCTACAAAAAATCGGTGCCGCTAGGCGTCATCGGTATTATTTATGAGTCGAGACCCAATGTCACCACGGATGCCGCCGGCGTATGTATAAAAAGTGGCAATGCTGTTATCTTGCGCGGCGGATCGGAAGCACTTCAAACCAATATGCTATTAGCGGATGCCATGATTGAAGGTGCTTTAAGCGCAGGTCTTCCGCAACATGCCATACAGATTATTCGCACACCCGGTCATGAGGCTGTCACCGAACTGCTCACCATGGATCAGTATATTGATGTATTGATTCCACGAGGAGGCAAAGGTCTCATTAAACGTATCGCTGAGGGCACCCGCATCCCTGTGATTAAACATTACGATGGCATTTGCCATCTCTATCTGGCTGAAGACGCTGACCCGTTACAGGCAGTCGAACTGGCGATTAACTCTAAATGTCAAAGTATTGAGGTTTGTAATGCCCTCGAAACATTATTAGTCGACAAAGCGTGCGCCGAAAAGTTGCTTCCTTTACTACAAGCTGCATTTGATTCAAACAATATCGAACTGCGTGGTTGTGAAGAGACACAAAAGCTAATACTAAATATTTGTCCAGCCGCAGAAGAGGATTGGCATACCGAATATCTTGCGCCGATACTTTCAATAAAGATCGTCAACGGTATTGACGAAGCTATTGAGCATATTAATCACTATGGATCTGGACATACTGATGGAATAGTCACGCAAAGTATTAATAGAGCGCAGAAATTTGAACAGCAAATTGATTCGGCGTCAGTATTAATTAATGCTTCAACGCGGTTGTCAGGCGGCGGCGATTATGGTTTGGGATCGGTGATAGGTATCAGCACCGACAAACTCCATGCCCGAGGCCCGGTTGGCCCGGACGAATTGACAAGCTATAAGTGGGTGGTCTACGGAAATGGACATCTGCGCGGTTAAAATAACCAATTGTTTTTGATTATTTATAACACACAATTCGCGTCGAGCTTGCGATCACGTAACCCGAAAATCGAAGTCAATATGTCGGGTTAGGAGTGACGACTAACTCGACCCAGACGATTTTTCTAAGTAGTTACGGCTCTACAAATGACTTAAATTTTAAGGATGATCATCAAAAATGAGGCGCATAACAAAAACTCTGAAGTCATTGCCGCCCAACAAGCAAAAGATAGCGAACGATCAGTAAGCACCCTGAATCGAAGCGACCAAATGTACTGAACAAGCGCCAAACGCGGCAAAAAACCGGAACTGGCAGTCACCGTAGGTTGTCCAAGTTCTCTCCAGACTGAATGATGTTGGTTTTGTATGCGACGGAGAAGCCATGCTCCATTGACCAAAGAGAATATTAAAACAGCACCGAATAACAATATCATCATATGAAAATCTCAAAAATCATGTATTAAAATTTAGCCCTATTTTAATACAGCGATGGCTTTTTCTAGTATTTGATAAACCATATTTGTTGTTGCATGATTAATATCAAGATGTGGATTAAGTTCGGTGATTTCAAAACAAATGACTTTGGGATCTTTTAAAATCATGCCAATAAGTGTTTCAGCTTCTTTTGGCAAAATACCATTATCGACGGGGAGTCCAGTTCCCTTTGAAATAGCTCCATCTAAACTATCGGTATCAAAAGAAAGATAAATATCAGTGCAGTCTTTCAGATGTTCCAATATCAAAGTACCGATATTTGCTTCTTGCGTATCACGCAACTCCTTGATTGTGATATTTCGTATACCATATTTATCAATGAGATGGGCTTCTTGTTCCTCCAAGTCGCGCAATGTGACATAAACAATATCTGATGGTTTAATCTTTTCAGACATCCCGCCAATATGTTTAAAGCAATGCCAAAAGTCTAAGGTCATCTGATCAGGATTTCGCAAAATACTGGCAATATTGTCCACACCTAAAGATGCGGCTAACGTCATTCCATGCATGTGTCCAGAATACGACGTAAAGGGAGAATGTAAATCTGCATGCGCATCTATCCAAATAATGCCAAGCCTTGACTCTGGTTTTGCTTTTTTAATGCCTGCTATTGTTCCGGTTGCACTGCTATGATCACCTGAAATCAGAATTGGAATATGTCCGGATAATACCGATTCACAAACCTCAAAACAGACTGCCTCACAAATATGAAGTACTTTTTCAATGTTACGTGCATAGGCAGATGTAAAGCCACCATCGAAAGAAATAATACAGTCACGCATTTCTAAGTTATCTGAAATACCTGATTTTGCAGATAAATCCATCAATGCGGTAACACCTTGGTCAGATCCTCTAAATCTTGC
>CANNLO010000170.1 GCA_947505055.1 Methylococcaceae bacterium | reverse complement strand
GGCAAAATCTCAACGCAGATGAGAAGCAACGATCAACTACCCTTTCTCGAATTCGTCAGCCGATTGAATCTCTTTTTTCCTGGATTGAACAGCAAAAACGCATTGAATGTGCCAGCAAGGTTCGCTCATACAATGGACTTATGGTTCATGTTTTCGGCAAACTCGTGGCCGCATTGTATTTTTGGAATTTTGTTCGGGCTTTTTAGCTCTTAATTCGCATTTTAGATTAAGAATGGGTGAACACTCGGAGTTATGGTATTGTCTAAGACGCTAAAAGTAATAAGGAATCCCTCAGTGCTTTTGGATGGGGTCTTCACCAATAGGAATATATTAATGGACTTTATTAACTACGAAAACCTTAAATCCTACTGGCATTTGATGGTTTTGGGCTCTATCATTCTTTATTTAATTTTATTTTTTATCTTCAATTTCCTAGTTCCTTCACGCGAGTTAAAATGGAACTTAAACCAAACCATAGAAGCCATTAAAAGGCTCAAAACCTCTACAAAAAAAGGTCAAACAATCAACATTGATCTCATCGGCAATGAGATTATGATTGCTCAAAAACTTGAGCATTGTTGGTCTGAATTTGCCGAAACCTTGCATCCGCAAACCTCCCCTGATGATATGGGACAAGAACGTGTAGTTCGTTGGCGCTCCACAGTTCCCGCTGAAGTGTTTTTTAATGTTGAAACCCTGATTGCAGTCGAGCTCAGGACGGAATACTTTAAACATCAACCGGGCATTTTGACCGGCATAGGCATTATCGGTACTTTTGCTGGATTGTTGCGGGGTCTTTCTACCTTTTCAGTCAGTAGTGATCCAGAAACTGTGCGTCTTAGTCTGGATACTTTAATTCATGGCGTCGTTGAAGCATTTACAGTGTCGGCAAGCGCCATCACTTTAGCCATGATTACGACTTTTCTTGAAAAAATCATCATCACTCGCCGGATTAAACAACTTGAAGATCTATGCCAGTTATTGGATAGTTTGTTCGAGGGTGGTGCCGGTGAAGAATATTTGGCAAGATTAGTTAAATCTGGCGAGAGCAGTGCCACACAAACCGCTCAACTTAAAGATGCTTTGGTTTCTGATCTGAAAGAAATGTTGGCGGAAATGACTCGCCAACAAACCGAAGCCATCGCCGCCAGTTTTTCAGAAAACTCCAGAGCTCAAATTGCAACCACCGAGCAAAGCGGTGATCGCATTGCTCAGGCTATTTCTGATAGCTTGAGCGAACCGCTGCAAAGAATAGCTGCAGCCGTAAATACCACGACCGACACTAATGGTCAGGTGGTTACCCGCGCCTTAAACGAGGCCTTGGTCACTTTTTCGCATAAAATGGAAGATATGTTCGGCGGACAAATGGGCAACATTAACCAGTTGTTACAACAGACTACCACCGCTATGCAGTCTACAGTGGCCCGTTTTGACCAACTGTCTGTCAATTTAAGCGATGCCGGTAAAAATGCGGCTGATGTAATGAGTGAGCGTTTGAGTACGGCACTTGAATCTATGGAAGCGAGGCAGCTTACGCTTAATAATACGATGACCGAGTTTGTGAGTCAGTTACGCGATACGGTGCAATCTTCGCAATCAGAAACCAATAGTCAGCTACAGAAAACGTTAGTCTTAATAGGTGACCAAGTAGCCGCCATGACCGATCAGCTTCAAAAACAAGCTCAAGCAGCAGCCGATACCCACGAAAATCAGCAAACTCATTTGCAACAAAATGCCTCGGCATTAGCGCAGGAGTTGGCCGCTCAAGTTCAAACCAGTATGTCAACCATGCAGCAACAACTAGCCAGTATGATGGAAGTGATTAAAGAGCAGTCCGCTCAAGCGTCACTATCTAATACTGAGCAGCAGAAAACGCTTACCCAACATACTCAAGCTACGGTTGAAGGAATGTCCGGTAGAATTGAAACCAGTATGGCAACAATCAATGAGCAGGCACAATCTAGCCAATCAACCATGCAACAGCAACTGACTATCATGCTTGACGTGATGAAAGAGCAGTCAGCTCAAACTTCAGCTTCTAATGCTGAACAGCAGAAAAATCTTTCTCTACATACGCAACATACTGTTGATTCACTAACCGACAGGATTGAAAGTAGCATGGCAACAATTGATGAGCAGGCCAAAACCTCACAATCTACTGTTCAACACCAACTTCAGGTCATGGTTGAAGCTCTTAAAGATAATGCCGTACAAACGGCATCAACACAGGATGAACAGCAACGCCGGTTTTTGAATAACACCGAATCGACCCTAGCTTCAATTAGTGAAAAAGTCGAAAGGACAGTCACTAATCTAAATAAAACGGTAACTGACTTCGTGGATTTGATGACCAAACAGGCGCAGCAATCTACTCAGTCCCACCAAACCACTCAGCAACAGCTAGCCGAACAAGCCAGTCGACTGATTGAGCAGTTAAGCCAGCAAGTGCAAGCCATGACCACACAAACCAATAATGCCGTAGCGTCCATGCAAGCTTCCGTAACGTCTATGCGCGATGTCACCAAAGATAATACCCAGCGCATGGAAAACAGCGCCGGGACATTATCACTGGCTGCCGACAACTTTTCCAAAGCGGGAAATAGCGTAGCAGGTGTTATCCAACAGACCAGTACGGTAACCGACAAAATGGCGACCACTTCAGTTGCGCTGAACGTGGCAGCAACTACCGTACAAACCGCACTCGCTGATTACAGTAGTGCCGGTAAAGCCATGTCGCAAATGGTGGAAGAATTAAAAGCCACTGTCGAAATCGCTAAAAAAGACGCTAGCGTTTCTCAGTCCTTGGTCAATCAGATCAAACAATCCGCCGAACACCTGTTGCAAGCACAATCTTCGGTTGATGGTATTTTTAAAGAAGTCTGTGACGAACTGGGTAATGCCCATGAGGTTTTTGCCAACAACGTCGTAAAAGGGCTTAAATCAAGCAATATGGCCTACCAAAAAGAACTCAAGGATGCCGTGGATTATTTAAAAACGGCTATCGAAGAACTGGGTGAAGTCGCCGAAAAAATTCCGGTGCGGAGATAAACCATGCTGGGCACACGTATCTCTATCGGTAAAAAACTCAAAGATGAAGCCGAAAAACCCTTCTGGATTTCTTTTGCCGATTTAATGACTGCTCTGATGGTGATGTTCTTACTGGTAATGAGCGTCGCTTTGCTGGCAGTGACCAAAACTGTTTCCGAAGAACAACGTGCTGCCGATGCTCGTAAAGAAGCCATTGAAAAACTACTGGATAAGGTAGAAGCCGCCGCGCAAAAAGATCCGCAATTCGCTGGCATTCACGTCAACCGTGATCGGCAAGCCATAGATTTCGGTGATCGCGCTCGCTTCGACACCGCTAGTCATCAACTTAATAAAGAGCAGGCACGCTTATTACGCGCGTTTATTCCTCATGTATTAGAAATTGCCAACAGTGAGTTAGGCAAGGATTGGCTGAAACGTATTGCCGTGGAAGGTTTTGCCGACAAACGCGGCAGTTACTTGCTCAACCTAAACTTGAGTATGCAGCGCAGCCAACGAGTGCTGTGCGTACTGTTAGCCAAAGCTGATGCCGGCGAAGCAGAGCTGTCACCCCAACAGCATGAAGACATTCGGCAATTATTCCTGGTAGGCGGTTATTCCTCCAATTCACAAAAAGACACTTTGGAAGAAAGCCGCCGGATTGAATTAAGACTTGAATTTAGAAGCATTAAAGAATCTGCCCGCACCCCGTCCTCGACTACTGAGGAAAATTTTGGCACTTGTGCCCTTTAGGAAAAAACATGGTCGGATATATTTGTATCGCAATGTTTGAAGAACCACCCTACAACATGATTTTGACAACAACCGAAGAGGTGTCTGAATGTTGGTTGGAAGAGCTGATATGAACCCAATTACAGACTTTCATAATCGTTTACAAGAAATTAATACCTCGATTTTACAATCCCCCTTTCCTGATTTATCCGCAGAAATGGCACGAACCACGCAACGTTTGAGAGTTGAGTATGGTGATATTTCAAGAGGTGCAGGTGACCAGCAAGGTATTGCGACAGCGGTGATTTCTTATCTAAAAAACCATGATTTACCCACTTATCGGGACACCAAATATGTCTGCTTTGGCGTGTCATCACTCTACGGCACGCCTTTAACTCGGGTAATTGAACATGAAACGCTGTTTCCTAAACTATTAAATACAGTTGAACGGCTACAGACTGAACCGCGTAAGTTCCGGCGCTGTTACCAAGGCTTGCTCAAAGCTTATTTACGTTATCCGGGGCAACAAATCGAACCGGTTGTCGGCCATCAAAACTGGCTGGCCTTGCGTGCGTTTCTGGCGCAGCATTGTACAGCGTTAAAACAACAAAAGCCGGTAATGGAATGGTCGCAAACCCTGTATGAACATCGTAACTTACTGGCTGACAATCCATGCAAAGCTTACGGAAAAGCCCTGCTGGCTGGTGATATGTCGGTTATTTATGAACTTAAGGAAAGACTGGGGGTTGATGATGATACTTGGGTGATGAATGAGTTGATACTGGCCCAGATTCAAGCCGCAACGACCTTAAATGATCCCGAATTCATCTTGCAAGTACTGCCCTTGGTTAAGCTTCTTGAACAACACACCTTGCTGGTTACCAAAGGTTTGTCTCTGTTGCTGATACGCTACGAAGCCTGCAAAGTTCATACTGAGCATCATACACTCCGAGAAGCGGCCTTAAAGGAATGGAAAAGTCCTTGGCTGGAAGCTAATAAACCACTATGGCATGGGCAGATTGGGGAGGTGGCCACCAATATGGTGAGCTTGTGGTTGAAACGACGTACTATCCAAGACTTTTTTGAGTTATTGCAGGCAGACGGCAAGGCCGATCGACAGCGGATGGAATTTTGGCTTAAGTATGCAGAAGCGATTGATGATATTTGGCTGGCGCTGGGAGACCATAGTCTTTATAACAATAAACCTGATTACCGGCGTATTCGTCAAAACATGACTGGCCGTTATATGGCCTTGGCAGGTGGATCTTACAATCAAGATAACGCTTTTTTAATGCATATTGGTGGCTATGTGTTTATCGAATTTGGCCTTCAGAACAATGCCTGTCATGTGTTTTCAGCAGATAATTTGCCGTTTACATTTGGACAAAAGTCAGTCTTGGGTACTAGGCAAGGACTTAAAAACAAAGATCATCCAGGTCATCGGGAAACATTGACCCATAGCGATGGTTGGCAATCGAAGTTTGCTCATTTTTTACGCTATCATGCAAATTCGATCTCTGGTGAAATAAAATCTAAACCTATTTCATCTGACGTTGTTTCGAACACGCCTCGTGCGTCAAGCCCCATAGCAGTCGCTGTAAAACCAACCGTCCAGATGATACCCGCTCAGCCGCTGACTAAGGCTTTTGACCTTAAACAACTACAGGTCTTCTGCGCTCCTTATAATTTAACTATTGATGACCACAGGGCTGAAGGGGGTGCACTTTGGGTTAGAACAACGGAAACTCACGCACTAGCAGCGACCGTTCTTAAAAGCGCAGGTTTTAGGTATAAAGAAGGTAAGGGCTGGTGGTTGGCATAATGGCATTAAGTAAATTTTGGCCCTTAAAAATGCGCAATCAGCCCACGACTGCAACTGAAGCGACTCATCAGCTAAGTGTGAGCTTTGAAAACGAGGGCGTTTATTATGGTGTACACCCAGAGTTAGGAGATTGGACTAATCAATGGCAATGTTTTGGGCCTGAATCAAGCAGCATCAGCCTTTTAAACCAGCTTGAGGAACTGGGTTTCGTTGAGTTGCAAGATAAGCAGCTATTTTTAGCATGGACTTCACTGTATCAGTTATTAGCGGATGAGGTCGATAGCTCAGACGAATGGCTTGCTTTACTGAAATTACCTGAGTTAACCGATTATCGCCCCAGTCTTGCCAGCCAAGGTTCACTGGAAGATCTGAGTTTTCGAATCACCTTAGCTGACTGGGTGAATCTTCAAGGCGATAAGCTTATTACTGCACCTGTGGCCACTGGCGCTGTTATTGAGTGGCAGAATCAACGTTTTCTATTGAATGAAATAGTTTGGCGATTGGTGACGGAAGTTCGTGTTTTTTACGCATTAGCTACAGAGCAACGATCACCCCAAACTAATCGACAGTCTTGGAGTTTGATACGTCGCTATGCTTGTTCTGCTCAAGTTCCTATGGCGGATTTTTTACAGCGCACCGTTGTATTGTCGCCAGAAAAGTTAGTGTTGCATTTACATAAGTCAGCCAGTTTAGGTAGTAAAACGGTACAGGTAGAGCCTGATTTTGACGGTGCGCCGACACAGTGGTTGGACACCTTTGATAAATACACGACGATTCCTGAGCGTTACGATATTCCAGATGGCTTAGGCATTATTCAAATCCTGATTGCACCTCAAGTAAGATCGGTGCTACAGGAGTTAAGGCGTTGGCCGGGGCGTTATGTTTCAGGGCAACGTGCAGAGGCTTTTATTCGTAACCCTTATGCGGCATTGGGTGAGGATGCAGTTGCTGTAATTGACGAAACACAATTTGAACAAGCCAGGGAAGCTGCTGGAATTGAATTTGAGCAGTTCTTTATCGAGGTTAACTGCGATGACAAGGGTAAGGTTATAGGTGTCGCTTTACTGATAGAATCTACCTCAATCCATAGTCAGCAAAGCAGCCGTTGTGACTTTGCAGATACCGGACAACTTGATGATTTTATTAATCGTTTTGAAAGACGCATTCAGGGTGGCTTTCAATGTTTAATTTGGGAAGGCTATGAGCTTGAAATCTTAGGCGATGCTGAGTTTCAATTGGCACACCTAAAATCGATACTGTTGGAATGGTTGCCAGCCCCTCATATTACTATTGCCTATGCTGATATTTTTGATTTAGATCGCTATTCCGAGCGTATTGAAGGCATTGGCATTGAAGAAAAATATGTGTCGCCATTCATTGCCCGTAAATCAGATGACGAAGGGTGGGTGCCGTCAAATGTGGTGTTTGGTATTGTCTTTACGCCGACCGACACCGATGCGCCGATCACTGTTCAACTGAGTAAAAGCGATAGAGAATCCATTCAGGTCTCTATCGATCATGCCGAACAACAAGGTTTAGATGAGGTAGGCATACCAGGCATTAGCAGGCCAGTGACGGTAACTAAAGCTAAACAGCTGCTTGAAATACTGCTAACGACCGAAGAACAAATACAGCAAGGTGCGTTTACCACCCAAAAGTACAAACCCCAGGTGCAAGCATTATTATTAAAAAGCAATATCAATAGCGTTGAATACCAAGAAGATAGAAAGCAAGTCTTAGAATTGCCTAGCGATAGCCAAGCACGATTGCCGAGCTCTTTGCGTGACTCAGTGAGTCTTAAACAGCACCAATTGCAAGGTGTCGCTTGGTTGCAGCATCTTTGGAATAATGCGCCGCAACATTGTCGAGGGGCATTATTAGCGGATGATATGGGCTTGGGTAAAACCATACAAATCCTTACTTTTATAGCGCGTTGTCTGGAAGATGATCCTGCTATGAATCCAATTCTGATAGTCGCGCCGGTATCTTTGTTGGAAAATTGGCAGGAGGAGATAGATAAATTTTTTAATGCACGGACTATGTCTGTTTTGATGCTGTATGGCACAACTTTAAGCAGCAAAAAACTGGCTAAATCGGAGATTGATCCGCAGTTAGTCAGTGAAGGGATGGTTAAGTTTTTAGATCCAAATTGGTTAGGGGCTGCGAAGGTCGTATTAACCACTTATGAGACGTTAAGAGACCTAGAGTTTTCATTAGCCGCTCAACACTGGTCGATTATGGTCTGTGATGAATCTCAGAAAATTAAAAATCCCAGTGCGCTGGTCACTCGTTCTGCGAAAAAACAGAATGTCCGCTTAAAAATCGCTTGTACCGGTACACCAGTAGAGAACTCGCTGGCTGACTTATGGTGTTTGTTTGACTTTATTCAGCCTGGTTTGTTGGGGGCATTAAATGACTTCGGACTACGATACAGGAGGCCTATTGAGGCTAAATCTGATGAAGAAAAAGCGCGTGTTAATGAATTAAGGGCTTTGATTGAACCCCAGACTCTGCGCCGAACAAAAGCTCAAGTTGCTAAAGACCTGCCTAGTAAAATTGAGGTAGAAAGTTGCCGAAACCTCCTACTCTCTTCTTATCAGCGAGATTTATATGGTCAGGCGGTTCATGCTTACCGAACTAAACAAAGTGATAGTTCATTAAAAAATCATTTAGGTCTGATTCAATATCTGCGGCAACTTTGTTCTAGCCCTTATCCACTGGGCTATAAATCTAATCTTGATGAAAGCTTGGCAGAGAGGGAAATAAAGTCACCCAAGTTAAAATGGCTGTTGGAAATCCTAGTTGATATTCGGCAGAGTAACGAAAAAGTTATCGTGTTTGTTGAGTTCCTAGATCTACAGCGCCAGCTTCAGCACTATATCGCCGAGCGTTTTAAGGTGCGGCCTGACATTATTAATGGCTCGACGGCGGCGGCAGCTTCGGCAGCTAATAGTAGGCAGAAACGTCTCAAAGTATTTCAAGAAAAGCCGGGGTTCGGTGTCATTATTCTTTCTCCGCTAGCGGTTGGCTTTGGTGTTAATATTCAGGCCGCCAATCATGTTATTCACTTTACTCGCACTTGGAATCCAGCTAAAGAAGATCAGGCAACCGACAGAGCCTATCGGATTGGTCAAACTAAAGATGTTTATGTTTACTACCCAGTCATAACCGCCGATTTTGTGACATTTGACATGAAACTCGACAAGTTATTGGATTGGAAAAGAGGTCTTTCTGATGACATGCTGAACGGTTGCGGTGATTTATCAGGTTCCAGCTTTGAGGATTTGGGCGCACCAGAAGGCGGCACTGCTTTTCAAGATTTACTGGTTACTGAAGATGACGTTCAGAAAATGAATGACGATACGTTAACAGATTTGCTGGTTATGCTATTTGTTAAGCAAGGTTATCCGCTGGTCTATCGAACACCCAATCAAGGCGTTGGAGGGTTTGATGTTGTGGCGATTCGTGAAGCTGACGGACTACTTATAAAGTGTAAAACAGACAGTCATGAGTCTGTCGAAATTGGAAATAATATGGTTAATGACCTTGTCGATGAAACAGTGCTTTATCAGCAGAAACACCGAAATATCAGTTTTCGTCGAATTATAGCAACAAATAAGATGTTTGCTCTGCCAGCCTTAGCGTTAGCTGGTAGCTATGGCATTGAGCTTCTTGATCAAGAAAAACTAACACAACTGCTCAAAAAAACACCGGTTCTGAGGATAGAAATTGAGGCATAAAAGGGTGGAGTCTAAACCTGCGTCAGAACCCATAACGTGTGGAAAATCGACATCAACACCGGCTTCAAT
>CANNLO010000169.1 GCA_947505055.1 Methylococcaceae bacterium | reverse complement strand
TGGTTCTTCCGGTCTTGTACATGCCATTGAACCAGACTCCGATAATTTTGCCTTACTGGATGCTAATACCCAAGATTTTCAAAAAAAGGCTTGCGTTCACTTACATCAGCTAGCGCTGGGTGAAGCGGGCGGCACTGCGAAACTTTTTCGCAGCAAAGACAATATTGGGATGCACCGCCTCTATGACTCTGTTTGCTGTGATGGCTCATCCACAGAAGTCCCCGTTTGCAGAGGTGATGATCTTAATCTCGCCCCCCTCGATTTAATCAAAATCGACATAGAAGGCTTTGAGTTATTTGCCTTGCGTGGCTTGAGTGATACCTTGAACAAAAGCCCAGATGTTAAAATTTTATGTGAATTTTCACCTCTTTCTATGATGGAGGCCGGCATCCAACCCCTAGAGTGGTTAGAATGGATAGAGGCTCATAATTTTATTGCTATAGCCCATAATGGAACAGATTGGTTACCAGTGATTCATGATGAGCTGAAGCGCGAATTACACTGTTTGACTGAGCTCGATTTTAATGGTCTCTTGTCAAAATCAAAAGCTATTAATAATATTTCAATCGCCGATGCTGCTTTAGAGGCAGCAGCAATCTGCGGTTATCAACGCCCGATCCTAGAAAATCTACTTTTAGTAAGACCACAAATATTACAGTGGCTTATTGTGAAGGGCATTGTCTCTAGTTTATAGTGAAATTTAAAGGAAATAAATCGTGTTAGCGTATAAGAAATTTACATTCCCGTTAAATGTGTATGCTCACATCCTTTGCAGAGATTATGGTGATTTTGAATACCTGCACTATGGGTTGTTTGAACAAGATGACAACCAAAACATACAAAGGGCTCAACAACGTGCAACCGACCTGCTTTTCTCATATTTAACACCATGTCCCTGCAGAATTCTGGAGGTCGGCATAGGCTTAGGAACCAAACTTGCCAAATTGGTAAAAGCAGGTTATGACGTGATTGGAATCACGCCTGACGAACACCAAATCAACTACGCGAAAAATCGTTATGGTGAAAACTTACCTGTCGTCTGCCAACGACTAGAAGACTTTACAGATGAGCAAAAATTTGATCTGATTATTTTCCAAGAAAGCGCCCAGTACATTGATACAAAAGTTTTATTTAAAAAAGCCTCATCTTTACTTAAGAATGACGGACAAATCATTATTATGGATGAGTTGTCACTACGCAAACCATCTTCTTCTGAGCCAGGGCTACCTTGGATTGACAATTACATTTCTTTTGGCAGCACACTGGGCTTTGAGCTTATTGAACAAATTGATCTAAGCAATCAAGCATTACCCACCGACATCTACATTTTGAACGCCGTAGTCAAATATCAGAACGAGCTGGTAGCTGAACTTGAGTTAGACAGTAACGAAATTGATGGCTTAATTTTAGCCGCTCAAGAACATTTAAATAAATATCATAATGGCCAATACGGATATGGCTTTTTGCAATTTAAGAAAAAACCAATTGAGCAATATTCTTGGATAACGGAATGGTCGCGATCGAATAATGAAGATGAACTTTTAGATTTATTTCAGGAAGCCTTCGGATATAAGATGCCCCCTGAACTCTGGCGCTGGAAATATCAAGATCACGACGCTCTAGGCACATTAGTTTGCAAGAATAACCAAATCATCGCTTTTTATGGCGGCATGCCACGCGCTATTCATTTGTTTGGCTCCCCAGTAACCGCCATACATATCGGCGATGTTATGGTTCACCCTAAATACCGAGGCACGCTATCTCGCAAAGGCCCCTTCTTTCAGGTCGCAACACAGTTTCTGGAACGCTACGTTGGAGAGCAGCAAGGCTATCCCATCGCTTTTGGTTTTCCCTCAGCAAGAGCCTACCAGCTCAGTGTGCATTTAGGTCTGTATGATAAAGTAGGTGATCTGATGCAAGTGACCTGGCCGGCTTTAAACACACGCCTAAGTTACAAGGTTCGTCTGCGACCTTTGAATCATAACAACGCAGCAACAATTAATCGTTTGTGGCGAAAAATGGCCAAAGCCTTAAAACAACAGGTCGTTGGTGTACGCGACTGGAATTATATAAATCATCGCTACCTACTACACCCCACCTTAGATTATAAACTCTACCAAGTATCATCAAGATTCACGGGTCTAACTTTAGGCATTATGGTGTTACGCATGCAAGATGATAAAATAGAACTAGTCGATGTTATTGCTCAGCCGCGACATATAAGCACCTTGGTACATTGTTTGCGTCGACTAACATGGAGTTTGGGTAAGTCACAAGCTTATACTTGGATAACGCAACAAAACACCTATTTATTTATCGCAAATGCCGGAGAAATAAGTCCGACGGGCATCACTATTCCTCATAACAGTTGGACACCAGGACTTCCGGCCAGTAAACTGCTTGATCGTTGGTGGCTGATGGCTGGTGACACTGATTTTCACTAAAACCTTATTCGAAATATTTCTTACTCATCTTAATGGAAAATAAACTGATCCCTTATCAGGCAACTCAATGCATTAGTGCAAGCTCTGTAGTCGTTTTTGCACCTCATCCTGATGATGAAGTATTTGGTTGTGGCGGCACCATTTTACGTCATGTTGCGGCGGGAACCTTAGTGCATGTTGTGATTGTAAGCGATGGTGCTTTTGGTGCTGAAGGTGATAAAAAATCTACAGTCATCGCAAAAAGAGAAGCCGAAAGCCTTAAGGCGGCAACTATTTTAGGTTATGGTGAACCAGAATTTTGGCGCTTACCCGATCGTGCCATCGCCTATGGGGAAGCCTTAATTCAACGCATTATGGAGACCATCGAGCTCAGCACTGCTGACTTAATATATACACCTTCATTGCTAGAAATGCACCCTGATCATCGTGCGCTTGCGATGTGTGTTATTGAAGCGGTTAGACGAGCTCCCAGCAAACCCCAATTAGCATTATATGAAGTTGGGGTTCCACTACACCCCAACCTATTACTTGATATCAGCGATCTTGCTGAACGAAAAAAATTGGCAATGGAATGTTTCGTGTCGCAAAACCAGCAGCAACGTTATGATTTAGATATTGCCGCACTCAATCGCTACAGAACTTACACACTACCTGCTGAAGTAACAGCTGCCGAAGCCTTTATTTTGGTTTCTGCCGAAGCATTAACAAATGATCCCTTTAAGCTTTACCAATCGGAACATCAGCGCCAAAGAGCCTTAGGCTTAGCTTTAGACCATACTGATCTACCTCTGGTTTCTGTAATTATCCGCAGTATGGATAGGCACACCTTATCAGAAGCGCTGGATTCTGTTGCTTTGCAAACCTATGCCCATATTGAAGTCGTGGTAGTCAATGCTAAAGGTGCAGGACATTCATCACTGAGTGATTGGTGCGGAAACTTTCCGCTAAGATTTCTCGATAGCGAAGAAAGTTTGTACAGAAGTCGTGCAGGTAATAAAGGTTTAAGTAATGCACAAGGAGACTATCTAGTCTTCCTTGACGATGACGACTGGTTTACGTCAGAGCATATATCCTTACTCATAGAGGCATTGTTATTCAATCCAGATAAAAAAGTCGCTTATAGTTGTGTGACGGGGGTAAACGAACAAAAACAACCCATCGGCAATAATTTTGGCCAAGCATTTGATCGAACGCGGTTATTGGCAGGAAATTATATTCCAATTCATGCGGTATTATTTTCTAGGTCAATTGTAGATAACGGTTGTCGCATGGATGAATCACTCGATTTATATGAGGATTGGGATTTTTGGTTGCAGGCTGCCGCTTACGGTGATTTCTTTTTTGCGCCTCATTTTAGTGCTTATTATCGAATTGGCGGGGCATCCGGTCAGGGCGTCAGACCTAACCCTCTAATTGAGCAGCAAGTAAAAGCCGATCTGTACAAAAAATGGTTTAAAGAATGGCGACATGATGATCTGTTTAATATTATGTCCTGTATAGAGATGCACGAGGCAAAGTTGAATAAAGCCGTGGTCGAGCGTGATGTGCAGGTCTTAGGTCTCAATCAGGCTGTGGCTGAACGTGAAGAGCAGATTGAAGGCCTTAATCAGTCTATGGCTGAACGTGATGGGCAGATTGTAGGCCTTAATCAGTCTATGGCTGAACGTGAAGCGCAGATTGAAGGTCTCAATCAGGCTGTGGCTGAACGTGAAGGACAGGTCGTAGGCCTCAATCAGGCTGTGGCTGAACGTGATGGGCAGATTGTTGCTCTTTATAGTTCAAACAGTTGGCTTGTTACTCGGCCACTACGCTTACCATCGCGACTGCTACGAGGCGAACGCGGTCTGGTTATGGGTATTGTGCGTGCACGTCTCATTCATCATGGAAAAAGGTTTTATTGGCGTCTACCAGGGCAATATCGCAATCAACTCCTGTATTGGGCTTATCGAAGCTTTAGTTCGATATTCAAAGGGATGCCTCACTATGAGCAATGGAATGCTACTGCATTATGCTCCAATACCATTCCGATAGATAACCAATTGCTTCTTATCGATACGCTGCCGCAGGCGCAGCAGGCAGAAGGAGATATCGCCATCCATCTGCATATGTACTACCACGACCTTGCAGACGAGTTTACTCAATATCTAAAAAACATGCCTTTCGAGTACGACCTTTATGTCTCTGTCGCTAGTGTAGAAGGCATTAATGTATGCCGAAAAGCCTTCGCCGATCTTGCAATGCGAGGCAAGTTGGTTATAGAACAGGCGCCTAATCGTGGGCGAGATATTGCCCCGATGTTTTGCACCTTTGGCTCGCGTTTGAAGAACTATAGCTATATTGCTCATCTGCATAGCAAAAAATCGTTGTACAATAACGGGGCAACCGAAGGTTGGCGTCAATATCTCTGTGGCAATTTGTTGGGTAGCGAAAAGCGTATACGCAGTATCTTTGCGCTCATGCAGGGGGATGCCCCATGTGGTATTGTTTATCCGCAGAATTATACGCTGCTACCCTATCAAGCCAATACCTGGCTGGCCAATAAGGCCGCTGGTGCCGTCTGGTGCGCTCGCCTTGGCATCAGCACGGTTCCCCAAGGCTATTTCGACTTTCCCGCTGGTTCTATGTTTTGGGTCAAGGGCAATGCCCTTAAGCCACTTTTTAATACTGGGATTACTCTTAACGACTTTGCAGAAGAAACAGGGCAACTCGATGGTACTTTTGCACATTGTTTAGAACGACTTTTGGTTTTATCTACACTAAAACAAGGCTATAGGTCTGGTATTATCAAGGACCTGCAGAACCCAACGTGGTCTGCCTGGAGCTTTCAGCAATACCTCTCGCGCCCTTTTCAGTCCATGGTCAATCAGTTAGCTGATCCTACAATCAAATTGATTGCCTTTGACATCTTCGATACCCTGCTATGTCGACCGCTGTTGGATGCTGAATCAGTGAAAGCCATTGTTGCAGAGCGCATTGGTGGGAGAGCCGGACAGCTCTATTTAGAGTATCGATCAATTGCCGAAGGCCAAGCTCGCGAAGCGGCTGGCAAAGATATTGGAATGACAGAAATATTTGCTAGACTGACAAAGTTGACGGACTTATCCGACGAGACACTAACGCAAATTCGAGACATGGAGCAGAAAGTCGAGCAGGCGACAGTTAAGCCAAGACCTGAGGTTGTAAAGCTTTATCAGCAGGCCTTGATTACAGGAAAGCCTGTCGTGTTAATTTCAGACATGTTTTTGCCTCGCACTGTTATTGAATCCAGTCTACAAAACAATGGCATTAATGGTTGGACCATGTTATTTCTATCCAATGAAATAGGGTTACGTAAAGATACCGGTGAACTTTATGAGTATGTGTTCTCCAAATATGGGATAAGTCCAGCGGAGATGCTGATGATAGGAGATAACGAGCGTTCTGATATCCAAATACCCTGCGATAAGGGCGTGCTTGCTATTCATGTTCTAAAACCCATTGAGTTTGCTCGGGGACTACCTCGATTTCATTCATTGATCGAAACAACCGAGAGAAACGGAGATATAAACGATGAGCTTACATTAGGCCTTGTTCTGCAACAAAATTTCTCTGCAATCAGCTATCCCCAATTTGATCCTTACTCGCTGATACAGCCGAGTCCCTTCAACATTGGTTATAGCTTAATAGGTCCACTATTGGTTGGAATGTCAGAATGGCTTATAGAAAAAGCACTCCACGATAAGATTGATCGTCTCTATTTCCTTGCTCGCGAAGGTCAATTGATAAAGCAAGTCTACGATCTATGGACAGAAGGGCTTGATGGCTTGCCGCAAGCAGATTATTTAGTCCTTTCACGCAGAGCCGTTAGCGTCCCTATGATTGAAACTTTTGCTGATATTCTGATTATCGCAAAAGCTACCTACTACACAAACACAATCAGTAGCTTCCTGTATGAACGCTATGGCTTACAGTTGAGTGAATCTCGCTGGAAACTGCTCGAAAATCAAGTGCAATGGAAACGCAATAGTTCGATTGAAGTACAAAATGAGCAGGTTGATCATCTGTTACCATTATTGAATGCATTGGCAGCAGAGATCATAGCTAATGCAAGTCTCGAATACGATGCGCTGAAACATTATCTCGACGACATGGGACTTGAGCAGCTAGGTCGCCAGGCCGTGGTGGATATTGGATATGGCGGAACTATTCAAAATTATCTCAATAGATTGGTTTCTACACCGGTACATGGTTACTACTTGATGACCGATCAGAGGGCTGTCAAAGTTGCTGAAATGCACGACGTAATAATCCGTGGGTGCTTTCTGGAAGATATTGAACCTTTATTGAACCCTACTCCACTGATGTATGGTAATAGTTTTTTGCTTGAAAAATTTCTTAGCTCAAGCACAGCTCAAGTCATACATTACGAACTGGATCAAAATAATCATTTAATGACTCACTATCGCGAGTTGTCCAGCGATGAAATAGAAGGTTTTAACTTTAGGGCAGAACTTCAGAAAGGCGTTATTCGTTATACCCATGATGCAATAAATTGTCGTGAACAAATCCTTTCCAGTTACAAGCCTTCCATTAAGGTCGCGAAACAATTGTATGACGCATTTATTGTGCAGCAATCAAAGTTAGAATCAGATCTGTTAAAGAATATAGTATTGGATGATTACTATTGTGGGAGAGGAATTGTGAGATAATCGCACAAAAGATATAAGTGACTTGTTGTTAAACAGACCATGACATAAACTTGTTTAAATTATTTAATTTTTCAGTATTTATCTATTAAATGACTTCCCATTCTATTGCCATCTTAATGTCCACCTTCAATGGACAGCAATTTTTAGCAGAACAGCTACACTCCATAACGCTGCAAACTCACTCTAACTGGAGAATAGTGTTGAGTGATGATGGCTCTAGCGATGATACCTTGCTACTGGCCCAGCAGTTTCAGCAGCAATGGGGCGCTAAGCGCCTAGAAACTCGAGCAGGCCCTAAGCAAGGCTTCTGCTTAAACTTTTTGTCTATGGCTTGTGACCCTTCAATACGAGCGGATTTTTATGCCTTCTCTGATCAAGATGATGTCTGGATGAGCGACAAGCTAGAAAGAGCCTTAGCTTATTTTGATTCAGTGCTAGATAAAGACATTCCTAGGCTTTATTGTGGTCGTACTCAATCCGTTGATGAGCAATTAAATTTTTTGGGTTATTCACCTTTATTTTGCTTACCTAGATCCTTTCGTAATGCCTTGATACAAAGTATTGCCGGTAGCAATACCATGGTTTTTAATCAGGCCGCAAAAGAGCTTATAGAGCAAGCTGGCTTGCAAGACGTGGTGTCACATGATTGGTGGTTATATCAATTAATTAAAGGCGCGGGTGGCATCGTTTATTATGATCCTAAGCCAAGCATACTTTATCGACAACATCCTAAAGCGCTAGTAGGTGCTAATAGATCAATAGGTGCGAGATATGATCGCTTTATTTTTGCTTGGAATGGTGGCTTTAAGCGTTGGAATGACATTAATTATGCCGCACTGAGCTCAATTAAGTATTTATTGACTAAAGATAATAGAGAAATTCTTGAGCTATTTGGAACCTTACGAACCGCTAAGTTTAAAGATAGATTTAGACTCTTGGCTGTCTGCGGTATTTATCGACAAACATGGCAAGGCACCTTAAGTCTTTGGTTGGCTACTTTTCTTAATAAGCTTTAGTGGGTTATCGTTATATGGGGGCAGGAAATGTAAGGTTTCGAATGTAATAGCTTCAGCTATTACATTTTAAAACAGCTGAAGCTGTTTTACTCCAGACCTACTTTATTGGCTTTTAGTCTCTAACCAGTTATTCACTTCATGTAGATTTTCTTCACCGATAGAGCCTATGGCATGCATAAAGCGAATACGGTTTTTAATATAGGTATATTTAGCCATAGCATAGTCTTTTTTAACTGAAAACTCCTCTTCTTGTGCTTTGATCAGATCGCTAATGGTCACCACGCCTAATTGATAAGCTTTCTCCATGGCTTCTCGTGATTTACGCGTTGATTCTAAGGCTCTTTGCGAAGCCTTAATGCTATGCGTCGCGGCATTAGTGCTTAAAAAAGCATCACTGGTTTCTTTAGTAATACTGCGCATCGTGGCTTCATTATCGTTTTTACTCATTTGTAAACGATAGCGTGCTTCGGATATCTGATGAGTCGTGGTGCCACCTGAAAAGATAGGGACATTAACGTTAATCGCCGCCGTTTGTACCTCAAAAGGCGGTTGTTGACTACTTTGATAACCGGTATTGGTATTGAAGTAATTAAGCTGTAAATCAGCGGTGGGTAAATGCTTAACTTTTTGCGCCGTTACATTGGTTTCAGCGACAATAATGGCTTTTTGCTTGGCAGCAATAGCCGGATTTTGGCTTTGCGCCATGTCTAACCATTGCTTTAAATCACCTTGAATTTCTGGGTAATCAACGTTATCTCTCAGTTTACTAAGCCCAGCCGAGGCGCTACCGGTCAATTCACTAAGACCTGCCTGAGCGGTAACACGCTTGCTTTCTGCAACAATTTCAGCGGCCTTAAGCTGATCTAATCGTGCTTCCATCGCATAAAGATCGGTTATTTTTAATAATTGCTTGGCATATTGCTTTTGTATTTGCTCTAACTTTTTTTCAGTGGCTAGTGTTTCGCTTTGAGCAAAAGACAGCTCATCTTCAGCTTGCAATTCACTAAAATAACGATCGACCACAGTAAACATAAGCTGGTTATGGGCTTCTATGGCTTCAGTCGCGTATTGATCTTCGACTTTAGTCGCTTGTCGCCAGGCCCAAAACTTTGCAAAATCCATCAACGATTGATTTAAAGACAGATAATAACGCGTACCTGGATAATTAGTAATGGCATCGTGGCTGAGCGGATTTGCAGCCGTTCTAGCGCCTGACTGAGTATACCTATTGGTTGACCAGTTACCC